>CAIWCT010000085.1 GCA_903911225.1 uncultured delta proteobacterium
CCGCTCTTTCATATCTTCTGCCATTTTGCGGTGGCGTTCCAAAAACAGGGGATCGGCGTTATGGGCGATGAGCGATTGTTCCATGTCATGAAGCCTGTCCAGCACCTCGCGCTGCCTGCCGGTTATGCTCTTGCGCAGCGACCGGAACTCTGCAAGCTCAGCCTTGGTTAGTGAGGCCATGCCTTTTTTGTGCTTTATGTGGGACAGAAGTCCGTCGAGCCCCTGCGTATCGCGGGAGAGCTCTGCGCCCAGAGCCTGAAACCGGCTGTAGACATCGGGCGAAACAATTTCACCGTCGGCCCGGACAGTGCGGCATGGCAATGCCAGACACAGGAAGACAAGTGACAGAAAAAATACTGTGCGACCTTTGTTGACCATTCTTTACCCCCTCATTTTTTTTCAAGTAGCAATTCGTTATTCAGCCGCGCGCGAAAAAGATAGCAACAACGACTTTTATAATCTTACCCCTCTTGTGTCGTTTGGGCTGTTGGGTTAAGCCTATAAAAGAATGTTCCTCAACCCAACCAGTTGAGAAATTCAATAGACAGGTTTAAAACCTACGATAAGTATGTGCGCGGATTAGGGTTGCGTCCGCTGGAGTAAAAAAATTATGCCAGCACCAAGGCTATTTCCCCGGCAATGCTTCGGGCCGCCGCCTGCGGGTCGGGGGAATGAGTTATAGGCCGGCCCACAACGATAAAGTCGGCCCCGGCCTGCACAGCCTCGCCGGGCGTCATGGCGCGCTTCTGGTCGTTTGCCTCTGCACCGGCCGGGCGTATGCCGGGCGTAACCACCAGAAAATCAGGGCCGCAGGCTTTTTTTATGAGCCTGATCTCCCGTGGTGAGGCCACCACACCGTTCATGCCAGCTTCTTTGGCAAGAAGGGCAAGACGCACCACAAGCTCATCAACCGGCAGGGTAATGCCCAGAGGCTTCAGATCATCGGGCCCCATGCTGGTCAGTACGGTGACGGCAATCATAAGAGGCTGCAGCTTCCCATCGGATAAAGCCCGAACCGCCTTCACCGCCTCCTGCATCATTGCAAAGCCACCCAGAGCATGCATGTTGAACATGAACGCCCCCAGACGTGCCGCTTCTACCGAGGCCTTGGCCACGGTGGTGGGTATATCGTGAAACTTAAGATCCAGAAACACCCTGCCGCCAAGCCCTTGAATGCTGCGCACGGCATCGGGCCCACTGGCGGTAAAAAGCTGTTTGCCTATCTTGAAAGCCCCTACCTCATCATGCAAAAGCTCCACGAGCTTCAGGGCTGCGGGCAGATTCTCAACATCAAGGGCGACAATGATTTTATCCTTTGGAGCTGTCCTCTTCATTAAGCAATTCCTCAATAATGCGGTGATCCTGCCTGCAGCGCTCGGCCGTGATGATGGCCATGAGCTGCCCCACGGCATCCTCAAAGCGGTCGTTTACAATAATATATTTATACCAGCGCATCTGGCCCATTTCTTCTTTTGCCCGCGTGAGCCTGCGCTGAAGCGACGGCTCGTCCTCAGTGCCACGGCCGCGAAGGCGGCGGCGAAGCTCGGCAAGGCTGGGCGGCAATACCAGAATGGTCACGACATCATCATAGGCATCGGTGAGCTGGCGGCCGCCGCGCTCATCAATGTCAAACAGCAGGTCATAGCCTCCGGCGAATGCCTCTGCAATGGTCTGTCTGGCCGTGCCGTAGCGGTTGCCGTAAATTTCGGTCCATTCGGCAATTTTGTTCTGCTGCAGCATTGCTTCAAACTCTGCGGATGAAACATAAAAATAGTTTTTGCCGTGTTCCTCCCCGTTTCTCATGGGCCTGGTGGTGTGGGACACGGAAAAACGAATCGCCTGCAGCCGCTTCACTGCCTCGATACACAGCGATGTCTTTCCCGCACCTGACGGGGCCGAAACGACAAAAAGAAGATGCTTTGAAGGGGCTGTATCTGTCGACATACTTGTTTAGGGTCCTTTAAAACAGAAGCCGGAATTTCAGAATAGAAGACACAGAGGCTCCGAACTAATATCTTAGGGCAGGCACGGGGGCCTGCCCCTACACCGAACTCAGCGCAGACTTCTATCCCTTATGCTCACATAACGTTCTGCACCTGCTCACGGATTTTTTCAAGCTCGTTTTTTGCCCCCACAACCTTCATGGCTATGTCGGCATCGGAGGCCTTGGACCCGATGGTGTTGACCTCGCGGTTGAGCTCCTGCAGGAGAAAGTCGAGCTTCTTGCCGACGGCCTCGGATGAGCCGAGCCATTTGCGGAACTGGCTGATATGGCTTTTGGCGCGGATGAGCTCTTCAGTGACGTCGCTGCGGTCGGCAAGAAGGGCTATTTCCTGCACCATGCGCTGCTCATCCACAGCCACGCCGTCGCACAGCTGGCGCACGCGTTCCTTAAGCGTCTGGAGCCGGGAAGCAAGTGCTTCGGGAGCCCGCCGGGTAACTTCAGCAAGCACAGTTTCAACATGGCTCATGCGCGCTGTCAGATCATCGGTAAGGGCCGAGCCCTCGGCGTCCTGCATTTGCCGCAGCTGCCCGAGGGCCTGCTCAAGAACGGGCTTGATGGAGGCCCACAGCAGCTGCACATCCTGCTGGTTGTCCGGTTCCTTTAAAAAAATATCGCGCAGGGGCAGCAGGCAGGCCATATCAACTGAGCCGGGGATGCCCGCTTCCTGCTGTATTTTGCTGAGCTGGCCGTACAGATTTTTCACCTTGGCCGCATCGATTTGCATTTCCGCATCCCCGTTCTGCTGGGACGCATACTGCAGGTTTACATCTATCTTCCCCCGCGAAACATTGGCCGATATCAGCTTGCGGATGTCGCTTTCAAGGGGATAAAAAATTTTAGGAATCCGCAGGGATATGTCCAGGAAGCGGTGATTGACGGAGCGCGCTTCAACGCTTATCTTGCGCTCGTCGGTTGCCTGTTCGCTACGGCCATAGCCGGTCATGCTTCGAAGCATGGTATTTCTCCAGATAAAGGGTTAGGATTCAAGATTTAAAGGGTCGTTATTCTGACCGGATTGTGCCGCCCTGCATGCGGGAGCATCACAAAGTTTTAATTGCTGATAGTACCTGTCCCGCAAACCGTTTAAAAGAGCTATAAGCTCAGGGGAGCGGTAGTCGGGGAATGTCCAGTCAAGGGCTGTAAACGTGCCGCCTTTATAGAGCAGCGTCAGGTCGGCAAAGACGCCGTCGCGCAGATACGGCCGGTGTGCAAAATTCTTGCAGGTGGCCAGTATCAGATGATGCAGTGTTATGTAGCCCGGATCGATATTTACCCGCCGCGTGCCATCGGGCCGCGCACACGTTGCTTCAAGGTTATTTGCAAAGAGCTTGATGCCCGGCAGGCTCTCGGGAGCGATCAGGTCGCGAATTGTTACAAAGTGCCGAAAAAGCCCCGCGCCGATTTCAGCCTCATAGTAATCGGTATAGTTGAAGGGCAACTGGTTGCTGCGGTAGTCAATCGGGCCATAGCTGTTTTCCAGATGGAGGCATACCGCATCCATAAGCTCCGGATCAGCGGTGATGATGCTTGCAATGAGCTTGACGGGCTGCAGAGTTTTAGGCGTGCTCATGGCTCAGTAAACTTATTGTGCAGGATTGCATTGCTCAGCTGATTGACCGTCAGGGTCGATGTGCCGATATAATGAATCACAACGCCCGCTGCCACATTGGCAATGCGCGCGGCCTCCTCCCATGTGGCGCCTGCCGTACGGGCAAGCACCAGCGTGCTTATGACCGTATCGCCCGCGCCCGTGACATCGTAGACCTGCTCGGCCGCGGTCTGTATTTTTACATCAAGGCCGGCGCTGTCCACAAGGCGCATGCCCAGCTCCCCCAGCTTCACCAGCACGCAGCTGCAGCCGAGATTTTTCATGATATCGTGGGCGGCTGAAAGCGCATCTTCTGCGCCCTTTATTTCGTGGCGCATGAAACCGCTTGCTTCCTTGCGGTTGGGAACCACGATGGTGACGTTTTTAAAATGCTTAAAATTGCTGAACTTGGGGTCAACTGCCACGATCAGGTTCGGGCGGCCCGTAACCTGCGGCAGCACCTCCTGCAGCAGCTCCGGTGTGATGAGTCCTTTTTCATAATCGGAAAAAATAATGGCGTCAAGGCTGCCGGCATGGGTAATGATGCGCTCGGCCAGCTGCTTCCTGCACGGTGCAGGCACGGGCGAGCGGTCTTCGCGGTCAAGGCGTATGACCTGCTGATTGTGGGCAATGATGCGCGTCTTTATGGTCGTGGGGCGCGACGGCTCGGTGATCAAGCAGCAGGGGTCGGCGCCCGTCGAGGCGATGCGCTCGCGCACCAGCTGGCCGTCGGCGTCCTGTCCCACCACGCCGCACAGCAGCACATTGCGATTCCCCAGTGCTGCAATATTATTGAATACATTGGCCGCCCCGCCCAGGCGCACATCGCGGGCGGTGCCGTTATGGAGATTTACCACCGGAATGGGCGCTTCGGGTGAAATGCGCTCTACCGAGCCCCTTACATATTCATCAAGCATCACATCCCCCACAACCATGATGCGGCCTGCGGGGAATGCGTTCAGTATCTGTTCGAGTCGTTCTTTTTGCATAATCAGCTTATAGGTAATAGGCGCCGGTTCGGCTTCAGATGTTCATTATCGTCCTATCGTCCGCCGCGGCAGACTCCTGCAGACTTTGTTCAGTACACCAGCAAAGAAAAAATATTTTTCCCTGCCAGAACATCCCTTCCCTTCAGGCCGGCAAGCTCTATGATGAAGCAGCACTCTGTTACGAGGCCGCCGGTTTTTTCAACAAGCTCGCAGGCGGCCTGCATGGTGCCGCCGGTGGCAAGCAGGTCGTCAATCAGCAGTATCCGCATGCCCGGGCTGACGGCATCAGCATGCATTTCAATTTTATCTGTGCCGTATTCAAGGCTGTATTCGGCAGAGACTGTTTTTGCCGGCAGCTTGCCGGGTTTGCGGATGGGGATGAACCCCGTGCCCAGTTTTGCCGCCAGGGCGGCGCCGAAAATAAAGCCCCGCGATTCGATGCCTGCAATGGCATCAAGGCTGCTGCCCCGGTAGCGCTGTGCAAGCTCGTCGATAACAAAGGAGAATGCCGCGCCGTCTTTCAGCATTGTGGTGATGTCGCGAAAGAGTATGCCCGGCTTGGGAAAATCGGGTATGCTGCGGATGGTGCTTTTCAGATCCATGTGAAATCCTTCTACAGTATGGATGTCGCCAC
>CAIWCT010000086.1 GCA_903911225.1 uncultured delta proteobacterium
CAAAAAACATCTGCTCCCGGCATAAGCCTTACCGTTGACAACCCGGCAGTTCCGTCAGACCGCACAAATCTCGTGTACAGGGCAGCAGAGCTCATTCTGGGGCACTGCGGAGCCGACAGGGGCATAGACATCAAGCTGCGCAAGCAAATACCGGCAGGGGCAGGCCTTGGCGGCGGCAGCAGCGATGCAGCCGCTACCCTTGACGGCCTTAACAGGCTTTTTGACCTGGGGATGCCACTGCAAAGTCTCCAGAAGCTTGCACTCAAACTTGGGGCTGACGTGCCTTTTTTCCTAACACCCTGGGCAACAGCCTGCGCTACCGGTGTCGGTGAAATACTGCAGCAGGCCCACCTGTACCCTAAACTCTGGTATGTCATTGTTTTCCCCGGTTTCAGCATATCTACGGCATGGGCGTACACAACCTTCAGCCAAGATATCCTATTGACAAATCAACGAAAAAATATTATTTTATCTAATTCGATTGAGGACCTTGCACAGGTGTGCAAGCTGCTGCAAAATGATTTTGAGCTGGTGGTGATACCCCGGCATCCTGAGATTGCCGCCATACAGCAAGGGCTTATGCAGGCAGGCGCATGCGGTGCGCTGCTCAGCGGAAGCGGTTCATCGGTTTTTGGAATTTTTGAAAATCGCCAGGACTGCCGGAAAGCTGCTACACAGCTTTCCAAAACCATAACCGGCGATATTTTCATCGCCCCAGGCTTCCGGCAGGCGCATGCCCAAACGGATGGAAATAGCTGAAACCGAACGAGCCCCTGATGCAGCAATGCATATAAACCCATTGTACTGCCAGAAGTGTCAGTGGCATAAAAAAGGAGTCTTGTGTGAACGATTTTAAAATTTTCTCGGGCAATGCAAACACTGCTCTTGCTGGTGAAATCTGCACGTATTTCAATCAGCCCCCCGGCAAAGCAAAAGTCGGATCCTTCAGCGACGGCGAGACAATGGTCGAAGTGCAGGAAAACGTGCGCGGTATGGATGTGTTCGTCATGCAGTCAACCTGCAATCCTGTCAATAAGCACCTTATGGAGCTCCTGATCATGATTGATGCCCTCAAAAGGGCATCAGCAGAACGTATCACCGCCGTTATTCCCTATTACGGATATGCCCGGCAGGACCGCAAGGTCGCGCCCCGGGTGCCGATAACGGCAAAGCTGGTTGCAGACCTGCTCACTACCGCAGGAGCCGACCGGGTTCTGACCATTGACCTGCATGCCGGACAGATACAGGGGTTTTTCAGCATTCCCGTTGATAATCTTTTCGCCTCGCCGATCATCTTCCAATATCTGCAGGAAAAATATGCAGGCAAAGAAGTTGTCATCGTTTCACCCGATGCCGGCGGTGTCGAGCGCGCACGCAGCATGGCAAAACGTATCGGAGCAACTATTGCTATTATCGATAAACGCCGCCTGCGGGCAAACGAAGCAGAGGTCATGAATATCATCGGCGATATCGAAGGCAAGCATGCCCTGGTGCTCGACGACATGGTTGACACGGCAGGCACTCTTACCAAGGCTGCAGACGCGGTCTGTTCGCGCGGGGCGCTGTCAGTTGCAGCCTGCTCTACACATCCCGTGCTTTCCGGTTCGGCCATCGAAAAAATCGAAAGCTCCTGTCTCGAAGAACTCGTGGTAACCAATACGATACCGCTAACCCCTGCGGGGCAGGCGTCAAAAAAGATAAAAGTGCTGTCTATTGCCGAGCTTTTTGCCGTTGCCATCAAGCGCATTCACGACAACGACTCGGTAAGCTCGCTTTTCATATAAGAAAAATTCAATATCATATACCAACAGCTGTAAGGAGACACCATGAGCCAGACAATTACCATCACCGCAACACCGCGCCAGGGCACAGGCAAAGGCGTTAACCGCAAACTGCGCGCGCAGGGAGTCATTCCTGCGGTCGTATACGGCCATAAATATAAGCCTGTTGCCCTTTGCGTCAAAGCCCTTGAAATGGAAAAAATGTTCCGCCCCGGCCACGAAGATATGCAGGATTACAAACTGTATAAACTTGAAGTCCCGGGCATGGATGCACAGGAAAACATGGTTGTTATCAAAGACATACAGCGGGATCCGGTCAAGGGGAAAATACAGCATATGGACTTTTTTGCCGTACACATGGATGAAAAAATAGTAGTTCCCGTGCATGTGCGCATCGTCGGCAAATCAATTGGAGTAAAAAATGGCGGTATTCTGCGTCACATACTCCATGAAATCAATGTAAAAAGCCTGCCGGCCGAGGTTCCGCCGCATATCGACATAGATGTCACTGCAATGGAAATCGGTGAATCCATCCATGTGAAGGACTTGAAGCTGCCGCCAAATGTTCAAATACTGTGCGATCCTGAAGCTGGCGTGGTGAACATCATAGCGCCTACCGTTATCAAAGAGGAAACAGAGGAAGCCAAAGCCGCTCCGGCTGCTGATGCCAAGGCTGCCCCGGCTGCTCCAGGTGCCAAGGCTGCCCCGGCTGCTCCAGGTGCCAAGGCTGCTCCGGCTGCCAAGGCTGCCCCGGCTGCCAAGGCTGCCCCGGGCAAAAAGTAAGGTCTGCGCCAACTGGCAGCATGATTTTCAAACGGCATGAACTGCCGCGTTACAACATGGCATGTTTCCTGTGAAGCTCATTACAGGTCTCGGAAATCCAGGCTCTGCATACAGCCTG
>CAIWCT010000087.1 GCA_903911225.1 uncultured delta proteobacterium
GGCTGTTCTTCCTGTATCATATGCCCGGACTTGTCCACGACGACAAGCTTTGATCCTTTTATTTCCCGCTGCAGGCGCTCACCGTCGGCAAGGGGAATAGGCGCATCATTGCGCGCCCATATGAGCAGTGTGGGCACGGTGATCCCGGCGCTGATGCCATCATAGGATTCACCTGATGACTTTGTCATCATGCTCGCCAGGGCGTCCGCTGCATGGGGCGTGCGTGCGGGCCTGAGATAATTTTCAATCAGCTCATCGGTTATGAGCGTTTTATTGTAATAGGAATTGAGCAGGCTTCTTGAGCGGGTGCCTTTGGTATAAAAAGAACGGGCCATCAATATATCAAAGGGGAAGAAAAGGTGTTTCGTGAAAGCGGGAGGCCCGCCATGATAAAAACCGGCATCCATAACGACCAGTTTGTCTATTTTTTTTGGCGCCTGCACAGCGGCGCAGCTTACAATAACGCCCCCCATGGAGTGGCCGACAAGCTCTACGGGCGCCAGTTTCAGCGCGTCGATAAAGTCGATAACAAGCTGCCCCTGTGCGCGCAGGTTGTAATTGGCGTCGACCGGTTTGTCCGAGAGGCCGAAGCCGAGCAGGTCAAGGGCATACACTGTGTTGTGCTGTGCAAGCAGAGGGATAAGATAGCGCCAGGTATAGGTCGATCCGGCAAAACCATGCACCAGAACAAGGGGTTTCCCTTGGCCGGCCTGTATGTAATGGATCGTGCGGTCTTTTACCTGGATGAACCGGCTGTCTTTGCCGGCAAGCTCTTTCACGGGAACTGATTGCTGGGGGATGAGTGCGTACACGACGCAGCAGGCGTACACAACCGCAATACAGGTGAGTATCCATTTAATAGCTTTCATGAAAACTCCTGCTCATAATTTTAAAAAAATAATTTGTATTTTAGGACCCCAAGAAAATGAATGATCCAGGGGGCTAAAAAACTCTGAGATTTTTTGTAGCAATAGCCATGAAGTATGCCTATTATGCTGAATAGACCGACAAAAATAAACTTTCCTGCTCCCGGCTGCTGCCAGGTCGTCGAGACAGTCAGATAAAAAATGCCATACATCACTGATGAGATAATGACCGGCGGCCAGAATTTTTTAAAATATGCCGATAGAGTAGTGATAAGATATGCCCGGAAAAAAAGCTCCGTAGCCAGCGCATGCATGCAGGCAAGCAGAATTGCCGAAACATAACGCGGATCAAAACCACCGGGATTTACAAAGCCCATAGCCACACCAAGGGGTATGGCAATCAGCAGCCATTTTTGCGTGATCTTCCAGCCATAGGCCCCCGCGCCCTTGCTGCCGGCCACAAGCGGCAGCAACAGCGCGCATGCAAGCAAGAGCCCTCTGCGGACATACATCCATATCGATGCCGGGTCATGGGCGCTTTCTGCTGGGCCCCAACCCATGTAGATGCTCGCCCAAAATGAAATCATGAGTAGTATCACCCATGCGCTGCCGGCAACAAGAAGAGGTTTTATTGGGTGCATGAGGCTCACTAAAAGGTTTTATTTTTAATTTGTAACATATTAAAATATGAACTAAAAATCAAATGGTTTCTTCGCGGCATCCTCTGCCGATACATGTTGCCGCATGACTGGCTGACATATTTAACAGGAAATGCTATGGAACAGTCCGACCAGTTTTTTCGACACCCCATAGACGGCGCACTGGATCTACATACTTTTCAACCGGCCGATTGCAGGGACCTGGTGCCTGAATATTTAGCAGAATGCCGTGGAAAAGGCATTCTGCAGGTGCGCATTATACATGGCAAGGGCAGGGGTGTATTGCGGCAGACCGTGCAGCGCATACTTGAGCGATTGCCGGAGGTTCAGGCATTTTATCCGGCATCTGAGGATGCAGGCGGCTGGGGCGCTACGATTGTCATCCTTAAACCGGATCCGGCAGAATAGGCATTTGTTGTATGATTGGATTTTTTAATTACGTGAGCACGGTATAGATTGTTTTGACCTTTTTGGTAAAAATAGCTATAGTCGATGTGGGTTCATGAACTCATTCAAATTAAGCATAGCACTGTAAGCCTGTGACGTGCTTTTCTCTTTCTTCTTAAAATACATTCTGCTATACATACAACTTACATGATAATTACTTACAGGATGACGCACTGCTATGGATAAAAAGTTTACGTATAAGGATTCGGGTGTTGATATTAATGCTGCAGATCGTTTTGTGCAGTCCCTGAAAACACTTGTTAAGCCGACCTTCAGGCATGAGGTTCTTGCGGGCATCGGCGGTTTCGGCAGCCTTTTTGCCCTGAACAACCAGAAGTACAAAGAGCCCGTGCTTGTCGCCTCCACCGATGGTGTTGGCACAAAGCTGAAAGTCGCTTCCATGATGAACAAACACGATACTGTCGGCATCGACCTTGTGGCCATGTGCGTCAATGACATAATCGTGCAGGGCGCCGAGCCTCTGTTTATGCTCGATTATATTTCCATGGGCAAGATTGACAATGATATACTTGTTGATCTTGTTAAGGGTATGGTGGAAGGGTGCAAGGATTCGGGTTGTGCCCTTGTGGGCGGAGAGACAGCAGAGATGCCGTCGTTTTATCCGGACGGTGAGTATGACCTTGCCGGTTTCGTGGTAGGTGTTGTCGACAAAGACAAGGTGATTGATGGATCAACGATTACCGTTGGCGACAAAATTATCGGTATTGCCTCAAGCGGTGTCCACAGCAATGGCCTCTCTCTTGCCCGCACCATAATGTTTGATAATCTGAAGCTCAAGATTACGGATTATGTGCAGGAATTTGGCTGCACAGTCGGCGAGGAGCTTATAAAGCCGACGCGCATTTACGTTAAAGCAGTGCTCAACCTTATGCGCGATTTTCAGTTAAAAGGGATAGCCCATATTACGGGCGGCGGCCTGGTGGATAATATTGCCCGTATTCTTCCCAAAGGATGCCTTGCACATCTCAGGCCCGGTTCATGGCCGGTACCCCCCATTTTTTATTTCCTGAAAGACAGAGGCAATGTCGAGGAAGAAGAGATGATGCGCACCTTCAATAACGGCATTGGTCTTGTACTGGTAGTTCCAGCGGCACAGGAAGAGGATGTGCTGCAGCGTCTTAAGGCAATGCAGCAGGATGCTTATACCATCGGCCAGATTGAAAGCAAGGACCGCCGCAAGAAAAGCGTCACCTTTACGAGCCTTTCTTAAGAACTGCTATAACAGTTTGGCCGGCTGTTACTTTGTCTCCGTTTTTTACATTAATGGTTGAATCGACAGGGCAAAAAATATTCACCCGGGAGCCAAAGCGTATCATATTGATGCGTTCGCCCTGAGTGACCGTATCGTTAATTTGCTTGTAGAAGACAATCCGCCGAGCAATCAAGCCCGCTATAAATTTTACTGAAATTCGAACCTTCCCGCCCTCTCCCTTAATGCCCGCAAAAATACTTTCATTTTCTTCCGATGCCTTGTCTTTGAAAGCCGAAATGAATTTCCCCGGATTATACGTGAGGAATTCGATGGTCCCGTTCAGAGGAGCCCGGTTTACATGGACATTGAAGACCGACATGAAGATGCTCACCCGTTTTGCTTTGGTTTTTAGATAGACCGGTTCATCCATTTCCGTGATATCGATGATGGTTCCGTCTGCGGGCGCCAGCAGAAGTTCGGGTGCTGTGGGTATGATGCGCTCCGGATCCCGAAAAAAATAAAGCGAGAAAAGGAAGAAAAAAACTCCGAGGGCTGCAAGGCTCCGGAACAAAGTCTGTGCAGAGCCTGCGGTTATAAAAGCCGCGAGCGTAAAGACTGCTGCTATAAGGGCGATGGTGCCGATGACCGGATATCCTGCACGGGCGATTATGGACATGACTGACAGATCCTTTCTATTTTTTAAACAGATGGTCTATTGCTTCTTTAACTGATTCCACTCCGAAAAGCTTTATTTTTGACGAGCCGGACTGGCCCTTCATATTTTTTTTGGGGAGTATGCACTGTGTGAATCCAAGGCGTTCGGCTTCTTTGATGCGCTGTGTTATCTGGCTTATGGCGCGAACTTCGCCGGTAAGGCCAACCTCGCCGCAGACGACAGTATGGGCCGGCATGGGCTTTTCAAGCTTGCTTGAGACGATGGAGGTAATGATGCCGAGATCAACTCCCGGTTCATTTAATCTGATGCCCCCGGCAACATTAAGGAATATGTCCTGATTGAAAAGGGTCATGCCAAGTTTTTTTTCAAGCACTGCCACAAGCACTGAGGTGCGGTTCTGATCAATGCCGATAGCTGTGCGCCGGGGCATTGGAAGAGGGGTTGGCGCGGTGAGGGCCTGAACCTCGACCAGTATGGGCCGCGTTCCCTCTATGCTAGGCACTACGGTTGAGCCGGGAGCATTTTCAGGGCGATCTGAAATAAAAAGTTCCGAGGGGCTGGTCACTTCCATGAGGCCTGCAGAGCCCATTTCAAAAACGCCGATTTCATCGGTTGAGCCGAAACGGTTTTTGACGGCCCTGAGAATGCGGTATGAATGCCCCCGGTCGCCTTCAAAATAGAGCACGGTGTCGACCATATGCTCGAGCACGCGGGGGCCTGCAATGGCGCCGTCTTTTGTCACATGACCGATGAGAAAAGCTGCCGTGTCTGACTGCTTGGCAAGGGTGATAAGCCGCGCAGATGACTCTCGAAGCTGGCTGACACTTCCCGGTGCAGACTCAAGCTCACCGGTATATACGGTCTGCACTGAGTCGACAACGAAAATAGCTGGCTTGAATTCCCTGATATGCTCGATGATGGTTTCAAGGGCGGTTTCAGCCAGGATAAAGAGGTTGTCGGGCATGGAGCCCAGGCGTTCGGCGCGCATGCGCAGCTGTCGCAGCGATTCTTCACCCGTTACGTACAGCACTTTAATACCGCGGCTGGCAAGGCTTGTAAGGGCCTGCAGCACAAGGGTTGATTTACCGATGCCGGGGTCGCCGCCAATGAGAATTACAGCGCCGCGTACGAGCCCTCCGCCCAGGACGCGGTCGAGCTCGCCGATGCCCGTGGCAACTCGGTCCTCACTGTCGGGATTGATGCTGTGCAGCGATACCGGCCCCTGATGCGCGCCTGCGTCAAACTCGAACTGGGTGCGTTTTGATGCCGGTTTTTGCAGCTCTTCGTAGAAGGTGTTCCACTGGTCGCAGTCCGGGCATTTGCCAAGCCATTTTGGGCTCTGATTGCCGCAGAACGAGCATGTGTAGATTGTTTTTGTTTTTGACATTAGATAGAATTCTTTTTTAATTTAAAAGATGAGGGATTGTAGCATGTATCGTAATGCTGTCAATAGTTATGGCCGCGCGCATCTTTCAGACCTTGAGAAAAATTATTTTCTAAAGCTTGCATAAAAAAAAATAAAGAAGTATTAAAAAAATTCGTCCATACGCGCAAATAATATGATGACTCTGACTTCAAATGGTTGAATTGAACTATGAGGAAGGGAGGGGACATGTCGAAAGCCTTCTTTAAAAGGAAAATCGTTGTTTTTTTATTTTTACTTCTCCTGTGCAACCCTTTTGCTTTTTCGGCCATTGCTGATGACTATCCCGTTTGGCTTCACCAGTGGCGTGAGTGGGCTGCGAGCACAAAAGATCAGAATTTAATCGAATGGGCAGATACACTAAGCTTACCTGAGGCCGTTGAGCTTGGCAGTCAATGGGAAACTTTTCTAGGCTATACAGCCCCCCAGCTTGTTGAAAAAGATACCCGGTCGCCTTCCATTAAGCCGGGTTTAGTCATTACCCCTGAAAATATTGCACAGTACGAGAAGGAACTGCGCCAGCTATTCCCTTACGGCTTTGACTGGGAGGTTGACCGCCTGACCGGAACGGGTGTTTTTGCGGGCTATAACTATTTTCCTCTTGAAATGGTCATTGTTCCAACTACGCATGCATGGAATGACCGGGGCTTTCTTGAAGCTACAAAAAAATATTCCTCTGCTTGTTCCCTCGATTCATATGGAAATCTAACCGGCTGGGTCGCCGGCATTCCTTTTCCCCATCCTCAAAATGCCCAGCAAATAGTTCATAATTATGATCGTCTGACTGTTATGGCGGATAATCTCAATTCCATGCCCATGTCTATCGGTCTTTACGGCAGGAATGGCACCCGCGAGCGCGTAGAAAAGATTGAGCTGCACTGGAACAATTACGCCGGGCGAATTAAACTAAACCCAATTCCTGCCATCCCCGGCTTCGAGGACATTTATGAAAAGGGTTCCATCCTTGCGCTCTATCCCTATGATCTAAAAGGGTTCGCTGCAGTGCGCACCCGCTACAAGGATACTGCGGCTGAAGATTCCTTTATATCGTATATTCCCTCAATGCGCCGCATCCGAAGGCTGGCGGGCACCAATACGCAGGACCCGCTGGTTGGTTCAGACCTCACATGGGAGGATTGGAAGGGATATTGGAGCAAAATTGCTGCGCACCCGGCCGACTATGAGCTTCTCGGCGAGGCGGTGGTATTGTGCCCCTCTTTCAATCCTAGGCCGATCAAGTATAGCGATAAATATGGAGGGGTCTGCCAGCGGTACTGGTGGGAGCGTCGTCCTGTCTGGATTGTAAAAATTACCTATAAGGATGCATCTTATATTTATGGCTCTCGCATCTGGTATGTTGACAGGGAAACCTTCGCCCTGCAGCAGGAGATGCTGTACGACAGGCAGGGCAGGCTGTGGAAGCTGTGGGACTGGTGCTGGCGCTGGAACCCCAGAAACGGGGAGCTTAACTACTGGAACCCCTGGATGGCTGATGTTGTGAATAAGCATACGAGCGTTGTTGACCATCATATTATTCTCAACATGCCAAATTTGAGCGAAGACATTTTTTCGCTTCGCTATTTGATTGAAAAAGGACACTGATGAGGGCGCAGGTTGTATGAAGCGTGTGCAGAGGCTGATTCTCCGGCCATGGGCTGCAGCCGTGGTGATGATGGTATGCTTTGGCGGTATTGTCTTACTGTTTCAGTACTACGATTACTCCGCCAAGAAACTCATGCGTAAAAATGCCGAGGCATATCATCTTGCAGGAGGCTGGGACAGGGTTGTCAGCTGCACCAAGGATATACTGATAAGCAATGATTTGCGCACTGCTATCGAACAATGGAAGCACGCGGTCAAGCTCTTCGACCGGGATCTTAATGCCTTTATTCACTCTGATCTGACAGCGGAACTTTCAAGGCGTGATTCTGAATTCAAGCTCAAAGTGGAGGATACAGAGAATCTTTGGCATGTTGTCAAACCGCGCATTGAGTATGTACAGCTTCGTTTCGAGGAGTATTTGCCGACAGATAACAATACGCAGGCAAAGCGAAGCCTGCTGCATGAACTTATGTATCAGATGGAAAACAGCGAACGCTCGACAGAGTACCTGCGCCTTTTTGATCTGACCTATGATATGGATTATATGATTTCTTCTTTGAATGAATATTTCCGCGTTACGCTTAACGGAACCGTTGAGATTCTCTCTGCAACAATTGATCGGCGTTCCTGGCAACTGCGGCTTGTGCTCTGGATTTCCACCTTTTTTATTTTTGCTTTTACCATGGTTTTTATTATCATGAGCAATAGTGCGCTGAACACGACAGCCGGGCAGCTCAAATTTCTCTCAAACAGGCTCATGGACGCTGAAGACGCCGAACGCAAACGATGGGCGCAGGAACTCCACGATGAAATCGGGCAGGCGCTGACCGGCATAAAATATGGAGTGGATAATGCTGTAAGTCTTCTTGAACGTGAAAGAATTGATGACGGCATTGCAGCGTTAAACAATCTGATTCTAGTCATCCAAAACGTTATGGTAGAAGCACGGCGTATTTCCGTGTCATTATGGCCCGCAGTTCTCGACCAGCTCGGCATTGTTGCCACTATTTCCTGGTATTGCCGTGAATACCAGCGCATCTATTCGGGAGTCAGCCTGCGGCAGGATATTCGCATCAAGGAGAGCCAAATTTCCGGCGATCTGAAAATCGTCATCTACCGCGTTTTGCAGGAGGCGCTGACCAATGTGGCCAAGCACAGCAGCGCCGAGCATGTTTCTGTGGAGCTGCGAAAAAGCAAGGGGGTGCTGCGGCTCACCATAACTGACGACGGCCCCGGTTTCAGTCTGCATGCTGTCCAGCGCTCAGGTATGACCGCGGAGCACGGGTTCGGCCTTATCAGCATGCGCGAGCGTGTTGAGCTGAGCGGCGGAGAATTTAAAATTGATTCCGCACCCGGCAGGGGAACCACGATTAGCGCAGCCTGGAGGAACTGATCCATTCAGTTGGGGGAGTTCAGTTTTTCCTGGAGCACGAATCCCTGACATGCACTTTTTTAGCTGCTGTGTGCAACGAGACCGTTATCGATGGCGAATGAGGTGAGGGCTGGCAGGTTGTGGATGTCGAGCTTTTGCATGATGTTTTCCCGATGTTTTTCAACGGTCTTTATACTGATGCAGAGCAGGTCGCCAATTTCTCTGCTTTTGAGCCCCTCGGCA
>CAIWCT010000088.1 GCA_903911225.1 uncultured delta proteobacterium
GGGGAATGCCGTCGGCAAACTGCATATGATTGATGCCGCGCAAAAGGATAACCGGCTTTCTGCACACAAGGCCCTTTTCTATATTTTCCAGCTCCATGATCAGCCGGGATTCACGCGCAATATAATTCAATCCCGTATAGGCATCAAGCTCTCCGCCCAGCGTCATCACCGGCGCAGCATACTCCTTAAGCGTTGCATTTTTCGAAATGGAGTGGTTTATGTAGCTCGCAAGCAGAATAAGCCCGCCAAGCTTCATGCTGGGTACGTATTTTTTAGCCATGATACCGCCAAAAGAATGTCCGGCCAGAAACACCCTTTGTGCAGCATCCTTATATCCCATTTTCTCAAGTGCTTTGACTGCTATCAGTATTCTGCTTTTGCCCTGCAGGGGGTTGGGGAAATTCTTAAAAAACCGGCCGACCACAACCAGAACCTCACCCCGTGTTTCAACCACCAGCTTTTCACACAGGCTGGCATATCGTTCAGGGGCTACTTTGGCTCCCGGAAACAGGACCAGGGCTGCAACGGGTTTACCAGCGCGAAACAGAATCGCATCGCCGATATCTTCACTGCTGACAGTAACCTGGTTTATAGATAGTGCTGTCATTTAAGCTCCTATGTTCCCTTGAGGATTTCCCGCATGTGCAGTACGGTTTCACTTTTGAATGTTTTCCTTATGGTTCATAATGATAATCATATCATTCATGCTTGTCAATTTTTATAAAAAAAAGCCTCTCCTAATGGGAGCGGCTTTTTTCGTATGAAAAAAATAAACTGAAGTCTTACTTTTTCTTAGGCATATGAATGGCTTTTTTATCCACGTCAAGGGCTGCTTCCATGATGCTTTCTGCAATCGTGGGATGCGCATGAATGGTGTGGGCCATTTCCTCAAAAGTTGCTTCCATTTGAATGGCAAGCGCAGCCTCGTTGATGAGATCGGTTGCATGGGGACCAAGTATCATAACACCCAGCACTTCACCGTACTTCTTGTCGGCGATAATCTTAACCAGTCCGCCTGTCTCATTGATGACAAGGGCTTTGCCGCAGCCGACAAACGGAAAGCGGCCGATCTGCACGTCGCCGTACTTGGCCTTTGCTTCCTTCTCGCTCATGCCTACGCTTGCCACTTCTGGACTGGTGTAGACGGCGCGTGGCACTGAGCGATAGTTCATCTTATGCTTCTTGCCCAGCACATTCAGCGCTGCGGTTTCGCCTTCAGAGGTTGCCACATGTGCGAGCATATAATTGCCGATGGCATCGCCGATGGCATAAATGCCGGGAACGCTTGTTTCAAGATATTCATTCACCTTTACAAAACCCTTTTCCATAACAACGCCGACCTTGTCAAGTCCCAGGCCTTCAGTGTACGGAGAGCGGCCCACAGCCACAAGCACCAGATCAACCTCTTTCTGCTTGTCGCCGTAGGTCACGAGCTTCTTGCCGCCCTTGTCCTCGATCTTGCTGACGGAGGTATTGGTCAGAATCTCGATGCCTTCCTTCTGGATCATGCCGGTAAAGGCCTTTGCAATCTCTTCATCTTCGGTCGGAAGAATCTGTGGCATCATTTCAACAACGGTCACTTCTACATCCATGCGTTTCATAACCTGTGCGAATTCCATGCCGATAACGCCGCCGCCGATGATGAGAATGCTTTTTGGAAGCTTTTCAAGCGACAAAGCGCCGTCTGAATTGATAACGCCCGGAAGATCAACGCCGGGGATGGGTACCTTGCTGGGAACCGAGCCCGTGGCGATGATGATCTTATCTGCCTTAATGGTCTCGCCGGTCTCTTTTACCTTTACGGTTTTAGCGTCGATGATTTCGCCCGTGCCCTTGATAATGGTCATGCCGTGGCTCTTCAGGATTCCGCCCAGACCGCCTACAAGCTGCTTCACAACAGTTGCCTTGCGAGCCATAACAGCCGGGAAATCAACCGCTGCGCCGGTCATAGTGATGCCGAACACTTTAGACTCTTTTGCCATATGATACACGTTTGCCGACTGCAGCAGGGACTTGGTGGGGATGCAGCCGCGATTCAGGCAGGTGCCGCCGAACTCGCCCTTCTCGATAATGGTGACCTTGCCGCCCAGCTGTGCCACGCGGATTGCCGCAGGGTAGCCGCCGGGGCCGCCGCCGATAACTACAACATGCACATCGCCTGCGGGAGCTGCTGCTGCCGCGGGTGCTGCCGCCGCCGCTGGAGCTGCTGCTGCGGGAGCAGCGGCCGCTGCCGGTGCTCCCGCAGCCGGTGCTGCGCCGCCTGCGGCAACGCCTGCATACTCGCCCTTGTCTGCCGCAATGATGGCACAGAGTTCGGCCACAGGCACTTCGCCTTCCGCCGGCACAACAATGTGCAGAACGCCGTCAGCCGGACATTCCACTTCATAGGTAATTTTTTCGGTCTCGACGACCATTATGATTTCACCTTTTTTTACATCGGCGCCTTCCGATTTTTTCCACTCGGCAATCTTGCCGGTTTCCATGGTGAGCCCAAGCTTGGGCATGGTTAAATTCGTTGCCATATGCAGTTACTCCTCTATCTATTCAAATTTTTGTGTAAGGGAGGGTTTAAAACCCTCCCTTAAATTTATTATGCCAAAACCAGCATCGGATCTTCATGCAGCTCTTTAATGGTCTGCAGGAAGCGGCCCGCATCAGCGCCGTCGATGGTGCGGTGGTCATAGCTTATCGCCAGGTTCATCATCGGCCGGATCACGATCTGCTTGTTGACGACGACAGGCTTATCGATGATGGCGCCCACGCCCAGAATGCAGTTTTCAGGCTGATTGATGATGGCGGTGAACATCTCGGTGCCGAACATGCCCATGGCCGATACCGTAAAGGTGCCGCCGGTCATTTCCGCAGGACCCATCTTGCCACTGCGGCCCTTATCGATCAGGGCGGTGCGGTCCTTGGCGATCTCGGTGATAGTCTTCTTGTTCGCGTTTTTAATGACCGGCACGATCAGGCCGTCCTTAATGGACATGGCCATGCCGACATTGATGTCCTTCAAAAACAGGATGCCGTCATTGGTCCAGCGGGTGTTGATGACCGGATGGCGCTCGATGGCCATTGCCGTGAGCTTGATCACGAAGTCGGTGATGGTCACGCGTACGCCGTGCTTCTTCTCGACCGACTTCAGGATCTTCTCGCGGAATTCCTGAATGGCGGTTGCATCAACGCTGTTGGCCATATAGGCCATTGCCGCCTGGTTGCAGCTCTCGAGCATCTTGCGGGAAATGACCTTGCGCATGCTGGTCAGTTTTACGAGTTTATCGCCTTCGGACACTTTTTCTCCTCCTGTCTTTTGTTCAGCGGGTACGGCGGCAGGGGCTGCCTTTGCCTTGGCAAGATAGGCTTCGATATCATCCTTCGTGATCTTGCCGCCGGGGCCGGTGCCGGTGACCTGCTGGAGATCAATATTATTTTCTTTTGCAATCTTATCGGCGACGGGGGTGATGCGAAATTTATTTGCCGCCTGAAAGGCCAGCACGTCGTTCTTCACCACGCGGCCTTCGGGGCCGGTGCCGCCGATTGAGGCTATGTCGATGCCGGCATCTTCCGCCAGCTTGCGCGCCATGGGCGATGCCTTCACACGCTCGCCTGCGGTCCGTGAGGGAGCCGGTGCTGCTGCAGCCGGTGCTGCTGCAGGGGCAGCGGCTGCTGCCGGTGCTGCTGCGGGAGCTGCGGCAGGTGCCGCTGCTGCGAGGGCGCCGCCTGCTGCGCAGGCTGCGTCATAGTCGGCCTTGTCAGCGCCGATGATGGCGACGAGTTCCGCCACGGGAACTTCTCCGTCCTGGGGCACTACTATATGCAGAAGGCCGCTTGCAGGGGCTTCAAC
>CAIWCT010000089.1 GCA_903911225.1 uncultured delta proteobacterium
ATGAACAACATACTTACATCTATCGAAGCGGCCTTAAATAATCAATTGCAAGAGCGAGCATTTCATCTCAGGCAGAGCAAAAAAACGATCAGCCCTGTCAGCAGGGGAGTGCTTTTGCGCCTTGCCGCTGAAGCGGATGAGCACTATGAGGCACTTCGAGAAATTCATAAGGAGCTTTTGACAAATGGCACCTGGCTGAAAAAGGTTCTACCTGTCATCAATAAAATCGATATCGTGAAACCTTTGCTGAAGATTGACGTTGCTGAAAAAGAAGCCTCATCAGCAAACCGTGAGGATCTTGATACACTTGAAAGGGCCGTCAAATTCGAAAAATGGGGGTACGATTTTTACATGGGCCTTAGCAAAAATGCTGAAGCCGCATCAGAAAAAAAATTCTTTGAACTCCTTGCATCAATGAAATGGGAACATCTTTTGTCGTTAAAGGAAACAATGCTTTTTCATAAAAACCCTGCTGTTTGGGTTTTAACGCATGGAACCCCTCATCAGCATGTCTGATAAGGGACTTTCTGGAAGTGAGTGCGGTTTTGTATTTAGTTTTGTCCGATAAAGTGAAACGCCCCACCTGAAAGGCCGGGGCAACTCAGTAGATAAGATTGATTTTTTTGAGACATGCCGCTTGACCCCGCTTACAGAGCGGGGCTTGCACGTCACATTCCGGTCAAAATCATGTTGTAAAAACTGCCAGTTTAAATCCAAATTTTTACAACTTAAACCGGCAAAAAGTATTTCTCAATAATCCACGCTGTCGGACTTTCCCGTATCCATCATGCTGTCAAAACGTTTTTTGCCCCGCTTGGCTGCTGTTTTGGCAAGGGCCGAAATTTCGCGGCGCGTCTGGTCATTGACCTTTCCGCCCATGCTCTGCAGCAGCTTTCCCTCAACGCTTGAAGCTAGCCCTTCTTCAGCAGGCCCTGATGCATACCGCACGCGCGATACTAATTTACGGGCATTCGTTCCCTGACATTTCGGACACTTTGGTTTGGCCTTCTGGCTGATACTCATCAGGATAAGCTCGAATTTTTTTCCGCATTTATTGCATTCATATTCATATATCGGCATACCGTATCTCCTGTAAAACACTCTATCTTTATTAAATAAAGTATACCCCGATACAGGCCATTGCACAAGCGGCAAGTAAGTTGATTTAGCCAGGGCGCGATAATTATTGTAGACAGCAAATAAAAAAAAGGGCGGATTTCACATCCTGCCCTTAAAAACCAAATGGAAATAAAGAA
Source organism: uncultured delta proteobacterium (assembly GCA_903911225.1). Taxonomy (GTDB): domain Bacteria; phylum Desulfobacterota; class WTBG01; order CAIYCZ01; family CAIRTM01; genus CAIWCT01. The sequence goes on from CAIWCT010000089.1 coordinate 1,257, forward strand.
ATGTTCTGCCTTATTTGCGTTTGCGCTTCATGATTTTTTCAGCGCAGGCACACACATCCTCAACCTGCGGGAGGACAAAATTTTCCATCACCGGGCTGAAAGGCATGGGAACATCTTTTGCCCCGATGCGCATGACCGGCGCGGCAAGATAGTCGAAAAGCTCCTCACCGATGCAGGCGGCTATTTCACCGCCGAAGCCGCCGGTCAGACATGCTTCATGAACCACCATAGCGCAGCAGGTCTTTTGGACCGATTCGGCAATAGCCGGGAAATCAAGTGGTTTGAGCGTCCGTAAATCGATCACTTCAGCTTCAATGCCTATATCGGCAAGCCTGCGTCCGGCTTCAAGACATACGGATGTCATCCGGGAATAAGTGATTATGGTGATATCCTTGCCTTTACGCTTTACCGCAGCCTTTCCCAGAGGAATCACATACTCTTCTTCAGGCACAGCTCCCCGTTTGCCGAACAACTTTTTATGCTGAAAAAACATAACCGGATCATCATCCCGAATAGCTGCTTTAAGCAGGCCCTTTACATCTGCCGGATCGGAGGGAACCACCACCTTAAGTCCGGGGGTATGAACAAACCAGCTCTCCAGGCTCTGCGAATGCTGCGCGGCTGCAGAAATGCCGCCCCCGTCCGGCGCCCAGAGCACCATGGGAACTTTTGCCTGACCACCGAACATATAACGGATTTTGGCCATCTGGTTAACAATTTCATCCATTGCAGTTGTTACGAAATCGGCAAAATGCATATCAACAATAGGCCGCATGCCGGTAAGGGCCGCTCCGACTCCGCAGCCAACTATACTTGTTTCAGATATAGGCGTATCGATGATTCTGTCCTTGAAAAGCGCAGGCAACCCCTTGAACTGGTTAAAAATACCGCCATGGGAAACCAGGTCTTCTCCTATGATGAAGATGCTCTCATCCCGCTGCATCTCTTCAGTAAGCGCTTCAACTATGGCTTTGGAGACTGAAATCTGTCGCGTTCTCACACCGTTCTCCTTATGAATTGACAAACAGACCCTTCAGCGCATCTTCAGGTGCAGGCAAGGGCGATTCCATTCCAAAATGTATGGCTTTTTCGATATCTTCGGCCGTTTCGTGCCAGATTTTTACTATATAGTCCAGGTTTATCGTATTGTAGGCTACAAGCAACTTTTCAAACCGTGCAATAGGGTCACGATGCATTCTATGAGCATTTATCTCCTGTATGGTGCGGTATTCCTGCCGATCACCTTCAAAATGACCGCGGTAACGATAGGTTGCGGTTTCAACAATTGAAGGGCCGCCGCCGCTGCGGGCAAGGTCTACAGCCCTCTGTACAACCTCCAGCACGTCTAGCACATTACTCCCGTCAACCGTATAGCCCGGCATATCATAGGCCTTGGCCCGGGCTGCTATCGACCCGCCGGCCACCATTACCTTAGCATGCGAGGTCGAGGCATAATTATTGTTTTCACAGACAAAAATAATGGGCAGTTTAAAAACAGCAGCCATATTCGCTGCCTCATGAAATGTGCCGCGATTTGATGCGCCATCGCCAAAAAAGACCATGCCCACCTGATCCGTCTTGCGCAGTTTTATCGACATACCGGCGCCAACCATGATTGGAAAACCGCCTCCAACAACGCCATTGGCGCCAAGTATGCCAAGAGAAAAATCGGCAATATGCATGGATCCGCCTTTTCCCTTGCAATAACCGGTTTTTTTGCCGAGCAGTTCGGCAAACATATATTTGGGGTCGGCTCCCTTTGCAAGTATATGAGCATGACCGCGGTGGGTTGAAATTATATAATCATCAGGCCGCAGCGATGCGCAGCTTCCTACGGTTGATGCCTCCTGGCCAATTGAAAGATGAATAAAGCCCGGTATAAGCTTTTGATGAAACAGCTCCCCCGCCCTTTCCTCAAACTGCCGGATTTGAATCATTTTTTTAAGTATTGCCTTTTTTCGGCTGGCACTTATAGATATAATGGGCGCGTTACTGTCTGCTGAAGAATGCATCCTTCCTCCGGATGTTTAAATAAATCTGATTATATGGGATTTTTGAGTCTGATGACGCAAAGTATGAATTTTTAAATATAAAGGAAGCCTTGTGATGTGTCAATATATATGTGTTTACTATGGTGATTAAAGCGGAATATGTTTCCTGCAGGATTTCATTTTCCTGCGAATAGCTAACCTGTTTTCAAACTGTGTATACAGGAATTGAATGCACTTTATAACAAGCATTCAATTATTTTTCTTCAGGCTAAGATCTGCTTCCACCAACTGGTGCGGGCGGCCATGCAGCACAAATTCCTCTTTTACACAGCGCCAGCCGATATTTTTGAAAAAATTCACATTTTCACTAAGTATATTAGCGAAAAAATGCACTGCTCCTTGCAGCTTTGCCTCTGCCACGGCAGCAAGCACCAGCTCGCGGCCTGCCCTGCCACGGTATTTTTTAAGCACTGCAAGCCTGCCGCCCCACCAGTTACCTGCATCATCTCCATACATGCGAACTGTGCCGATTATGCGATTCTGAAAAAAAGCGGCGAGGTAAATAGCATGGCCGTCATGATCATCTATATCCGTATCCTCAAACAGGTGCTGCTCCTGCACAAACACTTTCCTGCGTATGTCAAAGCACTGGGCAAGCTCTTCATCATTTGAAATTTGCCGGCAGATAATAGTGGTCATGAGACGGCATCTTCCTCAAAAAGCGACAGGCTTGAACAGGCGCCGCAGCGCACACAGCCCGCTTTAGATTTACGAGATTCAAGGCCATACTTTTTAAGAATCCGGGCGGTCTGGGTATATAAACCCATCATATATGAGGGCTCAGGCGGCCTCCAGTCTGAAAGCAGTGTGCCGGGAATAGGTCGAAGAGGCAGTATATAAGGAAATACGCCTAGCCGGGCAATGCATTCAACCATGTCTGTAAGCTGCTGTGACGTTTCACCAAGCCCAGCCAAAAGAAAACTGCTGACCTGGTTTTTCCCAAATACAGAAACCCCGTGTTCCCAGCAGGTTTCATACGTTGCAATACCAAGTGCTGATTTACCCGGAGTCATAGTGGAAAGCAGGTCAGTATTACCAACTTCAATATGAATACCGACAGTATCAACCCCAACAGCCTTCAGTTGGTCAAAAGCCTGCATGTTCTGAGGCGGATGCAGTTGCACATGCACCGGCAGGGCAGCACTTTTTTTTATATCCCGCACACATGCGCACAGATGTTCAAAGCCCTGCAACTCGTCATGCCAGGCGCCGGTTGTCAGTGTTACATGCCGTACGCCGTCATGCTGCGCAGCAAAGGCAGCGGCACATGCCAGATCGACTGGGTCTTTGGTAAGAATAGTCGTATTATTTTTCAGCGATAAGCCTATTCCGCAAAACCGGCACTGGTTCGGTGTGTTCCAGTAGAGGCAGTCCTGATAGATGGTAGAGGCAAAACAATCGCAGCCATGCAGCAGCGCCAGTTGCTTAAATGGCAGGCCGGATGGCGATAGTTCATTATAAAAAGCAGGCTGTGAAGGAAAAAAAATATCTTGGATATAACTTGTCGCATGAAAAAGGGACCATCTGCCATCATACTTTTCAATACGATAAGGTGAAGAAGCCACATACCAGCTTGCTGTCGGAACATTGAGATATCTTCCGCCGATAATAATTGTCTGTCCCTCGGAAGGGCCTGCGCCGCCTGAACGTCCTGTATGTGCTGCAACAATACGAACTCCACGGCATTGCAGCTCGACGCAGAGGGTTATTAAATCAGGGTGTGACATTTCATTAGGCTTTCTGATCGTCAAGAAAAGTTATTATCCTTCGACGGTAGATATTGAAGGTATCCGTGGTAACATCCCGGGGATAGGGTAAATCAATGGTCAATTCCAAACTGCATGTTGCGGGCCTGCTGGAAAAACCGATGACCTTCTGGCTCAAAAATATTGCTTCATCAATGCTGTGCGTTATAAAAAGAATTGTCTTTTTCGACTGCCTCCATACATCAAACAGGAACTGTCGCATCTGGCTGCGTGTCTGCGAGTCAAGCGCGCCGAAGGGCTCATCCATAAGAATAATGTCGGGATCGGTGATCATGGTGCGGGCAAGTGCAACGCGCTGCTTCATGCCGCCTGATAGTTCCCGTGGATACAAATCATGACTTCCCTCAAGGCCGAATCGTTTAATGAAATCAAATGCCCTGTCGCGGCGCTCAGCAGTGGATACGCCCTTCATTTCCAGACCAAATGCTATATTCTCCCAGACTCTGCGCCAGGGGAAAAGTGCATACTCCTGAAATACGAAACCGACCTGTTTCCATGGCTCGGCAGGCTTTGCACCATTTATGAAAATATCGCCTGACGAGGCAACTTCAAGACCTGCAATAATGCGCAAAAGTGTTGTCTTGCCGCAGCCTGTGGGGCCGATAATGGAGACAAACCCGCCGTTTTCAACAGCAAGATCTATGGCATCAAGAACCGCTGTCTTTTCGCCTGAATGTTCATTAACAAATGTTTTGCAAAGCTTTCTAACTTCAAGACTCATTGGTCACCAAACTTTAACTATCGCCAGCGCAGTGCCCGGGATTCAAATATCCGCAGAAGCCCATCAAGTATAAAACCCATACAACCTATGACAGCCATACCAGCTATGACAAGATCGGATCGCTGTATGTCGCGGGCAGTCATAATCATATAGCCAAGCCCATAGCCGCTTTTTACGCCCGTAAATTCAGCTGCAACAAGCGTCATCCAGCCGATGCCAAGACCTATGCGCAGGCCCGTGTAGATGGAAGGTGTCGCGCCGGGAAGCAGCACATGAAAAAAAATCTGCCGCCGTGTTGCGCCAAGAGTTTTTGCAGCGCTTATAAGAACCGGATCAACGGACATAACCCCGGACATGGTGCTCAAAAGTATCGGAAAAAAACAGCCGAGAAATATGATAAACGCCGCAGAACGAAGCCCGATGCCGAACCACAGAATAGCAAGAGGAATCCAGGCCAGGGGAGGTATGGGCCGCAGCATTTCAATGACAGGGGTGATCATTTTACGCAAGATTTCCGACCAGCCGAAGACGATGCCGAGGGGAACAGCAGCGCACAGAGCAAGCATAAAACCAATGGCAACGCGCTGGAGACTGTACAGGCAGTGAAACAGCAGTATGCTGCCCTGTGGCAGCCCCACTACTGTAAGATCCTGCAGGGCCGCAATAATCTGCACAGGTGAAGGCACTTTCACTGTGGGAAACAGGCCAATGGTGGAACATGCCTGCCACAGCACAAGAATCAACAGAGGGAACAGTATTTTAGCTTTAGAAAGGATTGCCTGCATAGGTGCTTTCCCGTACAGCTATTCAAAAAATGCCTGTGAAAAAAGACGGCTGACATCGGCTGCCTTGATATAGCGCTGCTCTTTCAGGAATCCCACAAATTCGCTGGCCTTGGTTTTATCAAGCAGGCTTGTATAGTGAATATGCAGCATCGACTGTTCTACAACGGCGCGCTCCATTGAGGTATACTTCATACCAATAGCCACTGCTTCATTGTGATGTTCGATTATGAACGCGCAGGCCTTTGCGTGAGCCGCCTGTATTTTTTGTATGGTTTGCGGCTGCTGAGCGCACAGCGTGCGCCGGGCAATAAGAGCGCAGCACGGATGGTCTTTCCAGATATCTGCAGAATCAAGCAGCACCTGTACCGTATCAGATTGCTGAGCCTGCGCAGGATAGGGCTGCCAGGCAATAAACGCATCAATATTTTTCTGCTCCAGGGCCTGCAGCATCTCGGGCGGCTTTAAAACAATGATCATAATATCATTAAAATTCATGCCGCTGTTCTTAAGCGCCATGCGCAGGAGAAAATCCTGCATGGTGGCATGGCCCGGAATGGCCACAGTTTTGCCACTTAATTTACGAAACGAATCTGTTCCTGCATTCTTCCGCGCTACTATGGCAGAGCCTTCCAGGTTTACCTGAGCAATGAATTGAATATCCGCCACCCCATTGAGAAGGGCTGCCGTTGCAGGCGCCTGCCCAACATAGCCAAAGTCGAGTTCGCCGGCCCCGAAAGCACTCATTTCCTCAGGCCCGGCCTTAAAAACACCACCGACCTGTACCTTAAGACCCTGCTCTGCATAATACCCCTTTTCAATGGCAACAAAAGCAGGCAGATGGTGTAGATCGCTTTGGAGGTAGCCAAGGCGCAGGATAGATTCATCCTTTTTTGCACAGGCAGCCACCGACGCAAGCAAACAGAGGCACAATAAAAATGGAGAATTTATTTTCATGTCCCGCTATTTCTTAGAAGGCTTTTTGGTTGACTTGTCCGGCGCAGGCTCATCCATCAGCTTTTCAAGATGGCCTCGGGGGTATTTGTTGGCATCGGGCTCGATGACCTCATCGGTATTCATATTCCATTTTTCCACATAAGCGCCATCTTTAAATTCCCCCTCTTGCTTCGTGCCGTCTGCGCGTTTCAAGACTCCATGGCCGCTCATGCGGCCCAAAAGCCACTGCCCGTCATAGACATCACCATCGGTATAGGTGTATTTACCTTTGCCGTGAAACTTTCCGTCTAAAAATTCTCCGACATATTTGTCTCCGTTTGCAAATGTGTAGGCGCCCTGCCCTGTACGTTTGCCGTTTTTAAAAATCCCTTCGTATTTGTTACCGCTGTCCCAGACATAGGATCCGGCGCCGTTTTTACAATCGCCCTCAATGCAGTCGGCAGTGCAAGTCAGTGGAAGCGCCATAGTGGCAAAAAACATCAGCAAAAGTGAAATAAAATATTTTTTCATCGTCATACCCCTGTAAAAAAATTCCCCGTCATGTTCTGACGGGGAATTGTAATGCTTAATGTCAAATTCCGCAATCCAAAATTCTAATAAGAATCAGACGCTTTCGGCTTCACCGCCTTCATCTTTACTGCCGCCGCCAGCCTCAATGCCCAACCCCATGCAGACAAGCTCGGTGATATCACGCATTTTTATCGGGGCATTCATTGCCTGTATGCCGATCTGCAGGCCCTGATAACAGAACGGGCAGGCAGACACAAGCTCGGTCGCGCCGGTTAAGATAGCATCGGCAACGCGCTTTTGAGAAATTTTATTCTGCATGTCCGGATAGCCTGATTTCAGGCCGCCTCCTGCGCCGCAGCAGCGGGAGTTCTCGCGGTTGCGTTCCATCTCGATAAGCTTTACGCCCGGTATCAGGCTCAAGAGCTCCCGTGGCGCGTCAAACACGCCGCTGTGCCGCCCGAGGTGGCAGGGGTCATGATAAGTAACCGTGAGGTTAACAGGGGTATTCGGCACAAGCTTCTTCTGTTTAATCAGATCAACGATGTATTCGCTGGTATGCTTCACTTCAAAATTGAGTTTGCCGATCTTTGCATAATCTTCCCTGATGGTCTTCATGCAGCCGGCGCAGGAGGTTACCAGAGTTTTAATTCCCAGATCATTGAATTGTTCAATATTCTCTTTGCACAGCTTCTCAAAGCTCGGCCGGTCACCCATGCGCAGCAACACGCTGCCGCAGCATTTTTCCTTGTTGCCGAGTATGCCGAAGTCGATACCCGCAGCATCAAGAATATTAGTCGTGTTGATGCCGACTTCTTCAACGTTATTGTCGTAGGAGGCTGTGCAGCCAACAAAATAAAGCACCTCTGACTTGCTTTTAGAGATATCCTTGGGCTCATCCTTGATGCGCTTTTTCTTCTTGGCAAGCTTACCCCACCGTGCGCGTGAACTGCGGGGTTGCCCCCAGGGGTTGTCATAATTTTTTGTCTTGAGAACAAGGTCCTTTTGGGAATCAAGAGGACCGCAATCGATATCAACGATGGTTTCGCGGATGCGCTCCCAAAGCTCAACTGTGTCGATAGCAACCGGGCAGACGAAGTGGCACTGCATGCAGGTGCTGCAGGCATATAGATCTTTGGCAAACGCTTTCATCTCATCTTCGGTTACCGGCTTTTTGCCGCACAGCTTCCCGAGGAAACTGTCAGCGCTGAAAGCACCGTGCTGCCTGGAGATGATATCCTTGAATAAGCGTGCCCGCCCACGGGGGTTTAAAGGTTCCCGGCTGTCCTGGTCATAGGCCGGGCACCAGTTCGAGCACTCGCCGCAGCGCGTGCAGGCATCAAGCTCCATGAGCATGCGGGGGCTGAATTTTTCAATATTTATTTTTTTTATTCCCTGCTCCGGGGTCGACGTTTCTGCCTGTGGCGTCGTTTCCGCCTGCTGCGGAGCAGCAGTTGCTTCCTGATTTTTTATTTCGTTTTCCATGGTCGCCTCCTTTTAGTGTGCCCGCTCTGAAGCGTCAATAACGATTTCAATGGGACTTACAATGACATGCCAGGCCTTGCTGAACGGAATGTAGCCGCAGAAAAAAAGTGATATTACAGCATGCAGCCATACCCAAGGGTAATAATTTGCAGAGGTAAAACCCATTCCTTTAAAAATGCCGGCAAGGATATTTCCGACAAAAGAATATGCTGCTACCTGTGCGTACAGGGGATTTGTCAGCCGCAGTCCTTCACACAGAAAACCAGTCAGCGCGATAGTTGTGAGCAGGCAGATTGACAGGGTGTCCTTTTGTATGGTTTCAAGCTGCTTGGTTTTAATGATATAGCGCCGCACAATAGCGATGGCCAAACCCACAATCAGCATGAGGCCGAAAAAATCGCCCCACACGTCAAGCACCCGTGCGCCGCATCCGCCAAAGGCAGCAGAAGAAGATTTAAACATTGTTCTGGCAAGTGCCGTGTCAGGCGGAAGAAAATGGCTGGCCAGAGCCATAACCGTTGTCTGGGCAAAAAGGCCCAAAAACCCGATAAATATGCAGAAATGCATGAGCCAGCGCACAAAGCTTATTTTCAAAATCTGAACCTGCAGCAGGCAGTCAAAAATAAATGCCTTGATAATGGCCGCAGTATTGAGCCCGTGGTGAAGGCTGGGGGCTTTGCCCTTAAACCACAGCGTCACGCTTACAAATGCGCCGGCGATAAAAAACATAACAGTTGCTACCGTCAGCGTATAGAGTGCTGCGGTTGCGGGGAAATACAGGTAGCTATCGTACATGTCGACCTCCTTTTCTGGTGTAGCACACCACCTCGTTTAAGGTGGAAATATATTGTTAAAAACGCAGCAGCAGCCTTTCGCAGGATCAGAAAAAGAAACTCGGCAAGAGCAGTGTCCTGTGCACAGGACTGCCCGTCGCTTCGCAGCTTTTGTATAGTCTCTGCAAATTGAACCGCCTGCACGGTCAAAAGCTCTATTTCAGAGCTTTCAATACATGCCAAACACTCTGTCGCATCAAGTTGAAGCGCCCGCTTCCAGATAGTTTCAATAAAAACACGTATCTTTTCCGGATCATAAACTTTCCTGCCGATAAGCCAGGTAAATGCAGAACGCTCCAGGGCAAGCGCCATGATACGGGCATTGCTTACAGCGCTCAAAAAAGTTACATACTGTTTCTTATCCACGGGACGCAATGGAAGCTCCACTGCCTCCTGGCGCTGACTGCTCCTCGTCCCGGCAAAAATCTCAAACAGCAGGTTATTAGCCTCATGATAGTCGGGATGCTCGAAATGAGGCCCGAAAAGATAAAAAAAACCTTTGCCGTAGGCTTTTTTTATCGCCGCTGCGGTTCCCAGCAGTGCACGACCGGCTATTTCACGGTCAATCAGAAACTCTGTCGAGTCGGTAAAATCGGCATATTCGGCCAACACCTCGGCATCATCAGAGGGTAAAAGAGCCGGCCCTCCATAGAGTGGCGCCTCTACATACTGCCCGTCGCGTCCCCACCCTGAGAGCCTGAGCCGCACGCCTTCTCGAACCGGATGATACACATACCGGCAGCCATATTCCGTGCAGAATTTTTCAGGCTTTGCCACTGCCTCGGGCAGATCTTTTGTAAGATTGGCAATGCGCGATGCCACAAAGTTGAACTGATTAAGTGGCGGCAGCGAAGAATTAAGGGGTAGATAGGCGCCCGCACAGGCTCCTATATATATGCCGCCACAGCGCACAAATTTTTCAATGGCATCTGCACCAGTCTTGCCAAGCCCATAAGCTATGGCAAATGTGTCACCGCCGGAAACAAAGAAAACATCAATCCGGCTCAAAGCTCCGGCTGCAATATCGCGCTCATCAAGAAAACAGACAGCAGAATATGCTTCCCGGTCGAAAATATCGGCAAACCATGTCCAGGAGTGAGATGCACCCGCGCCAACATAAATACCGACTTCCGACTGAATGTTCATCATATAGAAAAAGTTAGTGCAATACTTATTTGACCGCTAAGTTGTTTTTAAATTTAACAGATTTCACAGTGCTTTACAAGAATAAAGCTGAACAATATTTGATGGCTAGTGTGGAATTTATTGTTATCCCGCCTCCACAGCGGAGGCACTGTATTATTCACATAATAAAAAGGGGCTTTTTCATCATCTGCGGAGGTTTTTGCCTACCGATACGGTATAACCTATTGATACAACTTTCATTTCCCCGCGCCAGGGCAGTGGCCTATGGCTTTGAGCGCTTCCTCGGCATGAAATGAGCTGCGCACGAAAGGTGACGATGCAACATACCGGAATCCCATCTCATAACCCAGCACACGGTACTCTTCAAAAGCCTGCGGCGTTATGAATTCCGTGACTTCAAGGTTTTCCGCCGCCGGCCGCAGATACTGACCCAACGTCAAAAAATCGCAATCAACACTGCGCAAGTCGCGCATAACCCCGTGAACTTCATCCCGCTTCTCACCCACGCCGAGCATGATGCCGGATTTCGTACAGACTTGTTTATTAAGTTTTTTGGAGTTTGCAAGAACCTGCAACGAATTTTCATAGCATGCGCCCTGCCGCATAGTCAGATACAGCCTTGGCACGGTTTCAAGGTTATGGGCAAGTATGTCAGGCAGGGCATCAATCACAATTTTTAAATTATCAATTGATGCTTTCAGATCAGGTATGAGCACATCGGTGGTTGCCTCGGGCAGTATGGCATTTATGGCACGAATGGTTGCAGCGAACTGCCCGGCGCCTCCATCCGGCAGATCATCGCGCGTGACCGAGGTAACGACAACATGCTTGAGATTAAGATCCCTGGAGGCGCGCGCCACGTTTTTAGGCTCCTCAGGATCGGGCATCAGCGGTTTCCCGGTTGAAACGCCGCAGAATGCACAATTGCGCGTACAGATATCCCCCAGTATCATAAAGGTTGCTGTCCCAGCCTTGAAGCAGCTACCCATGTTCGGGCACACGGCGCTTTCGCAAACCGTATGCAGATGATAACGGTCAAGCAGGGCCTTCATTTCATTGAGTACTTTTTCATCAACGCCTTTAACGCGTATCCAGTCAGGCTTCTTTGTTATGACCACGGGAGATCCTCCATTGTAATCGCCTTCGTTTCCGCAGAAAAAATCAGTGCATACTGCTTGACCAGGCGCTGTTTCACCTCGTTGATGTCAACCTCGCGACCCAGAACCGCATTCATGCAGGTTACACCCTTGTCCACAATGCCGCAGGCAATGATCATTTTGTAATGATTCATATTGGGATGCACGTTCAGGGCGAATCCGTGCATGGTTATCCAGCCGCTTTTGACGGCTATGCCGATGGCAGCGATCTTTTCGTTGCCAATCCAGACGCCAGGATGCTTCGGATCCCGGCCAGACGCAATGCCGTACTCTGCCAGAGTGTCTATAAGAAGCTGCTCGACATTGCGAATATAGGCATGCAAATCCTTGCCATGCCGTTTCAAATCAAGAATGATATAGCCCGTGATCTGTCCAGGACCGTGATAGGTCACATCCCCGCCGCGGTCGGTTTTGCACACTTCAATGCCCTGCTCAGCAAGCAGCTCCTGCGGCGCAAGAATGTTTTTAAATGTTGATTCACGGTTTGCCGTAAACACAGGCAAATGCTGAAGAAGAATGAATGTGTCCTTTATTTCATCCCGGCTGCGGGCATCCACCAGCTTTTTCTGCAAGTCAAAGGCTTCATTATAACCGATCCGGTCGATATCAAGCACCCAGCTCTCACACTTTTCCATACTGCTCCCTGTCCATTATTCCCCAGGCTCCATATTCCCTTAATTTTTTACTATAACAATGATTGCCTTTTTGCTCAAGGCTGTTTTCCCGAG
>CAIWCT010000090.1 GCA_903911225.1 uncultured delta proteobacterium
CAGCCCCCTGCTCGAGAACCCGCAGCCCTTCGATGGTGGTGCCTGCCGGCGACGTTACCTGATCTTTGAGCACGGCAGGATGGTCGCCCGTTTCAAGCACCAGCTGCGCCGCGCCCAGGCAGGTTTGCGCTGCAAGCTTGAGCGCCACCGAGCGCATGAGACCGGCGCGAACTCCTGCGTCGGCCATGGCTTCGATGAACTGGAAAAAATAGGCCGGGCCGCTGCCGCTCAGGCCCGTTACGGCATCCATAAGATCTTCGCTCACCATAACGGTAGAGCCGATGGCTTCAAAAATCTGCTCAGCCGTTAGCATGTCGTCCTGTGTAGCCCCCGGTCCCTGGCAGATGGCGGTGGCGCTGGCAAGCACTTTTGCTCCGATATTGGGCATTGTCCGCACGATGCGCGCAGTTCCCCCGGCCGCATCGCTCAGGGTTCTGGTTTTAACTCCAGCGGCAATCGAGATAACCAGGCGTTTTTCCGACATGACGGCCTTGATTTCATCAAGCAGGATTTTCATGCTCTGGGGTTTTACGGCAAGAATGATAATGTCTGCCTTTCCCGCCACGTCCACATTATCGCGGGAGGTGGTTACCTTGAATGCGTCCCGGATATAGGTCAGCCTTTCTGCGTTAATGTCGGAAACGGTCATCTGGTCCGGTTTTATTAACTGTGCCCGCAGCAGGCCCCGCAGGATGTTTTCAGCCATCATGCCGCCGCCGATGATGCAGATTTTCGAGGTTTTCAGATCCATTAAAGCTCCTTTTTTTGTTGTGTTAATTGAATTAGGTTTTAGGGTAATCATAGGCAATTGTCAATCATTTTCCCATGTGCCTTGAGTATATTTCAGATTTAAAATCAACTAGTTATAAAATTTTAGGCTTGGCAAACAGGGAAATGTCAGGTATAAGTTATTCTTACTATTCATAGAGGTATGACCCAAGTCCATTAACCTTCACGTTGGCATAAGGCAATGACATTAGAGGTTCGTTCACAGGATATACAGGTAAATATTGAAGATGAAATGCGCAAGTCCTATCTGGACTATGCCATGAGCGTCATCGTAGGCAGGGCCCTGCCCGATGCCCGCGACGGACTGAAGCCCGTTCACCGGCGCATACTTTTTGCCATGCACGACATGGGCCTTGAAAGCTCCAAGTCGTATAAAAAATCAGCCCGTGTCGTTGGTGACGTGATCGGCAAATATCATCCGCATGGCGATTCGGCTGTTTATGACACTATTGTGCGCATGGCGCAGGACTTTTCCATGCGCAACCCCCTTGTGGATGGCCAGGGCAATTTTGGCTCCATGGACGGCGATCCCGCTGCCGCCATGCGCTATACTGAAGTGCGCATGACAAAAATAGCCGGCGAGCTGCTGGCCGATATTGAAAAAGAGACGGTTGATTTTATCCCCACCTATGACGGCACGCTTGAAGAGCCAACGGTGCTGCCAGCCAGGGTGCCGAACCTTTTGCTGAACGGCTCTTCCGGGATTGCTGTCGGCATGGCCACCAATATCCCGCCACATAATCTTGTGGAGCTGTGCGACGGGCTCATTGAGCTTATCCATAATCCCGAGATGACCGTCGATGAGCTCATGCAGATTATTCCCGGCCCGGATTTTCCCACGGGCGCCTTTATTTACGGCAGGGAAGGCATTGATTCGGCCTATCGTACCGGCCGCGGCATTCTCAAAATGCGCGCTAAGGCGTTTATCGAAAAAAAGCAAAAAAACGACAAGGAAAGCATAGTCATCTCAGAGATTCCGTTTCAGGTCAACAAGGCAAGGCTTATTGAAAAAATAGCCGAGCTTGTGCGGGAAAAGAAGATTGAGGGCATTGCCGACATCCGCGATGAATCCGACCGCGAAGGCGTGCGCGTGGTTATTGAGCTCAAGAAGGATGAGATCAGCCGCGCCATTCTTAACAATCTCTACAAGCACACGCAGATGGAATCGGCCTTTGGCATTATTTTTCTTGCCATCGTCGACGGCAAGCCGCAAGTGCTCACGCTCAAAGAAATGCTTGGGCATTTTGTTTCGTTTCGAAAGGAGGTCATTACCAAGCGTACGGTATTTGATCTGCATAAAGCCGAGGCCCGCGCCCATATACTGGAAGGTCTCAAAATCGCCCTGGACCATATCGACCAAATTGTAAAGCTTATCCGCAATTCGGCCTCCCCTGCGGAGGCAAAGGCCAACCTGCTGAGCCAGTTCGGCCTGACAGATATACAGGCGCAGGCAATTCTTGAAATGCGGCTGCAGCGGCTCACCGGTCTTGAACGTGATAAGATAAACGACGAATACCTCGGCATCATAAAGCTTATAGAGCGGCTGCACCAGATACTGGAGAGCGAGCTGCTGGTGAAGGAGCTGATCGTTGAGGAGCTCCAGGAAATAAAAGAAAAATACGGCAACAAGCGCCGTACCGAAATCGTGCCGACGTCCAAAGAGATAAGCATCGAAGATATGATCATCGAGGAACAGATGGTCGTTACGGTTTCAAACAGCGGCTACATAAAGCGCAATCCAGTCTCGCTGTACCGCACGCAGCTGCGGGGCGGCAAGGGCGTAACCGGCATGATCACAAAAGAGGAAGACATTGTTGAAAATGTTTTTGTCGCCTCTACCCATGACTATATCCTGGTTTTTACCGACAAGGGCAAGGTCTACTGGATCAAGACCTATGAAATCCCGCAGGCCAGTCGCGCCGCGCGGGGCAAGGCGATCGTGAATCTTTTAAATCTCGCCTCCGGCGAGAATATTGCAGCTGTATTGCCCGTGAGCAATTTCGAAGGCGGCGGCTTTATAGTTATGGCCACGCGCAACGGCACAATTAAAAAGACAGAGCTATCGGCCTACAGCAATCCGCGCGCCAACGGAATTATCGCCATTACCATCGATGAGGGAGACAGGCTTATCGCCGTCAATGTAACCGATGGCAGCCGGGAAATATTTCTTGGCAGCAAGATGGGCATGGCCATTAGATTTAAAGAGGAAGATGTCCGATCCATGGGCCGTACGGCCACGGGCGTACGGGGCATCGCCCTGGGAAAAGACGACGAAGTGGTGGCCATGGAAGTTCTGCGCGGTGATGCAACGCTGCTGTCGATGACCGAGCGGGGCTACGGCAAACGCAGCAATATAGCCGAATACCGGCGTCAGAGCCGCGGTGGCAGGGGCATCATCACCATCAAGACCGATGAGCGCAACGGCAATGTGGTGGGCATCAAACAGGTGATGGAAGAGGACAATATCATGATCATCACCTCAAGAGGTAAGCTCATCCGTATCGATATGAAGAATATCTCGGTTATCGGTCGCAATACTAAGGGCGTTCGCCTGATAAATGTCGAGGAAGGCGAGCGCGTTGTGGGCGTCACCAAGGTGGCTGAGGATTGATATATTTGTAAAAATATCCGATTGGCGGCAGTAAGCATGAGAATTTGTTCATAGGGGGCAGATGTGCCTGCCCCCTATGTGTTTTAACCAATCTGTGTGCATGATCGAGCATCCCTGTTGCTGCAACGGGCAAGTTTGCAGCGTATTCACACCGTCCCAAGTTTTCCCCTGGTTTTTTAACTTGCGAGAACAGCATAATTTTAATATTTATAGTCTCTTTAAGGGCTTTTGTCTGCGCAGAGGAAGGATAGATAATGTCTGACTGCAGGATCGGTGTTGTAGGCGCCGGGAGCTGGGGCACAACTCTGGCAAATATGATGGCGGAAAAGGGCCTGCCGGTTACCTTGTGGGCATATGAGCAGGAGCTGGTTGCGAGCA
This sequence comes from uncultured delta proteobacterium, assembly GCA_903911225.1. GTDB lineage: Bacteria > Desulfobacterota > WTBG01 > CAIYCZ01 > CAIRTM01 > CAIWCT01. The sequence goes on from CAIWCT010000090.1 coordinate 3,779, forward strand.
TTGCAACAAAGCGCCGCAACCATCTGTTTTTGCCCGATGTTGAGCTGCATCAGGGAATTGTCTGCACGGGGGATCTCGGGCAGGCTGTTTTGGGCAAGCGGATAGTGCTGTGGGTAACACCGGTTAAGGCCTTCAGGGGGCTTTTTGCTCAGGGCCTGCCGGAAAGCTCTCCCGGCACCATTCATGTATGCGCCTCCAAGGGCATAGAAAACGATACTCTTGAAACCGTTTCGCAGGTTGCCGCTGAGGTGGCCCTTGGCCGGGAGCTTTACTTTGCCGTGCTTTCAGGTCCGAGCTTTGCTCTTGATGTGGCGCGCAGAATGCCAACGGCCGTGGTGATCGCTTCACAGAACCAGGCAAGCGCAGCAGTCGTTCAGGAGGTTTTTGCCACACCCTGTTTCCGCACCTACACGAGCAATGATGTGGTTGGCGTTGAGATTGGCGGCGCGCTTAAAAATGTAATAGCCGTGGCCTCTGGTATTGTGGAAGGGCTTGGGATGGGGCATAATACCCGGGCAGCACTTATCACCCGGGGGCTTGCGGAAATGATGCGCCTTGGGGTTTTTCTTAACGCCGATCCGCTTACGTTTTCCGGTCTTTCCGGTATTGGCGACCTGGTGCTTACCTGCACAAGCACGCAGAGCCGCAATTACAGTGTCGGGCTGCAGATCGGCAAGGGGAAAAAGCTCGACGATATTATGTCGCATATGAATATGGTGGCAGAAGGCGTGTATACGACCCGGTCGGCCTATGCCTTGAGCCGACGCCACAGCATCGAAATGCCCATAGTTGCCGAGATTTATCAAATACTTTTTGAAGGCAAGCCCGCCGGGCAGGCGGTTAAAGCCCTGATGGGCCGGGATTTGAAAAAGGAAATACTGTTGTAATGCGTGCTTCAAGAGTACGGATTGCGGAAGAGAAATGAAACCAAAAATTTTACACAAGTACATTTTTTATGAGCTTGCAAGCCCTTTTGCTTTAGGCCTGCTCGTGTTCACATTCATTTTGCTGATGAACAAAATTCTGCGGCTTGTCGATCTTTTGGTCAACAAGGGCGTTTCTCTGGTTGAGGTCTGCACCCTCATAGGCTATCTCATGCCTTCGTTTCTGGTGCTGACGCTGCCTATGGCAATTCTTCTAGCTATTTTGATAGCGCTCGGGAAATTCTCAAGCGATGCCGAGCTTATGGCCATGAAAGCCTCCGGAGTCAGCCTGTACCAGCTGCTGCCGCCATTTGTCATTTTATGCGTTGCCGGATTTTTTCTCACCAACGTACTGACGCTTTATTTGCTGCCCAAAGGTAATTATGCCTTTCGCACAGCGCTTATTGATCTTGCAAAGAAACATTCCGATTCAACTCTTGAGGAGGGCGTCTTTATTGATTCATTTGACGGGATCGTGCTGTATATTAATTCTTTTGATCAAGAAGAAAATAAGGTCAAGGGTATTTTTATCCTTGACCGGCGCGACCCCAATATACAGACCATCGTTGTTGCACAGCACGCGGTTATTTTTTCAGACCAGGATAGCTCCAATATGCTTTTTAAGCTTACCGACGGCAGCCTGCATCGTCTTGATCAGAAGACGCTTTCTTATCAGTATGCGCTTTTTAATAATAATGATATGAGTGTTCAGCTGAGCGATGTGGATGAGGATCAGGATTTTCAAATTAAATACAAAGAGATGGAAATCGGCAGTCTTTGGAATTTAGCCAATGAGCGCCAGGATAAAAATCTCGCGACTACCAACATAAATGTGGAAATAAACAAGCGGTTTGCACTTCCCTTTGCCTGTCTGGTCTTTGGTGTTTTGGGCGTGTCGCTCGG
>CAIWCT010000091.1 GCA_903911225.1 uncultured delta proteobacterium
GAATCACGGCTTTGTCGACTGGATAACAGCCACGGGCGCCAACATGTATCACGATATGCATTTCGCCCTCAATCTGCCCATGTTCCGGGGCAGCCACAGCGTTGATGATGTCGACCTGCGGGATAAAGGCGTAACCCGCATTTATGATATCCTGTTTGACTATGAAGACGTGCTCATGGAAACCGACCGCGTGCTGCGGAAAATTCTGCTGCGGCCCGAGTTTCAGAAGGAGATGGGCACACGAGAATTCTACCATCTGCTGGGCAAGGTGCTCGACGCATTTGAAAAAACCAACAAGCTCGGGGCTGTCAGCATATTGGCCGCGGCTTACCGCAACGGCATTCCGGTGTTTACCTCGTCACCGGGCGATTCAACCATCGGCATGAATGTGGCCGGTGTCGAGCTGCTGGCTGAAGCCATGGGCATGCTGGACAAGTTCAAGCTTAAGATCAACCCCAGCATCGATGTCAATGATTCGACCGCCATCGTGCTCAATGCAAAGAACTACGAAAAAGGCAAAACCGGCGTCATACTCATCGGAGGCGGCAGCCCTAAGAACTTTATGCTTCAGACGGAGCCGCAGATACAGGAAGTGCTTATGATCCCTGAGGTGGGGCAGGATTATGATATCAACGTGACCGATGCGCGGCCCGACACGGGCGGCCTTTCAGGCGCGCCGCCGTCGGAGGCGGCCAGCTGGGGCAAAATCGACCCGACCAAGCTCGATGAAACGGTTACAGCCTATCTGGACGTAACAGTGGCACTGCCGATAATGACGGCCTATGCCATTCAGACAACAAAACCCAAAAAGCTCAGGCGGCTGTACGACCGCGGAGAAGAGTTGCGGCGAAAACTAACCAAGTCGTATCTGGCCAACAATAAGGAAATTAATACACTCAAGGGCCTGATGGCAAAGCTGGAGGAGTAAAAGATTCAAAATTTCGGATTCAAGATTGAAGCAGAGGAATACATTCAAAATCCCGGCTTCATTATTAAATTTTTAATGCTCTGTTTTGAATCTTGAATCAGGAATCTCGAATTTTTTTATTCTAACTATTATTGTCAAACCTGATTTATAGAAATGCCATGAAAACAAACCTGCAAAAACTTGCTGACGTGCACGGCACGCCTCTTTTTATAATCGATCACGATACGATACGAAAAAACTACAGGCTCTTCAAAAAGCAATTGCCCCGGGTGCAGGCGTATTTTGCCGTCAAGGCCAATTCAAATCAGGAAATCATCAAGACCCTGTTTGATGAGGGCGCAAGCTTCGATGTGGCCTCCTACAATGAATTTATGCAGGTCTATGCCTATATCAGGCATTTCGATCCCCGGACCAAGGATTTTTATATCTGGGACAAGATCATATTCTCCAACACCATCAAGGACCGGCAAACCCTGCAGAAAATAAAAAAATTCAGGCCCCTGGTAACCTATGACAACCGGGATGAGCTGCAAAAAATCCGGCAGCACTGCGCAAGTGCCGGCCTTGTCCTGCGGCTGAAAGTGCCCGACACGGGCTCGCAGGTCGAGATGAGCTCGAAATTCGGCATTGAGCCGGGGGATGCTCTCAGCCTGATCAAGCAGTCATTTGACGCAGGGCTGGTGGTGGAGGGACTCAGCTTCCACGTTGGCAGCCAGTGCACCAATTTCGACAATTACACGGCAGCGCTTGAGATCGCCGCGGCAATATTTAATGATGCCAGGAAACTGGGCTATCCCTTGAAAATTGTTGACATAGGCGGTGGCTTTCCTGTGGCCTATGACGCCGACGTGCCGAAACTTGAAAAACTTGCCCGCATCATCAACGGCGAATGCTCGCGCCTTTTTCCGGCCGATGTGGAACTGATAGCCGAGCCGGGCAGGTTCATGGTGGCCAATGCTGCAACTCTCGTATCAGAGATCATCGGAAAGGCTAAACGCGACGGCAAGATTTTTTATCATATCAATGATGGCGTCTACCACACCTTCTCCGGAGTGGTGTATGACCACTGGATACCAAACTTCCACTCATTCAAAAAAAGCAAGCCCGAGATCTGCGCCGTGGTGGGCCCCACCTGCGACAGCTTCGACAAGATTTCCCTTGCCGAAGAACTGCCCGGCGACCTGAAAATCGGCGACTATCTCTACACCCTCAATATCGGCGCCTACAGCATTGCATCCTCAACCAAATTCAACGGCTTTGACGGCGCAAAAGTTTTGCATTTGAATAAAATGTGATTGCCCGAAAAGTCTGCACACACACTGCCACTGGCCCAGGCCTAGAAAAACCGGGCGATAGTTGCGCAGCACTTCGCGGTTGATTTTTTCTCGCTTTTCCTTTATTCTCCTGCATCTGTCGCCGGAGGGGCAAAGGCCAAAGAAATTATATTTTTTATAGAGGCCGGGTTCAAACCGGTCTCTATGGAGCGTTTATAACGGTAGGACTCAAGCAAGGGAGATAGCCATGTCAAACAGTGTTGTTATCAAAACAGATTTTACGGGCCTCACGCTTGTCAACCGGGGCAAGGTGCGCGATCTCTATGACCTTGGCGACAGCCTGCTCATCGTCTCAACGGACCGCCTCTCGGCTTTCGATGTAATAATGCCCAATGGCGTTCCCCGCAAGGGTGAAGTGCTCACCAAAATTTCCGAGTTCTGGTTTTCCCGGATGCAGGACATAGTCGAGAATCATATCATCACAACCGATGTAAGCCGGTTTCCCGCAGCCTGCCGGCCCTATGCAGACGTGCTTGCCGGCCGCAGCATGGTGGTAAAAAAAGCAAAGCCCCTGCCCATTGAATGTATCGTGCGGGGCTATATTTCAGGGTCGGGCTGGAAAGACTATCAGAAAACCGGCGCCGTCTGTGGTATCAAGCTGCCGCCGGGATTGCGCGAATCAGATATGCTGCCCGAGCCGATATTTGCGCCTTCGACCAAGGCGGACGTGGGCGTTCATGACGAAAATATAAGCTTTGAAGATGCCTGTAAAACCGTGGGCGCCAAGCTGGCGGAAGAGGTTCGCCGCCTTGCCATCGCTGTGTACCTGCGTGGCCGGGAAATAGCCGCAAAGCAGGGCATCATTATCGCCGACACGAAAATGGAATTCGGCACGATTGACGGCAAAATAATTTTGATCGATGAGTTGCTCACGCCCGACTCCTCGCGCTTCTGGCCGCAGGACAGCTACGCTCCTGGCCGCTCACAGAACAGTTTCGACAAGCAGTTCGTGCGCGACTACCTGCTTTCGCTTGACTGGGACCAGACGCCGCCAGCGCCGAACCTTCCAGAAGACATTATCCAGAAAACTTCAGAGCGCTATATTGAGGCCTATCGCAGGCTAACGGGCACAGAGCTGTAAAAATAGATACATTCAAGATTTAAGAACACAGATTCAAACAAGAGTAAAAAATAGCACTTTAAGATGTTTTTTTGCCGTAGGGGAGGGGTTTATCCCCTCCCGCTGGCGGGCATAAAGCCAGCCACTGAAAACCTCTTAAATCTTAATTTATTTATTACCTTTCTTGAATTCGGAATCATAAATCTCATAACTCCAAACCAGCCTCTTAGCAGGCTGGTTTTTTTTATCGACAGACCTGCCGCAACCGTGGCATATAAAAGCCATGGAGGGAAAAACAACCATACTGTATCTCATTACCGCCACCAATGCGGGCGGCACGGAGAAAGCGCTCTGGGAGCTTGTGCGCAGGCTTGATACCGGCCGCTTCACCGCCCATGTCTGCACACTGAAAAAACCCGGTATTTTCGGGCCCCGCCTGGCCGCTGCTGCTGCGGGTTTTCATACCCTTGGCCTTCCCGAGTCAGGCGGCCTCAGGGCGGCACTCAACTTTCTGCCGGCATGTATCGGCCTTGCGCGCATTGCCCGCAGGGTGCGGCCCGCTATCATTCACTCATTTCTTTTCCGCGCCAATATCTGCGGCAGGCTTGCAGGCAGACTTGCAGGTGTGCCCATTGTCATCTCATCGCTGCGTGTCACCGAGGCCGGCAGCCTTGCGCATTTTGTTGACCGCATGACAGCCGGGATGGTAGATAGATACACGGCTGTGTCTGAGGCGGTGCGGCAGGAGGCCATTACCCGTACAGGCATTGCCCCTAAAAAAATTATCACAATTCCCAATGGCATCGATTTCCCTAAGCTCCCGACGCCAATCGCGGATCCAGGCGTTTTCAAGATTGCGCTGTTTGGACGGTTTCACCAGCAGAAGGGGCATGATGTGCTGTTGCAGGCTATGAAGCTTCTTGCAGGGCAGAAGCCTTTGGTGCGAGCCTTTCTTTTTGGTGAAGGCCCCGATGAAGCCGCGCTTAAAAAAACGGTTGCAGATCTGGGCATTGCAGACCGGGTGAGCTTCATGGGCGTGGTCGATAATCCCACAGAAGCCATGGCAAGTATGGACGCAATCGTTCTTCCGTCGCTGTGGGAAGGCATGCCCAATGCAGTGCTTGAGGCCATGGCTGCAGGCAAGCCCGTTGTGGCATCGCGCATTGCCGGTATGGATGAGCTGGTGCAGGATGGCTCAACCGGCCTGCTCTGCGGGCTTGGCAATGCCGCAGAGTTTGCAGCGGCCCTGCTGAGTCTTGCCCGCGACCGGCAGCGTACCGGGGCCATGGGCGAGGCGGGCAGATGCCTGGCAAAAGAAAAATTTTCCATCGCTGCAACTGTCGCAGCCACCGTAGGCCTGTATGATGAACTGATCAAAACATGATTCAAAAATTCGAATGCAAGATTCAAGACAAAGAAATTCAAAATTAAAATTCCGGATTTGTTTTTAAATCGTAAAGTTTGAATCCGGAATCTTAAATTAACAGGAGAAAAGCAATGGAGTTGCTGCGCGTAGAGTTTCTGGGGGAATGCTTTTTTTCATTCATTCTGGCCGTGGGACTGAGCTTATATGTCACGCCCATTGTTATTGAAGCGGCTCTGAAATATGATATCGTCGACCGTCCCGACGGCAAGCTGAAAACCCATGACAGGCCAACGGCATATCTCGGGGGCCTTGCCGTCTATCTTGCCTTTCTGTTCACCTTAGCTCTTACCTTTGATTTTTCAAGCGAAGTGCTGGGTATACTGCTTGCAGGATCAATGATCGTCATGCTCGGTGTGGTTGATGATTTGCGGCCTCTGGGCCCCGGGCTGAAGCTTTTGGGGCAGACCGTGGCCGTGCTTGTGCTCATGCGGGCGGGGCTGTATATTAAAATAGCGGTTATCCCCACGGGCATTGATCTTCTACTCACCTTTTTCTGGCTCATGGCAACAATTAATGCCTTCAATATAATCGACATCATGGACGGCCTTTCCTCGAGCGTGGCCTGTATAGCCTCGGCAGTGCTTTTCATCGTAGCGCTTATAAACCGGCAGACCATGATGGCCATTCTTGCCGTATCGCTCGGGGGCGCGCTCATCGGTTTTTTGCGCTATAATCTGCGGCCTGCACGCATCTATCTTGGGGATGCGGGCAGCATGCTTCTCGGGCTCACACTCGGCGCTCTTGCCATGATGGGCCACTACTCGGATCGCAATTCCATCGGCTATTTAGCCCCGCTGCTGATTCTCGGGGTGCCGCTGTTTGACACGGCTTATGTCATGTTTCTCCGCTGGCGCCAGGGCATACCGGTCATACAGGGAAGCCCTGATCATTTCGCATTGCGGCTGCGCCGGGCAGGCTGCTCGATCAATGCAACGGTGCTTTTGTCCTGCACAGCTGCAAGCCTACTGGGGCTGCTTGGTCTTGCCTGCATGCTCGTGCGGAGCCCTGCCGCAACGGCTGCAATTTTTACGGCAGCCGCTGCCGCGCTGATCGGCGTCGGGATCTTTCTTGCGCGTATTGATATGAGGCCTCGTAAAGATAGTTCGGAGTAAAAGGATTCAGGATTGAAGATAAAGAGGAATGCTTGCAGACAACGATGTAGTAAAAACGCGTGGAAAAAAAAGCAGCCACAGAAAAAAAGCAGGCTCCTGCCGTGCACTACGGCATTATTGTCCTTGCGCTGATAGTGCTTTCAGTATTTAGCGCGCTGGGTCTTGCGCGGTTTGGTTACACCAGCATCCTGCCTGCCATGCAGGAAAGCCTGCACCTGTCAAACACGCAGTCCGGTGAGCTCCAGACGATCAACCTTATCGGCTACCTGTCCACGGTCGTGTTTGCCGGCCTGCTTGCCGCCCGCTATGGCCCCCGCATCGTCATTTCAGTATCGCTGCTTGTTGTGAGCCTTGCAATGATTTTTACCGGTCTTGTTCCCGGATTCGGCACTGCCTGTATGGGTCGTTTTTTTGCCGGCGTTGGCGGCGCCGGTGGTAATATTCCGGCTATGGGCCTTGTATCTGCATGGTTTGGGGCGCGAAGGCGCGGGCTTGCCTCGGGCATTGGCGTGACAGGTTCAAGCGTGGGCCTTATCGTGACCGGGCCGCTGATACCGGCGATTTTAAACACCTGCGGTCCGGATGGCTGGCGCATCTGCTGGTATGTGCTCGGCGGGCTGGGTATTGGGTCTTGTGTGCTGTGCGCTCTGTTTCTGCGAAACCGTCCGGATGAGATGGGTCTGAGTCCGGTTGGAGACAGCGAGTCGGAAACCCTGCAGCGCACTGCCGACAGCGGCTCTAGAGCTTTAAACTGGGGCCTGGTATATAAGTCCCGCAGGCTCTGGCAGCTTGCCACCATCTACTTTGCCTTTGGATTTTCCTATATCATCTATTCAACTTTTTTCGTCAAACACCTGGTGCGGGAGGGCTTTTTTTCAGCAGCAGGCGCAGGCTCGCTCTGGATGAAGATAGGCATTGTTTCGCTTGCCAGCGGCTTTATCTGGGGAAGCGTATCGGACCGGTTCGGACGGCGCATTGCGCTGGTGAGCGTTTTTACGATCCAGGGCATATCCTTCGCCGTGTTCGGCCTGGGTCATAACCTGGCGGCGATTTACTTTTCGGCTGCCCTGTTTGCGCTCACTGCCTGGAGCATCCCGGCACTTATGGCAGCGCTCGCCGGCGATGTTTTCGGCCCGCGGCTTGCCCCTGCAGCCCTTGGACTTATGACCATCATATTCGGCATCGGGCAGGCCATAGGGCCCTATCTTGCCGGAGCCCTTGCGGACGCAACCCAGTCATTTTCACTGGCATTTGTCATCGCCGGGGCTGTTGCCTTGATACCGGGCGCTGGAGGATCACTTGCCCTGCGGACATCAAAGGGCGGGAGCTGAGAAAAACCGGGGGTCTCTTTTCTACGCCTGTGCAGGCGGTCAAAACAAAAGCCTCTCTATACGCGGATAGGAAGTATGACAAACGGAATGCCCTGATGGTAGAACTTGCGCTGTAGTGAAAAGACAATGTAGTTGTGCAGAAACGGCGTCAGCATGGACTCCTCCGGGAAAACGATTTGCCCACCGAAGAACACGCACTGGGGGAATTTTTTGGTAATGGCGGGGGAAAGCTTCAAGATTTCGTCGGTTATATCAATGCCGGTTGTATAAAACCCCTCGGCATAAAAACCGTTTCGCTTCATGTAATGCACGTATTTGTCGATATCCTCGTGCGTTTTTTCTTCAAGACTCTGCAGGTCTTCGACCCCCTTGAAATTACCCGCATCGATGATGCCGATCTGGACAAAGACAAAATTTTTATAGATATCGCCGAAAAGCCGCAGGATCCCGAACAGCGTATGCAGCCCCAGGCCGTTAAACCCGCTCACGAATATAACGGCGGTCATGGCATTGGGGTTGCAAACGGGAGCGTGGTCTTTGCTTTTTGCCGTTTTTCTGTCAAACTCGGGCTCTACAACCGGCATGACCAAACTGTCAAGCCGCTTGAGCTGCTGGGCGGTATTGGCATAATGCTTTTTTACTGCAAGGGCAAGCGCGACCAGCGTGCCGGTTACGGCAATGGTGATCCAGCCGCCCTCGTCAAATTTTAAAATGATGACAGATACGAGGATGAAAGAAGTGAGCAGCAAACCGATGCCATTGCAGAGAATGCCTTTGAGCCATTTTTTTTCTACAGTGCGGGCCTGCCACCAGTGCCGCACCATGGCAAGCTGGGAAAGCGTGAACGTGATAAAAACGTTAATACTGTAAAGCACCACCAGAAACCGCACCGAGCCGCCCGAGAGCATCATCATTGCAAGCGACAGCGCGCCCATGATCAGTATGCCATTCTGCGTCACCAGCCGGTCGCTCAGCATGGCAAACCGGGTCGGGAACCAGCGGTCGATAGCCATATTGGAAAGCACCCGGGGCCCGTCGAGAAAACCGGTTTGCGCCGCGACAAACAGCAGCACGGCTTCTGAAAGGAGAGTGGCCAGCACGAACCAGTAGCCCGAATTGCCCGGCCAGCCTTTGACGATATTTTCAAACAGCACGGCATTCAGAGTTTTGCCCGGCACGGCCTCCACTCCGTAGAGCACATAGGCAACCATGAGGCCCATAACCGCAAGTGACAGCGACCAGGCCATGTAGCGCATGGTGCTCTTGGCTGTTTCAACTTTCGGCTCCCGCAGAATGGGCAGGCCGTTGCTGACCGCCTCAATTCCGGTGAACGTGCCGGCGCCCATGCTGTATGCCCGAAGAATAAGCAGGCCGGTTCCAAGAAGGCCAAGCTCGGAGTTGCTGGCCTTA
>CAIWCT010000092.1 GCA_903911225.1 uncultured delta proteobacterium
ATCTACCAGACCGCGCCCGTTGTGCAGGCCATAAGCGATCTTGCCGGGCCGTCCTATCAGGTGCGCGACTGGAAAGATATGCACCGCAATTTGTATTCGGCGCTGAAGCTCGAGAAGCTGGCCATGTTCGTCATCCTGACCCTGATTATTCTGGTTGCAGCTTTTAGCATCGTTGCAACCCTTGTCATGATGGTCAATGACAAGAACAGGGAGATCGCCATACTGAAATCAATGGGCGCTACCTCAGGAGCGATTAAGCGGATATTTATGCTGCAGGGGCTGATTATCGGGTTTTTTGGAGCGTTGCTTGGGCTTGTGCTTGGGCTTGTGCTTGCCTGGCTGCAGAACAGCTTCCAGATCGTATCGCTGGCAAAGGACGTTTACTATATCCCGGCGCTGACCGTGAAGATCGGCCTGCTGGACATCTGCTGGGTGGCATGCAGCACTATTATCATCTGCTTTGTCGCCACGCTGTATCCATCTGGTCAGGCGGCAAAGCTTGAGCCTGCCGAGGCGCTGCGCTATGAATAACGGCAGGGTTGCCGGGGCAGGTGAGCTGATCCGGCTTGAAGGCATAGGCAAGGCCTATGTGCATAACAGCACACGCACCGAGGTGCTCAGGGATGTGAGCTTTTCGATTGCCCGCGGCGAGTTGCTGTCGATAATCGGGCCATCAGGAGCGGGTAAAAGTACGCTTTTAAATATTATTGGAACCGTTGATCAGCCGACTGCCGGCAAAGTCATATACGGCGGCAAAGACCTGTTCTCGCAGAGCAACAGTGCCCTTGCCGAGTTCAGAAACCGAAAGCTTGGGTTTATTTTTCAGTTTCATCATTTGCTGCCGGAGTTTACCGCTCTTGAAAACACAATGATGCCGGCACGTATTGCAGGCCTTGACTTGAAGACGGCAGAGGCCAAAGCCCGGGAGCTTCTTGAGCGCATGGGTCTGGGGCCGCGGCTTGAGCATAAGCCCGGAGAGCTGTCCGGCGGCGAGCAGCAGCGAGTTGCCGTGGCGCGGGCATTGGTGATGAGCCCCGAGGTGGTGCTTGCCGATGAGCCAACCGGCAATCTCGATACGCATACGGGCCATGACGTGTTCGGCTTGCTGAAGGAGCTGAACAGCGAGTTCGGTATGACGCTTATTATCGTGACACACAATGAAGAATTTGCGCGCAGTACGCCACGGTGCGTAACGCTTGTAGATGGCGCTATCATTTAGGGCCTCAAAAAAAATCAGAAGAACAGGTGCGTGTTTGTGGTTAGTTTGTCGTGCCATGAATGGCTGCCCTTCGACAGGCTCAGGGCGAACGGATTTTGCAGCAATTGTTTCTTTGCGGGTTTGTAGTGCATGATATGGCCGCATGGCGGCTTTAGATAAATCGTACTCATCAGGCGAAAGAGTCGAAGCTATGGTAAAAAAAATACTGTCCATTGTTGCAGTGGTGCTGGTGTGCGCCGGTCTGACTTGTGTTTATGCGGCAGACGGGGTCAAGGTCTGTGTTTTGCCCTTTACGGTCAACAGCCAGGAAAAGATTGATTACCTGAGCCGCGCCCTGCCCGACATGGTTGCCACGCGCCTTGAAAAGCCGGGGGAAATTATAGCCGTGCCCAAACCCGTGGTGGCAAAGGCCCTTGTGCAGCTGGGCTGGAAGGGCTTCACCGAGCAGGGCGCCCGGGCTATCGGTCGGGCCGTTGGCGCTGATTTTGTTGTGGGTGGAACGCTCACGAAAATCGGCAAGGCAGCCAGCATCGACGCGGCCATCATCGACATGAGCGGCAAAAGGCCCCTGCAGCGCGTGTATCTTACCGCCGACGACACCGCTGACCTTCCGGGCAGCATGCAGGACCTTGCCCGGCGCCTGAGCTTTGTTATTCTTAACAGGGAGCTCGTGGCAGACGTGATCGTGAGCGGCAATAAATTTATTGAGAAAGATGCCATACTCTATGTCATGCAGACCAAAAAGGGCGAGGCGTTTTCCCCCGATGTTCTTCAGGATGACCTGAAGAAGGTGTATGCAATGGGGTATTTCAAGGATATCCAGATCGCCACGCAGGATGTGGAGGGCGGCAAGGAAGTAACATTCACAGTGGTGGAAAAGCCCATGGTGCGGGCCGTTCAGATCAACGGCACCAAGGGCCTGAAGATAGATGACATTCAGAAGGTGATGGAGGTAAAGCCCCGCACCATTCTGGACATCAACAAGGTCGTGGGTGATGTGGGCCGCATCAAGAAGGCCTACATGGAAAAGGGCTACTATAATGCCGACATCACCTATACGGTTACCCCCATTGACGAGGACTTTGCATCCGTTGATTTCAATATAGCAGAAAATAAAGTCGTGAAGGTCAAGGGGGTTACCTTCTCGGGCAATAACTCCATCAAGGCAGGCGAGCTTAGCGGCGTTATGGAGACGCGAAAGAAGCACTGGCTTATGTCGTGGTTTACCAATATCGGCGTGTTCAAGGACGAATCCCTTGAAAAGGACGGTGAGCGCCTGACGGCCTACTATTACAGCAAGGGCTTCCTTATGGTGAAGGTTGACAAGCCCACCATCGATTTTAAGGACGACGGCATTTATGTGCATTTTAATATAACCGAGGGCGACCGGTTTACCATCGGCACCATAGATTTTAGGGGAGACCTGATTTATGATCCCAAGGTGCTGGAGAGAAAAGTAAAAATTCTGCCCGGCCAGATTTTTAACGGCCGCACCCTCAATGAGGATCTGGTGACGCTCAAGGGCGTCTATTCGGAGAAGGGATTTGCCTATGCCGATATTTCTCCCCTGACCGATATCAAGCCAGAGGAAAAAAAGGTGAATATTATTTTTTCCATCGACAGGGGCGACAAGATATTCATCGAGGAGATCCGCGTTACAGGCAATACCCGCACGCGAGACAATGTCATTCGCCGCGAACTGCGCCTTGTGGAGGGCGATGTATACAATTCCGAGGAGATCAAACGCGGCAAGCAGGATGTCAACAATCTCGGCTATTTTGAAGAGGTCAACATCAATACCGAGCCCGGCTCCAACCCGCGC
>CAIWCT010000093.1 GCA_903911225.1 uncultured delta proteobacterium
AAAACAGCCGCACTCACCGACAGCAGCGGAAAGCGGCGTTGTGAGCCATCGCGGTCAATGCCGGTGAGATAGCCGTTGCTGCGTTCCCGTTCGCTGTAAAATCCCCGAATATCTTCGCTGAAGCGGCTTATGAGCATTTGGATGCGGGGCAGAATGTTGTCCCGATTTTTTTCAGTCAGCTGCACGCCCGAAAAAAAATCATCGCCCCCGATATGTCCGACAAATGAACTGCCGTTGGCGCATGATTTCAGCAGGTCGGCAAACAGCAGAATCGCCCGGTCTCCCACGCGAAATCCGTAAGTGTCATTAAAGGGCTTGAAATTGTCGAAGTCGTAATACGCATATACATAATCATGCTCCAGATCGTCAAAAGATTCGGCGATATAGGTGGTGATGAGGCTGTTGCCCGGCAGTTTCGTCAGCGGATTCTGATCGCGTGCTATGGCGATATTTTTTTCATTAAGGGCTTTCAGCAGGGCCCGTGCACTCATGAACCCTGCATACAGACCGCCGCTGGTGAGTATAATGCCCTCGGAGCGCTCATCCAGGGCATATATATCGAGTATTTCCTCCAGGTTTTTGTGGACATTGGCAACGGGGCAGCGAGAAATGAAGTCGGGCAGAGTCTTACTCAGCCCGGCATTAAGCAGCAGGTCCTTCCCGTAGCGCGAGTAGGCGTATTCCTTGAGATCTTTTTCCATAATGAGCCCCAAAGGCTCGTCCTTCTCGTTAACCACGGGAATAAAGGTCTGAGCCTTGTGCTGGCGGAACTCTTCAAATATCTGAGTCATGTTCGTACGGTCGATCCGTATGGGCACGATAAATTCCATCTGGTCGGTTATGATTCGCTGGTCCGAATTTTGCAAGCGCCTCTCCGTACGGCTGAAAGCGGATACGTTCTCGTACTTAAAGCTCAGGCGGCTGCAGTTGAGCTGGGGCTCCTGAATGAGGTACCCCTGGACATAATCGCAGCCGATATCCTTGCATACATGAAATTCTTCGACCGATTCCACGCCTTCGGCGATGACCGCGATGCCCAGTGTGTGGGCCAGGCTGAGTACTTTGAATACGAACAGCCGTTTCTTGGGGTCCGCGGCGATGCCGGCGATGAAAAAACGGTCTATTTTGATGAAATCAGGCTCTGCGTGATAGAGCATCTGCAGGCCGGAAAAGCCCGTTCCGAAATCGTCGACGGCAATGCGGTAGCCCTGCTGCTTGTAGGTGGTGAGCGTCGTTTTGATGGTGGTGAAGCATTCGAACTGGTGGCGCTCGGAAAGCTCAAAGCAGACAGTGCTGGGCGGCAGGCCATGCCGCTCAAGCATGGCCGAGGTGTTGCCGGGCTGATAATCGGGCATGAGCAGGACCCGATTGTCGATATTATAGAACAGGCGGCACTTGCGATGAAATTCAAGGCTTTTGAATTTACAGATAGCTTTTTCACGCAGCCACAAATCCACCGTATAAAGCATGCGGTCGGCATAGGCATCGTCGAAAAACTCCTGAATGGAGGTGTAGCCAGCATGGTCGGTGTTGCGCAGCAGCACTTCAAACCCCAGGCTTAAGCCGGTATGAATGCTCACGATGGGCTGCAGGGCGAAATCAAGGCCGTCCACGATTTCGCGCCACAGCGTAGAATCTCCGGGCGGACGTTCAGGAAAGGCAACCACTTTTGCAGCGGGCAGGAGGTCGGCGGTGTGAGTTCGGGACAAAGCTGGTGTCATGGGTAAACTCCTTCAACAAAGTTGAGCAGCATCCCCCGAGCAGCTGCCAGTTCCATATGTATTGCCGGCTGCGGAGCCGGTAACGATTGATTTAAAACGGATTACTGTCTGCTGCTGAGCAACAAACCGGCAGTAAAATAGTACTATCGCCAAAACAGAGCCCGCTAATGGACGGGATCGGCCCGTCGGCGGCAAAGGGTGTGATCTCTTGCAGCATAATGGCGCCGCTGATCTGCAGATCTTCAATTGCCTGCATAAGCGGCAGGCTTCTTGACTTCGAGCCTGCATAGCCTGCAATGCCGAAGACAAGGGTGCTGATCATGAGGCTTACCGTAAGCAATCTGATAATACTGTTCATGGGTTTCTCCTTTACGTAATAAAATATTTTCGTGCCATGCTCTGTTTTTTTCGGGACTGCTGCACCGGCATGGCCTGGCATAAAAGTGAACAGTCTGCTATACAGCAAATTTTCTTTTCTTAACTCAATTATTGCACCCCAGTTTTAAGTCCTGATAAGCTGCCGGTTAATTACTCGTTAAATATTGACAGTGCTGGGAAAACAATTGGGGTGCATCACAACCCACCGCAGGTAAAAAAAGCGGGGCAAAAAGGTTTATTTAAGAACCTGTTTCATGACGCCATACAGGTTGGTATTATTAAGAGATTATTTTCTGTGCATGTGCCAGCGGCCTGTGTTTTTTTGCTAACCAGAGCCGCTTTAGGCGTGGGCGATCAAAAAGGTCTGTCCTCGATAGCGCAATAGGCAAGAGGAAGGGGGAATTCGACACCGGAGTAGCATTCATAGGCGGCCGTTGCGGACGGAGTAGTGTCTAAAAAAGCCTTGAAATCCTGGATAAATACGGCGCCGATGCTTTGCTGATTGCCCTCTTCTGCGTACAACGGCAAAACCTTCCTTTTAATGCCCCCGTAGCCTATAAGCATCGCCACAAGCAGCGCAAGAACGAAACCCATCGTCATTCTTTTTGCAAATACATTCATTGGTAAAACTCCTTTTTATATTTTTAATTTAGTCGCTTCGCACCGTGGCATGGTTTGTTGTCTCATCTGGTGCTTCACACATCAGCGCCGGCTGTGTTTTTTTTGGTGATTTTGCTCCTTGAAATGCTTCATCATCTGCTGCAGCCCGGTGGAGCTATTTTCCCTACTGGAAGAGCGCGCAGACTGCTGTGATTGAGCAACTGCTTTGTCCAAAGCTGCAACCCTGCCGGTGAACCAGTTGGCAACATCAAAAGCACCTGCATGTTGAGGCGCCAGCAAAAAACCAGCAGCTATAAGATACGGAAACATTTTTTTTATCATGATAGTTCTTTCCCTTCAGAGTAATTGATAATTACTTATAGCTGCAGTGTAGCTTCGGCATATTAAGGGAGTATAAAAATGATATTAAGAATTGATTAACTTTTTTGAAAAAATCTTCAAATCCATTCATTATTGACATGAAATGAAAGCGTAGAGGCTGTGACCATGCTAGAGGAAGGAGAAAATCCAGATGGCCTGCAGCGATATCAACACTGCGCGCCGGTACTTCAAGAGGCCTGTGCGGATTCGTGATTTATTCTTTCAAAAAAATGAACGCTTCTGAGCAACAAACAAATAACGATGACAATGGCTGGGGACCGCTGCTCTATAATTAATTATTTCTTAATTAAACGATAACATTTACGGAATATATTTGTTTCACAAGTCGTGTCGAAAGGTCTATGATTAAAGAACTTATCTCAAAAACCGCCGATGTTTTAAAAAGTATCGACGGCGACCCCGACTATGTCGCCCGAGGAATGGCTATCGGTGTTTTTGTCGGCATAACACCCACAATTCCCTTCCAGACAGCCCTCGCGCTTGCACTGGCAGTTCTGTTTCGCGGCAGCAAACCTGCTGCAATACTGGGCATTTGGTCCGGCAATCCTCTAACCATACCGCTATTCTACACGGTGAGCTACAAGCTGGGGATGCTCATTCTCGGAAGGCCTGCAGTAGTATCTTCATTGAATCAGCAGACTCTTATGGATTTTATTCAATCGGGCGCCGACATCTGCTGCGCCACAATTGCGGGCGGAGCGCTCCTGGGCATACTGCCCGCCATAGCTGCCTATTACATAGCCAGGAAAACAATCCCCCTGTTGCGTCTACAAACCTAGAGCATTTTTCAAAAAGTTGTAGCCATATTTTCATTTCAGAACAAATAAACCGTCTATAGCGCGTAGGGTGGACTCACGAAGTATGTCCACCAAATTTTACAAGCAAGGTGGACGTGCTGCGCAAGTCGCTACGGGGTATTCATTTTCATTAATGGTGGGCTTCACCCACCATTTCCTGGTTATATTTCAGCCTGGGGTCTCTCCCTGCGGTCGAGATGACAGCATAGATAAACCGTCTATAGTAAAAAGAAAAATGCTCTAGCTTTACGTATCAGATGCCAGAAAACATTTAGTTATATATGGTCAGCATGGAGAGAATAAAGGAAGGGGGGCCTTGTGGCCCCCCCGGAGAAGGAGTGTGCTGAAGAGAGCAACATCAGCATACACTTAAAGACCAGTATAGGTTCAGTTATTTAAGGTGTAATAAAAATCGTATTAAAAATGGGTTAATTTTTTTCAAACCGTTACACCTGGCCGTGCCTGACATGAAACGAGAGAGTCGAGCCGGTGACCATGCTGCAGCCGGTGTAAAGAAACATTAAAAACCAAAGCCCCTGGAGCCCGAGAATGCCGGCAGGCTGCCATAAAAGCTGCATGCCTGCAGCGATATCGATGCTGCACGCCGGGACCTCAAGCGGAAGCAGGGTAAGCGCAATGCCGTAGGCAACGCCCACGGCGCTCATGATCTGGTAGGCCGATATGGCGCCCCCGCCCCGATAATCAGCCCGAAAAAACTCGGAGGTAACGCGCCACAGCTGGGTTATGGTAACCGTCAGAAGAAAGGCTATGCGCACATGGCCGCGCAGGTAGAGCCAGCAGCCTGCAAGGCAGCAGGCGCAGTTGATGACGGCGGTAAGCGCCTGTACGGGTATGACAGGCGTGCCGTCAAGCCCGTGGGCATAAGCGATTTTTTTTGTGGTGCCGGAAAAAATGAACGGGCAGCGGGAAAACAGCACCTGCATCCAGCCGGGCGCGCGTTGCAGCGGCATGCCGTAGCAGCAGCCGAAGCTGATGCAGGCAAGCCTGCCGAGCCCTTCACCCAGGGTATAGGCGGTGCAGACCGCCGCCAGCACGGGCAGCACCTGCAGATTCCAGCCCTGGCTTCTGCCGAGCAGCGCCTGAAGAGCAACCACCGCAGGAGGAATGGCGATGATGCCGGCGAATGCCGCCCCGCCTACGGTGAGCACATGGCGCTTTCGCTCGACAATGCGCGCAATGATGGAAGCCGCGGGAATGCAGATGGCCAGGACCGCCGCTGTCAGGGCTGCAATGGCCGGAGCAGGCACGCCCCGTGCGCCCATCAGCATGATTAAGACCGCCACTGCTGCCGTATAGGCTGTTGCGCTGAAAAAGCCGTACCAGGTCAGATTAACTCCCGACCAGTTGCCGTCGGGATACTTGCGCAGCGGCACGGCCGCCATCATTTGCCAGCGCTCATCAGGCAGCCGTTTGAAGGCCCATGCCAGCAGCAGCGCGATGGGCAGGCCCAGACAAAGGGTGAACAGTTCAGGCGTCATGTCTTCCTCCAGGGTTCCCGGTTCCCGTTGCCGGCAGCAACGGCCCGGCCGATAAGTGAGCGAACCTGTACATCCGTTTCAACCAGCTGCGAACCGAAGCCCTGCGAATAGCGGCTGCAGGCGCCCTGATGGCGCATGTTGGCGATGATATCGTCGCAGAAGCAGACCCTGTTTTTCTGGAAAACAAGCATGTCGGTCGAGCTGCCGGGCCGGTAGAGGCTCTTGGGGCATCCTTTCTCCAGAAACATACCAGGGTGTATGCATAGCGGGTTCTCGTAGCGCTGCTGACTATAGCACTGCACAATATCTCCGATCATAAGCGCCACTATTTCAATCAATGCAACAAGCCCCACCTGCGTGCCCCCGGCCGTGTCCGTGTCGATGATGGTCACTATGCGCTTGTTTTTTGAATACGGCGTAGCCACCGTGACAACTGCCGACGGATTTGCCGGATAATAGCAGCCGGAAATATCATAAATAGCAAGCACACGGCCCGCAACCGGCATATGATTGTAGTGATACTTGTCGGGTGTGAGACGGAATATGGCAAAATCGCCTCCGTCAAATGCCTCCTGCCACAGGGAGTAATCAGGGCCGAGGAGCTCATCAATATTGAAAAATTTTTCTTTTAAAAAAAATTGGGATGTTTCGGCCAGTGACCCGACAAGCACCCTGCCATCGGCCGGAGACACGACCGCAGCCCGCTCATCGGGCATGGGACGGGTTTCCCAATAACGTATCTGGCGCTCGAATATTTTTTTTGCCGTGTTCAGCCGCTCGGGCGGCTCAACGCATTCCGAGAGATTTATGCCAAGCCGGTCCACGAAGCGGTGCGCCCCTGCCAGGCGCGACAGCCCGGGGAGATCATAATTCACCAGGCTTAAAAAACTTGATACATACGGCGAGCTTAATGCCCGGAAAAGCGCCGATGTTTGCTCTCTCTCGCTATTATAGAAATAGGAGATAATGCGGTCGCCATAGAGCCGTTCTGTCATGACCCGGCTGGTGTCCCGCTCAATATACTGATGCTGCAATATTTTCATTATGCGTTTCCTCAAAAGCTGCCGCTGCCTCTTCGGCC
Organism: uncultured delta proteobacterium; assembly: GCA_903911225.1. Taxonomy (GTDB): domain Bacteria; phylum Desulfobacterota; class WTBG01; order CAIYCZ01; family CAIRTM01; genus CAIWCT01. The sequence goes on from CAIWCT010000093.1 coordinate 6,479, forward strand.
TGAATACAAAGCAGCAGCAGCGCGATACATGTTCTTAGTGAATCTTCCGACAGCCTTCCTGCAACCAGTCCGTGATTGAGGTCTGCGGCAAAGGCCTCTGCGCTGCCCCCGCCGAGTAACTCGGCCAGCGTTTCTCGAAACCGGCCACGGCCTTCAAGGGCCATGCGGTCAAGCAGCCGCGCCGACTCAAGACAGACGGAAAGGGCTTCCTCGCTATGCTGGCGCCGCAGCACGGTGCGGTAATAGCCTTCGGCTGCAGCATTGAAATCACCTGCGGGCATGCCCATGGCAGAGCGCCCGCCGCACTGGTCAAGAATGCCCGTTGTGAGCCGGCCGGCTGCAGATGCTGCGGGGTTGTTGATCCGCTCTTCCAGCCGGTCCAGCGTGTTGTGCAGACCCATAAGTTCTATCAGGTCGGCGCCATCCTGGCGAATGATGGTCAGCAGCGCCCTGAGGTACTCATCATTGTGGCATCTGATATAACCGGGATACCGGTTGCTGGTTCGGGTCTTTTTCATGCGGCCTATAATGTGGGTCATGAACCGGTTTTGCGTATCGATTCGCACAAAAAATGTTGGTATGCCGATTGCGGCGCCGAAAAATATCTGCCGTCGTTCGCTTTCACAGGTCGGGCTATCGGGGATATGCTCATGGGTGAGCTGGCCGCCGGCAATGTACTTATAGGCCAAAGCCGTGAGAAGTGTCTGCAAATTGACGGCATCGGCCATATCGCCAAGCAGTGTTTCAAACAGGCTGTAATAGCGGCCCTCAAATCCGGAAAACCCCATAGCCGCATGCTGCCGAAGCCGGTAAAACAGATAGGAAGACATGCGCTCGTCGAAAACGCCAAGATCGGCAAGGTCTTTTTTCAGGCGCAGGTCATTGCCGGGCGAGCCGTCGAGCGCCGGGCTCTGGTCAGTGCTCATGAGGGCAACAGGATAATCGATCAACCGGTAATCCTGAACAAAATCGCCCCTGAGTTTGAACAGCCCGCTTACAAACCGGTCAAGCGCGGGTGGGCCGAAAGGAGTCAGAGGCTGGCCCATGATTTTCACATCAGCCTTCAGCTTCCAGCGCCGCCACAGCATGCGCAAATGCGTATAATCAAGCTCATGGGGCAGAAATCCGAGCACAGTTTCCGGATGGAAATCGCCGAACTCCATCCGGTAGGGAGCAGCGCTGTACGTGCCCACAAACAGAGGCAGAAAATGCTCGACGATTTTTATAGCCAGATCCCCACAATATTTTTCATCGGCTGCGGTGAACGCGGAACCCCGTGCCGCGAGCAGGTCCGTCAGTTTGCGGCTTCCGAGACTGACATGGGTTCCGTTATTGGCAAGACTGATATTTGACAGATTCGGCAGCACAACCAGATCGCGCGTAATAATGCCCGCGTCCTTGAGCTTGGCAAGCGTATTGAGCTGACTGCGGGACAGCACCTGATGGCATAATATCATGTATTGGTGCTTGTCCTGGCCGTGGGCCCAGCCCGAAAGACAGGGGCTCATGAACAGCTCGCGATAGAACCCGTCGCTGATTATGCTGTTCAGGCGCTTCTGCCGCACGGGCGGATGCGGAGCAAAATAGGCAAGAACGCGCTGGCCGCTGGCGGCAAGCCCGAACCGGGTTTCGCCGTACTGTATCAAAAGCTGGGTCAGCAAAAATCGCAGTGCTGTTTCCCGGGCAGGCTGCACGCCCATGCCGCGACCGGGCAGCAGCGCCGGCGTATAGAATGAAAACGTTTCAGGCGAGGTGTTGTCATTGAGAAAATGATCCATAAACCGCCGGCCGGTTTGACGCACCGCTTCAGGCGTAAATGCCGAGGCGCTGACGGCATCGGCAAGAGCAAGCTTGAGCAGATAACTGACAGGCACGCGCACGCACCGCTCGCCACTGTCCTTGATGATAAATTTTGCGGCATCAACGCGGTCCGGACTTTGCGGGTCGCTTTTGTCGGAACGAAGATCGTCATGAAAAACCGAACGCGCATAGCTGCTCAGACAGCGGTATGGAAACCGCACCCAGCTGTGCTCCCAGACATTATCGGGGTTATTGTTCAAATACTGTTCGAGCTCGGCAATAAGCCGCTGCGAGGTATCACCGGACAGGGTGCGCCGGATGATGTTTTTATAATAATTAGACTGCTCAATTGAGCGGGGCAGGTCAACCGACTCTTTTGTGCCGATCACGACGGTCTGCAACTCATTTTCAACCCCGGCCGTCACATCGCCTGCGGTAAAGGGCAGAGCTTCGGCAAAGGCATCGCCACCGGCACAGCCTATATCGAGGGCCGCGCAAAGCCTTTCCGGAGTAGTCTTTCCGCCGCTTCTGAAAGGGTAGGAAAGAACAGGTGCTGTCATGCTGTTGTCCTTTATCTTTATTGTTTTTCTATTTTCAGTATAGCCACTGCTGGTTAAGACTGTGTTAGCGTTGTGATAATTTTCAATTAAATCAGCATGTTAGCAGGGCTACTGGCTGAAGCAACACTATGACAACAATGCTGAACATTGATTTACCGTACGTGCGAAGAGTCGGGCCGACGCTGAGGGGTTACAGGTGAAGGTTTCAAGACGGTAGTGCTCTTAAGGAGATGTACTATGGTTAAACGCGCTACTTCATTCCACATGTCAGCGCCCAGGCTGTGCTCATTGAGAATCATATGATGCGAGACAGCAGCATCGGTAGCATTGTCTTTTGCTACGGCAGCGATCTCCCAGCGGTCAAATCCATTACTCCGGATAAACTCCTGCATCTGTTCAAAGGAAACGAATTCATCCTCTTTGTCCATAAACACAAGGGTCGGCACATTGAGCTTTGGGCCAAGATGTGCTTCAACATCTCCGATTGCATCAAGCAGTGCCGCATAGGCCGCCACGGGCGTACCGTCATTGGCGCGCTGATCTTCCGGGGCTTCGCTATCGATCACAAACTCGGGGAACGGCTTGAGCGGACTCAGTCGATAGCCGATGGACGGATGGAGCTTTAAGGCCGGAGCAAATAGCACCATCCGGTCGAAATGCACACCGGGTTTTGCCGCCAGCAGGTCGCAGCCCAGCAGCCCCCCAAGGGAATAACCGACAAAAAAAACCGGCACGCCGAGCTTGCGGGCCCGCAGCATAACTTGTAAATAGGCCTGATGGATTTCAGTGAGCCATAAAAAATGCGAAACATGTTTGAAGGACGCCAGGCGGTCTTGCTTATCGTCGGCAGGGGAGCTGCCGCAGCGCATGAAGTTACCGCCATGGCCGCACAGCGAGACGTTGAGAGCCTCTATACCGGCATTGTTCAGTATGGCAATAAGAGGCTCCATCATTTCCGGCCTGACGTTCAGACCGTGCACAACCAACGCAACTGCAACTGGTTTTTTGGAGGAAGCGGGATTAAGCCAGCATGCGCAGAGATCCTGACGGCCAATAAGCTCCCGTATAAAGGAATCTGTAGCGACAGGGGCCATGCGGGAGAACCCGCCAATATAAATATAAAAAAGGGCGGCAACAGCCATAACTACAGCGCATACCAATAACCTGCAATTTAATTTCATAAACAGGGCATTACCTTTTGTGCATGGTAAGGCGCCGCAGCACCGCCCGCTACTTCATGCTGCACATAAAAAAGGGGGGCCATGCGGCCCCCCGGAGGAGGAGATATGCTGAAGAGAGCAACCCCAGCAATTCTCTTGTCTTAAATCATACGGCTGCTTGGTTAAATAAAAATAAAGGACTGATTAATTTACGGTTAATTTTCAGCCATCCTAAATCGCGTCCCAATTCCCATCAGCAAAACATTTATATATACGGTTTAATCACCCGGCCTTGATGCCTGAAGATAATAAGCTCCTGCATAATCTGCTTTCCACAGACTGTCGATGATGCTGTAGCTCCGGACGGATGCATCACGTTCACAACAATCGTGTCATGTGTTTCATTTTGTCCGTCCTGCAGTGTTTTGCTCCATACCTACAATTGCGTACTGTACCTGAGTCATACAAGCGAAGAGCGTCAGCACAATTTTAACAGCCTTTTAAGAGAACCATAATCCTGGCTTAATATTCATGTACTAGCATAAGCCCGGCATTCGTCCATGACCCTGCTGCAACAATTGCCCGCCTTGCATTTAACCGAAACTTAACCTGCGCTTTATTCACCCTTAACGCTTCCAGATTATTCTTTAATCAAAAATGCACATCACAGAGAGGAGAATATGCATGAAAAAGCTACACCTATGGCTGTTGGCGCTGGTGCTGAGTATGGCCCCGGCAGCGCAGGCTGCGCAGCCCCAGAAAGATCTAAAAGTCAAATACTACGAGTTGAAAGAGGGGATGCGCGGAACAGGAGCGGATATCGAGCGCATGAAGGACATAATTGCCAAGCAGGAACAATACATTACTACAACCAACAATAAAATCATAGAGCTTGAAAATATGCGTCAGAATCTTGTGCCCTATCTTAAAGAGGTCATTTCGCGGCTGGAAGACAATGTAAACAAGGACCTCCCTTTTTCCCGTGATGAACGCATAAAAACCCTTTCGGAATTAAAATATACCGTTGCGGATTCCAAGACAGGCATGGGGGAAAAATTGAAGAAGGTGCTTGATGCTCTCAAGACTGAGATGGACTACGGCTATTCGGTTGAGAACAGCATGGGCGAGATTCAGTACAAGGGTGAAAAGCTGCAGGTGCATCTGTTTCGGCTGGGCCGGGTTGCCATGTACATGCGCACCATTGATGACAAAGAAGCGGGGATCTACAACGGTAAGGAGTGGACTCCGGTTTCGAAAGAATACGGCGCTGAGATACAAAAGGCAATGGAGAACGCCAAGCGCAGCAAATCAACAGAATTCGTAAATCTTCCGCTCAGGGTGGCGCAATGAAACAGATACTGCTTGTTATTATCGCGGCAATCCTTATTGCCTCCTGCCCCGCTGCGGCCATTGAACCCCAGAAGTACGGCGCTACGGCAAGCCAGGACCTGATGCAGCCTGATATTGAACTGCTGAAAGCAAAAAAAGAAGCCGCGATCAAAGAGGCCGAAGAGCTTGAGAAGCAGGGTACGCTCAAATCAGTGATTGCGGAGATGGAAGAGAAGAAGAAGGAGCAGGACGGCGTCCACAGCGACCTGAAAGCGCGCTACGAAGAAACGCAAAAGCAGGTTGAAAGCCTTCAGCAGCGAGAGGAGCTGATTCGGCCTGAGGCCAATGCTATTGCAGGCCCCGTTCGGAGCATTGCGCAAAGCGTGGCGCAGAGCATGGTGCAGTCTATGACATCCGCTGAATACGCAGGCCGCAAAAAAAATATTGACCAGCTTATTCCGCAAACGCAGTTTCCCTCCCTTGAAAACATACAAAAGCTGATAGATCTGGTTTTTGATGAAACGGTGCGTAACGGCAAAATCGCCATCAGCAACCTGAGCTATACCGATACGGCGGGCAAAGAGCAGACAGGCGAGGTGCTGCGCATCGGCGCTTTTACCGCGCTGTGCCGCAAAAGTGGATCTGTCGGCTACCTTGAGTATGCCTCTTCCAAAGAAGGCTTATCGCAGTTTCTGGGCAAAATGCCTGAACAGCACCTGAAGGCTGCGGCAGCCTTTGCGGGCAATGCATCCCAGGGCATGTTTATTGACCCTTCAGGCGGCGGAGCATTCCGCTTCCTTGCCGACCAGAGCGCAAAAGAAGACCCTGTCATGGACATGGTGAAAGGGGCTGTCGATTACGGCATCATCTGGCTGCTGATACTGCTGAGCTTTATATCCCTGTGGGTGGCTGTTGAGCGGCTGCTTGTGTACAGGAAGATTGATATTAAAAATTACTCGGACAAAAAATCCCTTGAGCTTGCGCTTACCAATAAGCTGTACATCATCGCGACCATCGGCAGCAACGCTCCCTACCTGGGGCTGATGGGCACGGTGCTCGGCATCATGATCACCTTTTACACCATGGGAAACGAGGGTTTCATGGACCCGGGCAAAATCATGATGGGACTTTCACTTGCTCTCAAGGCGACAGCCATCGGCCTGGTCGTGGCTATACCCTCGGTCTTTCTCTACAACGTTCTATTGCGGCGCGCAAAAGTGATCCTAATGAAGTGGGAGATTGTAAATGGATGAAAAAGAATTCGATTACATGAACGTGATCCCGCTGGTCGATGTAATGCTTGTGCTGCTCACCATCGTGCTCACCACCTCGTCATTCATCGCCACGGGCGCCATTCCCGTTGACCTTCCCAAGGCATCTCAAAATTTTGAGGAGACCATGAAGGTTCAGATTATTGAGATAGACGGCAAGGGCATCATCTATCTGAACGAGCAGCCCGTGTCGCTTCTGGGGCTCAAAAACTCAATGAAAGCACTGCCCAAAAATATGCCGGTGCTGATTAAGGCCGACAAGAGTCTGGCCTTGCAGATATTCGTGGATGTGATCGATATCGTCAAAAGTCTCGGCTTTACAAAAACAAGTCTGCAAACAGAGAGGTCGGCATGAAAAAGTCAAAATACCTTAAGAAGGCATTTTGGTTTTCCCTGGCCGTGCACGCGACGGTATTGCTGGTGATGATTGTCTGTATGCGCAACTCTCCGACAGCCATGAAAAAGACCATTGATATGGATCTGTCGATGAAAAAGCTTGCCGAAGCGCCGCCGCCGGAGCCTGAAGAGCCCCCCGAGCCGGAGCAACCCCAGGAGCAGCCCAAAAACGTGCTTGCGCCGAAAACCCCTGGCATACCCAGGGCCGCAGCCGCACCCCCGCAGGGGCCGCAAACCCAGGCTGATAGTTCCGTAGCTGTGGATGCCCCGGAAAACAGCGGGAAATCGCCGTTTTCGGGCGGCGGCGATGGCTGGTACGGCGACGGGGATGGCGAGGGCGGCACCTTGACGGAATATGTCAAGGAACAGTTTGATTATATCCGGACCATCGTCATGCAGCACCTAAAGTACCCGGATGAGGCGCAGAGCAGAGGCTTGGAAGGCAAGGTGCTTATTTCATTCATCATCATGGCCGACGGCAATGTTAAGGACATAAAGGTCCTGGTCAGCTCGGGATATAGCGTGCTTGATAAAAACGCCATCGATACGGTGAAGAGCTCGGCGCCTTTTCCGAAACCTCCGGCCAACGCGGAACTGCGGATGCCTGTTAATTATGTGCTTGAGACCTGAAACGGAGTTGCAGGCAAGGAAGCTGGGTGATGAATAAAAAATGAGAAACCGGTCAATAAGATATCCGCTGCATACTGTTTTTTTTTTATTTCTTTATTTTTTTTATGGGTTCAACCGCCATATCCATTGCCGCCGATGATGGCGCCGAGAGCCCCTCCTCCGGCCAGGATAAATATCTGGGGCATATAACCGGAACGGTTACGAGCACAAAAGGCGAACCGATCAGGGGAGCACTCATCGAAGCATACGGCCAGACCGGAAGAAAGCTCCAGGAAAAACCGACAGCATTCTCCTTCTCGGATCAAAAGGGCAAGTACTTTTTAGATCTGCCCAACGGCACGTATACGATTAGAATCAAGGCCCCGAAATTCAGGGAGCGGGAGCTCGGGAAAATAGCCATAAAGCCCGGTTTAGAAGCAGGCATTCCGATCAAAATGATGGCAGACGTCCCCATTCTGATTGATGAGATGAAAGTTGTAGCCAAAAAAATAAAAAACACCAGCGAAAAGGTTCAGCTTGCCGAACGCAAGGCAGCGACGAACGTTGTCGACAATATCGGGGCTGAAATGATCGCCAAAACGCCAGAGTCCGATGTGGCCGGCATTATCACCCGCATGCCGGGCGTCATTCTGGACCAGGGCAAGTACATGCAGGCCCGCGGCATGAGCAAGCGGTACAACAATACGACGCTCAACGGCTCTATCGTGCCCTCGACCCGGGCCAATGAAAAGCTCACCCCCCTTGATCTGTTCCCAAGCTATGTGGTGGATTCCATCAGTGTGGTCAAAACCTTCAGCCCGGATCTAGCGGCGAATTTCTCGGGCGGCCTGTGCCAGATAAAAACCAAAGCCCTGCCCGAAAGCCTGCTGCTCAAGCTCGGGTACACGGTGAAATACAATAACCAGACCACGGGCGAAAAGTATCAGTCCTATGACGGCGGCTCCAAGGACTGGGCCGGCTATGACGACGGCACACGCGAGTTGCCCAAGATCATTCCCGGCAGTACCATCCAGCCCGGCGGCATGTTCACCAAGGGCTCCAGTGACCGACAGATCGAAAAATTTGGTGAATCCTTCAAAAACACCTGGAATATTCATGAACGGACAGCCCATCCGCAGTCTGATTATGAATTCGTGGCCGGCGACAAGCTGGGCGAAAAATTCGGCCTTGTCATGTCCACCTACTACAAAAGCGACATCCAGAATTACAATGATGAACAAAAAACCATTTACACCCTGAACGGAGACGGCAGTGTGCGGCCCGACAGCAGCTATAAATTCAAGCAGTCGCGCAAATTCATCAAGGAAGGCGGCCTGATGAATTTCGGCTTTGATTTCAATCCCGACCACAAGCTTACCTTCACCAATTTCTACAACCGCAGCACTACCGATGAAGCGCGCACCTATGAAGGATACAACTCCGACCGGGGCGATGATATCCGGGTCAGCCGGCTGCGCTATATTGAAGAGGAATTTTATTCCGGCGGGGTCGCGGGCGACCATAAATTCAGCGAACTGCTGAACAGCCACGTCAAGTGGCGCTACAATTTCTCGCTGGCCAAAATGGACGATCCGGATATGCGCCAAAACACCTATGAATACAACGGGTCTGAAAAAAAATACGTTTTGTCAACCGATACCGAGTCACTGCTGCGCATGTTCACCAACCAGAAAGAGGACATGGACGACATGGCCATCGATTGGTCGCTCGACGCGCCCAGCCCCTGGTCATGGCTTGTGCCGAAGTTTCAGTTCGGCTCTGCCTATACCAAGCGCAACCGTGATTTTGAGTCGCGCCGGTTCGCGTTTCGCCATGGCTATGATATGAAAAATGTCGATCTGTCAGATGATCCCGAGACCCTGCTGCAACCTTACAATATTAATCAATATGATTTCCATGTCGAAGAAACATCCCGACCGACGGACAAGTACACGGCCGAGGAAAAAATCGCCGCCGTGTACGCAATGCTCGATTTGACGCTGCTTGATACGGTCCAGCTGGTCGGCGGCACGCGCATCGAGCGGGAAAAAACAAATATGGTAACGAAAGACCCTTTCAACCCGAGCGCTATCCTCAACACCAATATTCATGATTCCACCTGGCATCCCTCAATAGAGCTTAAATACAGCCCCGTCAAAGACATGAATGTGCGGCTGGGTTACAGCAGCACGCTGTCGCGGCCCGAATTTCATGAGCTTGCGCCTTTCGAGTTCACCGATGTCATCGGCGGCTCCGCCCAGGTCGGCAATCCGAACCTGAAGGTCGCGAAAATCAAAAATTACGACTTCCGTTGGGAATGGTTTTTAAACGCTCAGGATGTGCTGTCATGCAGCCTGTTTTATAAAAAAATAACCAATGCCATCGAGCCCACCATTCAGGCGACAACCCAGCTCCGCTCCTCCTATGTCAATGCCGACGACGCCTGGCTGAAAGGTGCGGAGTTCGAGGTGCGCAAGAACCTGGGGTTCATCTGGCCGTGGATTCGGCACTGGAATATCACGAGCAATTATATCTGGACGGATTCCGAAACCACCATCTCGCCCAAGCCCGGATTCGTGCCCACGACCGCAACGCGGCCCCTTGTCGGCCAGCCTAAAAACATGGTCAATGCAGCTCTTGAATACGACAACCCAGACTGGGGCTTTACCGCTCGGTTCATGTACCAGTTTACCGACGACCGCGTGAATGAAATCGGCGGCTTGGGCTTGCCCGACATCATCGAAAAGAAACACGACCGGTTCGATCTGGTGCTTATAAAAAATTTCGGCAAACACTGGGATGTGAAATTGAGCGCTCAGAACCTGAACAATGAGCCTTACACACTCACGCAGGGCGGCCAGGTTTACTATACCTATAAAGTAGGGCGCACATTCAAACTGGGGGTTTCCTGGAAATGGTAACACAAACAACATGATTTTTAAAGAAAGGAGGGTTCTGGAGCAAACCAAAACATCAGTCGAAAGCTATCGGAACTGTTTAAACAACTTAGTAAACACAAAAGGAGGTTTATCATGAAAAAAGTATTGAGTATGCTAGCATTGGCCGCTCTGTTTTGTACGGCGGCAAACAGCCATGCCCTGACTCCCGTGTCGGGCAATATCACCAGCGACACCACCTGGAGCGGGGAAATACTGATGCACGGCGCCATATTTGTGAAGCCGCCGGCAACACTGACCATTCAGCCCGGCACCGTCGTCTACGGCGAAAAGGCGACCAAGGCCCTCCTTGTTATCGAGCGCGGCGCCAAAATACATGCGGTCGGCACGAAGGACAATGGAATTCTGTTTACGAGCGACCAGCCCGCGGCCTCGCGGCAGCGCGCTGACTGGGGCGGCTTTTGCATCAACGGCTACGCCACCCTGAACGTGCCCGGCGGCACGAAACTGGGCGAAGGCGATTCCGGCACGTTCGGCTGCACCGCCGGCGTCGATTGCAATGACGCCGACAACAGCGGCACGATGCAGTATGTGCGCGAAGAATACAGCGGCATCCAGTTCACCCCGGACAATGAGCTCAACGGCATCGCCTTCCAAGGCGTTGGCTCCGGCACCACGATAGATCATATTCAGGTTGCCTACAGCAAGGATGACTGCATCGAGTTCTTCGGCGGCACGGTAAATATGCATCATGCCATCATGACCGCCTGCGGCGACGATACCCTTGACTGGACCGACGGCTGGCGCGGCAAAGTTCAGTTCGTGGTCGGGCAGCAGAAGGGCGATGAGTGCAACAACGGCATCGAAGCCGACAATCTGGACAAGGCAAACGAGAGCCTGCCCCGCTCCAACCCCACGATTTACAATGCTACCTTCATCGGCCATGACAATGCCACCAGCGTAAACGCCTATGGCAAAGGCCTGCAGCTGCGCCGCGGCACGGCCGGCACGCTGAAAAATTTCATCGTCATGGGCTTCAACCAGGGCGGCGTCGATTTGAACGACGCTTCAACCCAGGCCCAGGCCGACGGCGGGGCTCTGGTTGTCGATAACAATATCTTCTATAACAACACCCTTTCCGGCGCTGCCTATAACTTCTATCCGAATACTGCTACTGTTTTTACCACCACGTTCATGACCTCGACCATGCAGCACAACTATGTCGGCGATCCCTTGCTCGGCGCTGCCTTCAACCTGACCAGCCCCGACTTCCGCCCGGGCGCAGGCTCACCCGCCATTAACGGCACCGTGCCGGTTGCCACGCCGCCTTCAGACGGCTTTTTCACGGCGGTAAATTATATCGGCGCAGTCGACCCGAACAATGACTGGACCCGCCAGCCCTGGACTAAGTACGGCGTTGCCTCCTGGACCCCGACAGACAATACGACCGACAACTGCACCGAGAATGAGAAGGTGACCTATTACCGCGATGCAGACAGCGACACCTACGGCAGTGCTTCGGTAACGACGCGGGCCTGCGAGGCGCCGGCCGGCTATGTCACCAATTCGACGGATTGCAACGACAGTGATGCAACTTGCCATACAGGTGATTGTTGCGACAATACAACCGCCGAGTGCGTCATGACCGTTAAGCCCGCCAGCATATCGAAAAATATTTTCACCTGGTTCTTCCCGTTGAGAGTTTACGTGCTGACTGGCGATGCTCAAGCGGATTTCCAGTCCTCCGACAAGCCCGACTGGGGCGATGCCCCGGGCATCATTACGTTGACCAGCCGGGTTACCAAAACAGATGAGCTGAGGGGCGTTATCATGCTGCGGCCCAGGCTTCTTGAGTCCGGATCATACGATATCACAGCCGGAAACTGCAAAGGCACGATTGATGTTCAATAATTAAAACAATTTTTTTCCGCTTGCGGCGGCCGGCTTTCGGCTGCGCCGCCGCAAGCGGATTTATTTTAAAAAAAAGTGTGATTATAATGAAGCGATATTATCAGCGGTCAAAAAAAACATTCGACAGGTTCATGTTTAAGAAGGCTGCTCTCGGCGCCCTGATGCTGTTCTGCCTGAGCCATATGCAGGGTTGTTCTTTCATGGACAAGCCCGATGCAGAGGGCTGGTATGGGTCCGCCGATGCCCTGGCGCAGGCCGTCGCGCAGGCCGTTTCTACCCAGAATGAAGAGGTGTTTAACCGGATGCGCATCAGCCGCGATGAATACATGGATCTTATATGGCCCAACCTTGAGTACAGCCGCCTCCAGGGGTGGAAAGATAATCCTGATTTCATCTGGAGGCAGCATGCCGCAAAATCAGACTCCGGGCTTCGTGAAATGCTGCGCCGGTATGGAGGAAATCCTCTCCGGGTGCTGTCCGTGAAATTTCCCTCAGCGGCACAGGAGTACGGAAACGTGAAAATCCACAGCAGGCCTGAACTGCTGTTTGATAATAGTACGAAACCCGGACCTGCCCCTGTCCTGATGGGCAGCATGATCGAAAAGGCCGGCCGGTTTAAGGTGTTCAGCTATAACATTCGACATTGAAAGGAGTTGTACCATGGCAACACTGTATTTCCGGAAACACCGCGGGCTGAGTATTGCACTTCTGAGCCTGCTTTCGCTTTTCGTGCTGGCGCCGCAGGCCGCAAAGGCAGGCAGCCCATCAAGGCACGCCCGGGTGAAGCCGGCTGTGTTCGAGGGCACGCATATCGAACTGCCCTTATTGCAGCTTGGCTTTGAGGTCATTACCGAAGGCACGGCAAACTATACGGTCCATCGCACAATGCGCAATTCTTTTCCCTTCGATACCGACCTGACGATTATCGCAGCCTGGGGCTATACGGGAGATAAGCTGACGATGCAGATCACGGATCAGGGCGATAAGGGCGACCGCCTATTCGCCTGCGCAACGGCAGTCGTCAATGGCGAATCGACAACCGAATGGGGCACCATGTTCAGCTCTGCCAGCCAGTCTTCATTTATGGTGACTGTGCCGATGGATTCTCCGGGTGGAATCGTGTATCTGCTGTCGGGCTACTTTACGCCATCACTCGGGGACGAGCCGTACAGCTACACCATCACATTCATGTTTCCGCAATAAGCTTGGACCGCATGTCGTGCACGGATCCACAGGAGAAATACTGTCATTATGATGCATGGCATGCAAAGCTTGCGTCGGCGGAGTGAAAGCTATGGCAAACAGTTCGGAGTGCATGAGGAAAAATATCGTCCTGATTGAAGACGAACCGGATATCGCCGAGCTTATCTCCATGCATCTTGAAAAAGCAGGCTACGGGGTCACCGTTTTTAGCAACGGCGCAGGCTTTCTGCAATTCATGGAAGCAAACACACCAGACCTTGTGCTGCTTGATTTAATGCTTCCTGATATCGACGGGCTTGAAATCTGCAAAAACATGCGTAAACGCAGCGAACTGTCCGCCATGCCCATCATCATCGTCACGGCCAAAAACAAGGAAAGGGACAAAGTGCTCGGACTTGAGCTTGGGGCAGACGATTACATGACCAAGCCATTCTCTCCCAAGGAGCTTGTGGCGCGTGTCAAGGCGATCTTTCGTCGACAGATGTCGGCTGAACAGGAAGCAGACTGCATCGATGTGGGTGGGGTTTTGCTGCTTGATCTTGCAAAGCATGAGCTAACCGTGCGCAACACACGGATCGAGCTTACCTATACGGAGTTTAAAATCCTTGAGCTCCTGGCCGAAAAAAAAGGGTGGGTGTTCAGCAGGGAAAAGATACTACACCAGATCTGGGGCGAGGGCAAAACCGTTATCGACCGCACGGTTGATGTGCATATCCGGCATCTGCGGGAAAAGCTGGGAGCTGATGCGCGATTCATCAGAAACATCCGGGGCGTGGGGTATAAGCTGGAAGAATTCTAAAAGGGTTGAAAGAATTTATAAAATGAGCCCCCTCAGCTGCTCTTTCCAGAGTCAATTCCTGAAAGCGGTTTTTACTGTTAATAGCCCGAAGCGTTTCCTTGCTTCAAATATTTTTTATCCGTCGGATGATATCGTTATGTTTTCTCACTGATGGAAACTCCTTTTCCGGCCTTTCCTCGTCGGGCCATATCTTCAAGCCGCCCTCATATCAAACTCAATAATCCAACACGTCAGCCCGGCCCCTGATTAATAGCATGAGCGGATTTTGATGCACCGCCGGTATAAATAACCGGTGCACCCGCCCTTTACTTCACGCTACACATAAAAAAGGGGGGCCTTGCGGCCCCCCGGGAGGAGGAGAGATATGTTGAAGGTAGCGACTCCAGCAATCTCTTGTCTAAATCTATACGGCTGTCTGGTTAAAACAAAATAAAGAGATGATTAATTTGCAGTTAATTTTTAGCAATCCGAAATAACAGCCCGTAATCCGCACAATCATGTTTATAGGGGGCAGCGCCCTTAGTACCTTGCCGGACGCGCTACGCGGGTCAGGCCTACCCACTGCCCATACAGCAGCTTTTTTCGGCATTTCGGTATCCATTCAACATGATACTTGCATTCCCATCTTGTATGCTTTAAGCTTTGTTCATTTTCCACGATAAGTCTACTTTCCTGTGTACTTTAAGCGGTTCACTGGTTTGGAGACTTATTTTATATTCCCGCAAATGTCAAACTCCAGGAGTCCCCCGGCAGAGATGGGGGTTTACCTATTATTAATTAAGAATGAGGAATGCTTTTTGGAACAATGATCCGAACAACGAAGACAAAAACTCCTCATTCCTCATCGAGTATTCCTTATACATATATTCAAATCGTTATTTATGACGAAAAATATGTAAATATAGCTTTCATATCGTCATGATTTACGATATATAACCTCCTATTAAGGGAGGATTCCTGATGAAAATTGAAGGATTATTGACGGATGAGGCCATTCTGCTGGAGCTGGGCGGGCGTCTGGCGCAGCGCCGGCTGGAGCTTCGGCTTACGCAAGAGATGCTGGCGGAGCAGGCGGGCGTATCAAAGCGGACGGTGGAGCGTATCGAGGCCGGGGCCACGACGCAGATGTCGACGTTGATTCGGGTTCTGCGGGTATTAGAGTTGTTGGATCGGCTGGAAACACTGGTGCCCGAGGCCGGACCGCGTCCGATGGATCTGGTCAGGCTGAAAGGCAAGGCACGCAAGCGGGCAAGCGGCAAGCGGAAGTCCCTGGATAAGGGGCCGTGGCAGTGGGGTGACGAAAGGTGAGTACAACGGCAGAGGTACGCCTGTGGGGACGCACGATCGGCGCGGTGTCGCTGGAAGACGGAGCCGCAGCCGCGACGTTTGAATATAACCCGGCGTTCATCAACAGCGGTATCGAGGTGGCCCCGCTGATGATGCCCCTATCCAGCCGGCTCTACTCCTTCCCGACGCTGCGACCGGAAACTTTCCACGGCCTTCCGGGGCTTTTGGCGGATTCGCTGCCGGACAGGTTCGGCAATGCCCTGATCGATGCCTGGCTTGCCCGGTCCGGACGCAGCCCCGAATCGTTTAATGCGGTGGAGCGACTCTGCTATACGGGTTCGCGCGGCATGGGTGCGCTGGAGTATGTGCCGGCAACCCGATTGCCCGCGCCCGGAGCCTCTCGAATCGAAGTCGACAAACTGGTAGCGCTTGCTTCGGAGGTTTTAACCCATCGCAACAATCTGCAGGGCTGGTTACACGAGCAGGGGAAGGAAGCATCCCTTCGGGATATTCTGAGGGTCGGTACGTCCGCGGGCGGGGCGCGGGCCAAGGCGGTGATCGCCTGGAATCCGGAAACCAACGAAGTCCGGTCAGGGCAGGTGAAGGCGGGCAGCGGGTTTGAATACTGGCTGATGAAGTTCGACGGGGTCAGTGGCAACAGGGATAAGGAGCTGGAGGACCCAAAGGGATACGGCGCCATTGAGCATGCCTATTACAAAATGGCGACAGACGCGGGAATTACCATGAGTCCGTGCCGCCTTTTCGAGGAGAAGGGGCGCCGCCATTTCATGACCAGGCGGTTCGACCGGCTGGATGGCGGAGGCAAACTGCACATGCAGTCGCTGTGCGGCATGGCGCATTATGATTTCAACCAGGCTGGCGCATACGGCTACGAGCAGGCGCTGCAGGTCATCCGCCGGCTGGGGTTGCCGATGGCCGCCGTCGAGGAACAGTTCCGACGGATGGTTTTTAATATCGCGGCCCGCAACCAGGATGATCACGTCAAAAACATTGCCTTTTTGATGAACCGCTCGGGACACTGGTCGCTCTCACCCGCCTTCGACATGACGTACAGCTATCAACCGGGCGGGCAATGGACATCGAGTCATCAAATGGCACTGAACGGCAAGCAGAGCGGATTTACGCTGGAGGATTTTAAAGCGTGCGCGAACAGCGCTTCGATGAAGCGGGGGCGCGCGGAAGCGATCATTAAAGAAGTAAGAGCGGTTGTACTGAGATGGCGGGACTATGCGGATGAGTCGTTTGTAATTCCGGAGCAACGGGACAAAATACAAGCCGCTCTAAGACTTTCAATATAAATTAATCATTCAGGTTTACACATGAAACCCGGAGAACATAAAACCGTTCAAGCCCGCATCCTTGCCTATGCGCAAGAGATCGGCTGGACGTTTGTGCCCCGCGGGGAAGCTGAACAGCGGCGGGTTTTTGATCCGGACGGTGCAACTGCCGAAGATCGGGCGCGGACTGCAGCGCTTTATTTCGGCGATTTGCTGCATGCGCAGGTGCGGGCATTTAATCCCAAATACCGGGGCGCCGAGGGGGCGCTGATAGGCGAGCTGCAGCGATTGCGGGCTGATATTACGGGCAATCGGGATTTTCTTGTGTATCTACGCAATCAGGGCAAGTTTTTCTGCGCAGAGGAAAACCGCGAGCTTGATCTTGTGCTTATTGATTATGAAGATTGCGACCGGCAGCCTGCTGCATGGCGCAATGTATATGAAGTGACCGAAGAGTTCTACAAGCACAATGGCCACTACGGCACGCGGGAGGATGTTGTTTTTCTGATAAACGGCATACCGGTGCTGGTAGTCGAGTGCAAGAACGCTACCAAGGATGAAGCCATTGCCCTTGGGGTTGACCAAATCAGACGTTACCACACAGAGACTCCCGAGGTGATGGTGCCGGAGATGCTGTTTACCGCAACCGAGGCCATCGGTTTTGCCTACGGCGCAACCTGGAACACGGTGCGGCGAAATATCTTCACCTGGAAGCATGAAGAGATCGGCAATCTTGAAGGCAAGATAAAAAGTTTTTGCGCCGTGCCGCAGGTGCTGCGATTTCTAAAAGATTTCATTCTCTTTGTGGAGAAAGAGGAAGAGCTGCAGAAGATTATTTTGCGGCAGCATCAGACAGCGGCGGTTGATAAAGTGGTGGCTCGGGCGCTTGAGCCTGCTCGCCTGCGCGGGCTTGTGTGGCATACGCAGGGCAGCGGCAAGACCTACACCATGATAAAAGCAGCGGAGCTGTTGTTTAAAGCCAATGAGGCGCAGAAGCCGACAATTCTGCTCATGATCGACCGCAATGAGCTTGAAGACCAAATGCTGAAAAACCTTGCTGCCGTTGGCTTGGGCAATGTGGCCCATGCCGACCGCATCAGCTCGCTCAACAAGCTGCTTGATGAAAACGGGCAGGATTACCGGGGCATTGTGGTAACCATGATCCACAAATTCCGCGACATGCCAGAAAATCTCAATACGCGACGCAATATCTTCGTGCTGATTGACGAGGCGCACCGCACTACAGGCGGCGATCTTGGGAATTTCCTTATGGCGGGGCTGCCCAATGCCACCTATATCGGGTTTACGGGCACGCCGGTTGATAAAACCGCCTATGGCAAGGGCACGTTTAAAACCTTCGGCTGCGAAGATGACAAAGGCTATCTCCATAAATATTCCATAGCCGAAAGCATCGACGACGGCACCACCCTGCCGCTCTACTATAACCTTGCCCCCAATGATATGCTTGTGCCCCATGAAATAATGGAGAAAGAATTCTTCGCCCTGGCTGAAACCGAAGGCATAGCCGACATCGAAGAATTGAACAAAATCCTTGAGCGGGCAGTGAACCTGAAAAATTTTCTAAAAGGCCGGAATCGCGTTAATAAAGTTGCCGCCTTTGTAGCCCGTCATTACCGGGAAAATGTTGAACCCCTGGGATACAAGGCCTTTCTGGTTGGTGTTGACCGCGAGGCCTGCGCTTTCTATAAAGAAGCGCTTGATGCAATTTTGCCAGCCAAGTATTCCGAGATTGTCTATACAGGCAATAACAATGATGCACCGCATCTAAAGAAATGGCACTTGGAGGAGAAGAAAGAGCGCCAGATTCGCAAAAACTTCATAAAGATCGGTGAGTGGCCAAAAATACTGATTGTAACCGAAAAGCTACTGACCGGCTTTGATGCGCCGATTCTCTATGCCATGTATCTTGACAAACCCATGCGCGACCATACCCTGCTGCAGGCCATTGCGCGGGTGAACCGGCCATATGAAAACGAAGCCGCCGAAATGGTGAAACCCCACGGCTTTGTGCTTGATTTTGTGGGCATATTCGACAAGCTGGAAAAGGCGCTTGCATTTGACAGCGATGAAATAAACGCCATTGTAAAAGACCTCGGCCTTTTGAAACAGCTGTTCAAGGCCAAGATGGAAACAAAAGCCCCGGCCTATATCAGCCTGGTGACACAGAAATTCAATGACAAGGATGTTGATAATCTCATTGAACATTTCCGCGACAAGGAGCGGCGCAAGGAATTTTTTAAGGAATACAAAGAAATAGAAATGCTCTATGAGATCATCTCACCTGATGCTTTCCTGCGGCCTTTTATTGAACCGTATGCAACGCTGTCCTCCATCTATGCAGTGGTTCGCAATGCCTATGCTAAAACGGTGTATGTGGACCGGGCCTTTCAGAAAAAAACCAATGAACTGGTGCAAAGGCATGTGGGCGCTGACTTTGCCACAGAGCCGCCTGCTGATTATGTGTTTATTGATAAATCGACCATCGAAACCATCAAGCAGCGCGATGAAGGCAAGGCAACCAAGGTTATAAACCTGGTAAAAGCCATTGCAAAAGAGGCTGCGGAGAACAGCGACGATCCTTTTCTTATAGCTCTTGCTGAACGGGCTCTTGCCGTGCAGGAGAATTTCGAAGACCGGCAGGCAACAACAGAAGAAGCGCTGGCAGAACTGCTAAAGGAGATTGAGCGCAACCAGCAGCGTAAAGCCGAACAGGCTGCAAAGGGCCTTGACGCGCTTTCCTATTTCGTCCTGTGCAAGATTGCCGAAGAAGGTATTTCAAACCCGGAAGCAGTGAGCAAAAAAGTGGCTGCTGCGTTTATGCAATATCCCAACTGGCGGAGCAGCGAAGCGGAAATGCGCGAGGTGCGGAAGCTTGCGACCTTTGCGATTTTTGCTCATGAAGATGCTATGGAAAAGGTAACGGCTACGGTCGAGGCGCTTTTCACCCTTTTGCAGAAGAGCTTTAAGAAATGACAGCATGGCGCGACAGGCAGGAATTTAAAGCCCGCGTACTTGTATGGGCGGAAAAGCTCAACGTAAAAGTATGCGGGCTCTATGTGCGACCGATGAGTACGAAATGGGCGTCATGCTCGACAGCGGGAACACTGAGCTTCAATGATGATTTGCTCGACTTTGATCGCGAGGTGGGCGACTATGTCATAGTGCATGAACTGCTGCACTTTTCCGTGCCCAATCACGGCAAGCTCTGGAAAAGCCTCATGCGGGCGCATTTGGGGGATTATGAAGCGGCGGCCCGGCGGCTGCAAGAGCTTGGGGGCGGAAAAAAATTTTGAAATGTACAGCTTGGCATACCGGCCTGCCCTATGAGCAGTCTTTTGTATCCTGCCTGATCAGTGTCCAATCCCTTCCTGCAAATTCTGAAGCAATTGTACTGTCCATTCATAACTTCTGCCTGTTAATTGCCCAAAGATTGCCTCCGTAAGTTTATCGGCTTTTCCGGGGTTGGTATTTCGCTCCAGTATTCCCTGCACAGTCTGCTTTGTCTTATCGCTCATAATGGCTGCCATATCAACTCCGAGCAGTCGGGCACCCGCCAATACACTATCGCCATTAAAATCTGTGACAAATTCAGGATATTTTTCATACAGGCGATCAATATTTCCTGCATCGGTATAATTATGCAAGATGAGGGCAAGGTCTTCGGCATCTTTAGTGGGAAACTCGTTATGCCGGTCATCCCATGCAATGATTTTTAAAATCGCCATGCCGGGCAGAGATGCTAAACGAATTTCTTTCTCCTGGCCGATATGGGCAGACAGTGCATGAGTAAAAGCATCCTTAAACCCTGTTACCCTCATTGTGTCGGCATCATCAGGGGGCCAGACAATATTGCCATCTTCTTTTTCAATGCCGCCAAAGGGAATTATGTCAACAGGAAGTCCATGAAAGTACAGTCGGTGGTTTCTTTTAGAATCGGGAGTAAACAAAGCAGTGGCAATTAGTCGCTGTTTGTAAGCTTCATACGCACCCCAATTGCTTACCAGTATGCCGATATCAACATCCTTTGTTGCACGGTTAATTTTTATACCATGTACGAGACTAAGAATAATATCTCTGACCGTGGCACCGACAAGAAGCATATCCAGCCCGAGTGCGCCTGCTTCTGTTTGCAGTGCCAATAAACAGTCAAGAATGATTTGGTTAATCTTGTTCGATATGTCGAGCGATGTATTGGTCATAAATCATCTTCGCGGTTTCAATATTTCTGTCGTTTGCCGTTGCCATAAGATCTGCATAAATAAGCAGCGGTGGAACAAGCTCCTTAAACTGCCACTGATACTCAAAGTTCCAGAATGTGCCGAGAAGTTCTATGTTGCCGTTGGGATCTTTTTTAAGGCGTTTTTTGATAATAAAATTTTGGGCAAAGTTATTAATATCTTTTGGTACATACACTGTTGCGTTTG
Source organism: uncultured delta proteobacterium (assembly GCA_903911225.1). Classification (GTDB taxonomy): domain Bacteria; phylum Desulfobacterota; class WTBG01; order CAIYCZ01; family CAIRTM01; genus CAIWCT01. The sequence continues at coordinate 27,444 of CAIWCT010000093.1, forward strand.
CAGGCTTTAAATAATTGGTTATTTTTGCCGCAGCCGCTTCGCCGCCAAGATATATGCCAAGATTTTCCCAATTAATGTTTTCCAATGCTTCATGTTCAGCCATTGCAAATCGCCCCATATGAAATTTGGGGCGCAAATCACGGGCGTAGGCCTCAACCCAGGCAGTGAAAAGTTTTTTTAGATTTATTATTTTTCGACCATACGCGCCTTTATCCAGAAAATAGTCCAGTCGCTTCAAATCATATATCACCCAACCGACCGTTCCCAGGGCTACCTGTGCGGCATGAGCAATGTCGCGGTACGGAGCATTGGCAAGCCCGGGATTGCAAAGAAGTGCAAAAACAACCTGTAATCCTGTGGGCCGAAAAACCCGTACTTTCTTAATTTGCCTGTCTTCAGCCGCAGGTTTTTTGCCGGTTATATAGACAAATAGCGGCGGTTCATCTATCCAGGCATTGCCGGCCATATCAATAAAGGGAACTTTAAGCTTCTTTAACCGATCAGCCTGTTGTGGCGTAACATAGCGTGTTACCAGAATTACCGGATTGTTATGGTTTTGGCGACGAATTTGTTCAACGATATGACCAATTGCAGCTTGTGTAATGGCAGTTTTAATTTCGGCATAAAATGTTTTATTCCCGCCCCCCGGCATAGCGATCTGTAAGACGGCATCTATATACTTATCGTCTTGCTTCATCTGAAAAGCTCCGGTTTCAATATGCAGACCCGTACCCTCTTCAAACGCTTGTGTTGCCGTTTTAAGCAATTCTAATTCATTTTTTTCTATATTTTGCTTATTTAATAAAATCATCGCAACCCCCTTGTTCACTATTTTTTATTGTACACAATTTGTGAACAGCTAAAAATAATGAACGGAAATGAAAGTGGCAACATTTGTTCACTAATTCATATTGTACACATTTTATGAACAATGTCAAATAATGAACACAACTGTGGGAAGTGGAGTGAAAGAGAGGGTGTGGGTTCTTTTATTGTATCAAATGGAAGACATCAGCGACGGATCGGGCAGACACGCAGGTCTGCCCCTACAAAAGATCATCAAATCAGCCGATATTGTGATGCTTAATCACCCGGCCCTGGAGCATAAAAATGGTATCTTCCGCGATATTGGTGGTAAGGTCGGCGATGCGCTCAAGGTTTTCCGCGATCCGCAAAATATTGATGCAGCTGCTGATAATGGCAGGATGCTCGGTCATATACGTTATGAGCTCCCGCAGAATCTGATTGCGCAGATCATCGATAACGCTGTCGCGGCGGCAGACCTCAATGGCAAGCTGCGGGTCTTCATTGATGAACGCATCAAGCACATCGGAAAGCATGCCCCGGACCAGCTCGCTCATGTTCGGTATGTCAATGAAGGGCTTGATAGGCGGCACCCGTATGAGTTCTAAGGCATTTTTTGAAATATTGACCGCATGGTCTCCCATGCGCTCTAAAGCGGCATTCATATCATAGACCACCAGGATTGTGCGCAGCTCTCTGGCCATGGGCTGAAACTGTGCTATCAGGTTGGTGCAGTCCTCATCGATATCCAGTTCGAATTGGTTGGCTTTTGGCTCGTCATGATCAATCAGCTCCAGCAGCAGTTCTTCATTGCGGCTTACAAGCCCCTTGACGCTTTTATCGATCATGCGTTCGATATGGGCGCTAAATTGAATAATTTCACCTTTGAGTTCGTTTAATTTTTCCGGCTGCATGGCAGTACCTTTAATAAATAATTTTCACCGCAAGGCGTTGAGGCCGTAGCGTTTTATATTTTTCGCCAGCGGCGAAATTCCAGCCAAAGATACTTGAAATTCATCCTCCTCGCCCCCGATAGGGGGGGAGGATTGAGGTGAGGGGGCATTAAATATAAATTATACTGATTTTTTTAAGCCACCTCACCCTGGCCCTCTCCCCCGCGCGCGGCGGAGAGGGGATGACTGAGCAGAATCAATTCTGAAAGATGCATTCTCAAACTTTTATATATAAATCTAAAATTTCCCTATGCTCTCTGTGCCTCGGCGGTGTTATTAACCGAATTTACCCGACAGGTACTCCTCGGTCCGCTTGTCATCGGGCACGGTGAAAAGTTTTTCCGTGGTGCCGAACTCGACGAGATCGCCCAAATATAGAAAGGCGGTAAAATCGGATACGCGAGCGGCCTGGGCTATATTATGCGTGACAAGCAATATGGTCACATTGTTTTTCAATTCGCAGATGAGCTGTTCGATATAGGCGGTTGCCTTGGGGTCAAGAGCCGATGTCGGCTCGTCCATGAGCAGAATATCGGGATTCATGGCAAGGGCCCGGGCAATGCACAGGCGCTGCTGCTGGCCACCGGAGAGAAATGATCCCTTGCGATGCAGCCGGTCGCGCACCTCTTCCCACAGGGCGGCTTTGCGAAGCGACTCCTCCACAATGCGGTCTTTTTCGTCTCTTTTGATTTTAATGCCGTTTAAGCTGTACCCCGCAATCACATTTTCATAAATGCTCATGGTCGGAAAAGGATTGGGCCGCTGGAACACCATGCCGATTTTCTTGCGCACCAGGATAGGGTTCATTTTGTACAGATCTTCGTCGTGCAGATAGATGCACCCCGCAACCCCGGCATCGGTTATCAACTCATGCATGCGGTTGATACAGCGTATGAGTGTTGTCTTACCGCAGCCTGAAGGGCCCATGAGCGCCGTTACCTTGTTGTGCTGCACCGACAGGTTGATGTCTTTGAGCACGGGGGTATCGCCGAAATGGGCGGAAAAATTCTCGACTCTTAAAACCGGACTTTCCATCGCTTTGCTATCACCTTTGCAATAAAGTTCATTCCCAGCACAAAAACCACGAGCACAAGGGCTGCGCCCCAGGCTTTGGCATGCCACTCGGGATAGGGGCTGGTGGCATAGTTGAAAATTAAG
>CAIWCT010000094.1 GCA_903911225.1 uncultured delta proteobacterium
CCACGGAATAAGCGAAGGGCTGTACCGCGTCGCCTGATTCTATGAGTATATGTTCTTTTTCAGTCATAATCTCTACTCCTGTTAGGTCACTTCGGTTTTTTCTTGCCGTGCAGAATCATATCCGTCCACCAGCAACCGCCAAAACCGCTGCTGAAGGCGAAATTGACGTCAGGTACCTGCCGCCCTTCCGCTTTACCCATCACCTGCATGGCTGCCTCCGCGCACCGGATAAGCCCTGTAGCCCCGATGGGATTGGTTGCGATAACTCCGCCTGACGGGTTGATGGGGAGCTCGCCGCCCATGTCTGTATTGCCATCCCAGATATAACGGGGCGCCTCGCCGGGGCCTACTATGCCCATATCCTCAATCCAGATCAGGCCGCCGAATGAATAGGGCTGGTACAGCTCGATGACGTCGAGCTCTTTGCGCGGCTCTTTGATACCCGCCTTCTTCCACAGTTCCTGAGAGCCCTCGCGCATGCTGGTAAGGCGGCCGTAATCGGCATCGCCCAGATAACTGTATGAGTGACGCGCTGCCGTCCCCCAGATCCAATCCGGTTTCGGGCAGATCTTTTCCGCGACGTCTTCGCTGGCCATGATTACCGCGCACGCGCCATCGGAACGGGGACAAACGTCCAGCAGGTGGATCGGATCGGCAAGCATCGGGGAAGCAAGCACTTCTTCAAGGCTTACTTCCTTTCGCAGTTGCGCATGGGGGTTGTTCATCGCGTGTTTCCTATCCCGAACACTCACCCGGGCGCCATCGCGTTCAGATGCGCCATAACGGGCGATGTAGGCCTGAGCCTCCGCCGCCAGACCTGAAATCGCGCCGGCAAATACCAGCCTGTCCCATACGGGATCAAAGGCAGTGGTGATCGCGCCGGTGGTATCTGATTCGGAGTTTTTCTCCCAGCCGATAATCAGTACTCTGTCAAACATGCCCGATCCTACCAGATGGTAGCCGCCTATGGCGACTGTACAGCCTGTGGTTCCGCCGGTAGTCAGTTTTATAATTGGTTTCATTGTACCGCCTGAGCCGTCCACACTCCAGCAATCGACGTAATTGATTCCTTCAAAGTGATCCATGTTCCCGATGACGATGGCATCAATGTCTTTCATCTTCAGGTCAGCATCGGTAAGCGCTCTTTTTACCGCCTCATTAATGAGCTCCTGGCCGCTGACGTCAGGGCGATGGCTCTTATGGAATGTCTGCCCGGTTCCTACAATTGCAACTCGTTTAGCCATGGTTGTACCTCCTACTTGTCCTTATCAAGAATAAACACGCAATGGGACTGGCCACCCAGGCCGTTTACGCCATGTACCAGACCGGTTTTAGCCTTCTTCACCTGGAAACCGCCTGCGTCGCCCCGAATCTGTCTGACCACCGCGGCCATGCTGTACAGGCCGGCAGCGATAACGGGGTGCCCGGAGAGAAGTCCACCTGATGCGTTTACCGGCAGCCTGCCATCAATATTAAACTCTCCCTTTTCCAGGAGTTTCCCGGCCATCGCGTCGTCCACAAGCCCCATTTCTTCAAGCCACATAAGCTCCTGATAAGTAAAAGCATCGTAAAGTTCGGCAACATCAATTTCTTTTTTTGGATCTTGAATTCCGGCCATCGTGTACGCCTTCTTTGCCGCTTCTGTCAGTGCCTTAGCGCGGGAAAGATCCCTATCGCCGAAAAAGAAGCTATCCGCGCAAAAAGACACACCCTTGATCCAGACAGGCTTCTGCTTGAACTTTGCCGCCACTGACTCGTGGGCGATAATGACCGCCGCGCAACCGTCGGAAATGGGCGAACAGTCAAGCTTGTGCAGCGGATCAGCGATCATCTCGGATTCCAGCACATCCTTAACGGTGATTTTCATGGGGAGCTGCGACAAAGGATTCTTCAGCGCGTTGCCATGATTCTTCACGGATACCAATGCCAATTGCTCCGCGGTGGTTTTGGTGCGGTGCATGTAGGATTTTGCCTGCATGGCACACGCGGTAACCATATCCATGCCGAGACCCCGCTCGTAGATGGGGTCAAAGGCAGAATTGGTGATAAGGCTAGATATGCTCTGGGAGCCTTTGGAATGCCCGGTGACCAGGGTGGTTCTGTACGATCCGGAAAGGCTGCGCGTCATGCCGTAAAATGCTCCATAGGTTCCATCGCCCTCCACACAGGAAACATTCTTGTGGGCCGCGCCGCTGGCATCACCCACGGCCATGCAGGAAATCGTCCTGCCGTCCCAGAAATCGCTGGATGTAGTCACTACGTTGTCTATGTCATCTATGGTCATTCCCGCGTCGCTTAGCGCCTTATTCACGGCCTCCCACGCCATGTCGGCAAAAGTTTCTCCGACTTTGCTCTTTTCAATTTTTGTCGTGCCGACGCCGATTATTGCTGCTCTTTCCATATTTTTGGCTCCTTATTCATTGTGCCGGTTTGAAATGCGAAATATCGCGGATGGTGCCCTTCCGCCCTTCGGAGAACACCGCCTTTACGCGCATGCCGATTTTCACGTTTTCCGGCTTTATTTCGTCCAGATAATGCAGCATGGCGGTATCAGCGCCATCGAGTTTTATCAGACCCCAGATAACTGGAACCTTCCTGTCAATCGGGATGGCCGCAAACTGCCGCCTGGCCACCGTAAAGGTAATGACCGTTCCCTCATCGGAAATGTTTACCCACTGCGTGTTCTCGGTAAAGCATGAGGGGCAGACCTTGCGCGGAGGCAGGAATACCTTGTTGCATGCCGTGCATTTCGTTCCCGTTATTTTTTTTTCATCCCGCAGGGTTAAATAAAATTTACTCGCCGTGTCACCTGC
>CAIWCT010000095.1 GCA_903911225.1 uncultured delta proteobacterium
AGCTTCAGAAGCTGCTCTTCTGAAACATCGGGGGGCTGATTGTCCTGAACGGAATGAAAACCCAGCTCATGGGAAGTCTTCTGCTTTGCCGTTACATAGCTCACCGATGCGGGATTCTCACCCACCAGCAGAGTGACAAGGCCGGGCACAACCCCATGCTGTTCCTTCAGACCTGCTACCTCGCGCCGCAGCTCATCGCGAATCTGCCCGGCAATTTCCGTTCCATTTATTATTTTTGCTGACATGACGTCATCCTTTCATAAAAAATTTTATCTGAATGAGTACTATTTTTTTAGCATATTTGCGAGATTTCAGCACCAAAAACTCTTCCCGAATTCCGCAGAGCCCTCTTATATTGAAAAACATGGTGTAGTTTTTAACTTCTTATGAAAGGATATCAAGCTGGTTTACAAGACCGGCCACGGATGATATTTTACTCTCTTTTGCAGCTTTTGGTTGCTTTCAGACACGGGCCAAAAAAATTTATTTTAAAAAAACTTGACAGGGAAACACTCTTATATTAATACGATAACTAAAAAGTTTGAATTTCAAAATATTATGGGGTTTAGCTTAACACTCCATGCCCTGCTTTTGCAGCAAATTACACCCGCCATACATACAGGGTAGAAAAACATTGAAAAAGTTTTCCGAACTTATCGTGCGTCAACGGGTGAGCATCCTGATCCTCATAGGTCTGCTGACAGCTTTTTTTCTGTATCACTGTTTCAGCCTTACCATAAAGACCGATTTCAACAACCTTCTGCCGCAAAACCACCCGTTTATAAAAGTTCACAATATGATCCGCAATATTTTCGGCGGCGCCAACCAGGTTCTCATCATGGTGCAGGTGCGCGACGGGGATATTTTCAACCAGAAGACCCTGGAAAAAGTTCAGTGGATTACCCGTGAAGCAGAAAAAATACCCGGGGTCGATCCTTATAAAATACGGTCGCTGGCTTCATCAAAGCTGAAGGATTTTAAATTCAGCGCAGGGACAATGGCAATCAATCCGCTCATGTTTCCGGATTTGCCTAAAAATGAACAGGAGATGCAGGATCTCAAGGATAAGATTTTCAGCAATCCCCGTTACTACGGGCAGTACGTGGCCTATGACAGCAAAAAGACGCTTGTCATGGTGGACTTTTTTGAGCAGGATCTTGATTACAACACTATTTTTCAATTGCTGAGCCGCATACGGGAGCACACGGAAGACGAAAACCATATCGTAAGCATTGCCGGCGAGCCCATGCACCTGGGGTATATAAATTACTATTCCGCCCAGGTGCTGTGCGTGATCGGATGTACCGTGCTGGCTATCTGCATCATGCTCTATATCTATTACCGGTCAAAGCGGGCGATATTCGTACCCCTGGCGTCTGCGGCTGCAAGTGCTGTCTGGGGGCTCGGGTTCATGTCGCTTATCAAGTATTCCCTTGATCCGCTTATTATTATTCTGCCGTTTCTTATAGCGCTCATGACTGCACGGCACTCGATACAGCTTGTGGCGCGCTACATGGAGGAATTTGATAAAACCGGCGATATCCGGCAGGCCGCTGAACATATTATCGAGACCATGTTTGTGCCGGGATTCACGGGCATACTCACCGATGCCCTGGGAATCGGGCTGATTGCCCTTGCCGCCATCCCCATACTTGTCAATATGGCCATAGTCTGCACGTTCTGGCTCATCGCCACAATCATCATGTCGCTCATAGTGACACCGCTTATTCTTTCCTGCATCCCTGCTTCCGATGGGTTTATTCGTCTTGCCCGGAGATTGAGAAACAGCAAGCAGGCCGATTACCGCGTACGGTTTCTTGCCATGCTCGGCCGGTGGATTCCCGCCCGGGGGAAATGGTATGTGGTTGCAGGTACGGTTACGGTTACGTCTGTGGGGCTGTTTTTCGCCGGTCAGATGCAGGTGGGCGATTTTTTTCCGGGATCATCGATCCTGTGGCCGTTTCACCGCTATAACAAGGACGCATTCAGGATTACCACGAGCATCCCGCTCCTCAATCCCCTGTATATTATCGTTGAGGGAACCGAAGGCGGCTTTATCTCTAAGGGGTCTACTCTTCGCGAGATTGACAGGTTTCAGCGCTACCTTGCCACGCATGACCGGGTGATGTTCACCTATTCCATCGTCAACAGCCTTCCGGGATTTTTTATGTCATCAAATGAAGATGACCCCCAGTGGTGCCATCTGCCCAAGGATGACAGGACGCTGAGCTTTCTGTGCCGCAGGCTTCTCTACGCCGGAGAGCCCGGCACCTGGGACCGATATGTGGATATGCAGGATAAATACGGCAACATCGTTGTCTACTGCCGCGACAAGATGCCGGCAACTGTTGAAAGCATCGTCGCGCACATACAGAAATATCTGAAGGATACGCCGGGCCCCCCGGGCGGGACATACCTTCTGGCAGGAGGGGCTGTGGGCGTTCAGGCGGCCGTGCGCGATGTTATAGCAGATTCGCAGACACTGAACCTGATTCTTGCACTGGGCGGCGTCTTCCTGCTGTGTGCCATCACCTTTAAATCCGCCACAGCCGGCCTTCTCTGCACCATACCCCTTGCCATCTCCAATGTGCTCACATTCGCCCTCATGGGCGCCTATCATATCGGTCTGACGGTCAATACGTTTCCGATTTCTTCAATCGGCATCGGTCTGGGTGTTGACTACGGCATTTATTATATCGGCAGGCTCCTGGAGGAACGGGACAGGGGCTGTGATCTGAAAACAGCTGTCGCCAACGCACTGACCACCAATGGCAGATCAATCATTCAGATTGCAACGACTCTCACAATAGGGCTGGGCATGTGGGTATTCTCGCCACTGAAGTTTCAGGCGGAAATGGGCATGCTGCTGGCAATACTGCTTGTACTCAACATGCTTGGGGCGCTGCTGCTCATTCCGGCGATGCTGTGTATCTTTAAGCCGAAATTTGCTGTGCGCACAGAAATGCGTGCGGCATAATGATATATTTTTATGCTGCCATGTCGGCGCAGTGTTTATCAAAAAGGCAATCAAGCGTATGGGGGATCAGGCTATGAAAAAAATATTTTTGGCTTCTGTGCTTTTGGCAGCGCTTGGGGCCGCATATCTTGCCGTGCCCAGGTGCTCGTGTGCCGCAGTGATGCTTCTTGATGACAAGCTGAGGGTCAAGGGTTCGCTGTATGAATTCGGCATGTACATGACGAAACTTACAGATGAAGACAAGCAGTACAACAACAATAACATAGGCCTGATGCGGACAAAAGGCACACTGGAGCTGCTGTATAATGCCATAGAAAATGAGAAGTGCAATGCCAACCTGTTCGGCTTTTTTCAGTACTGGCATGAGTCGTCGTCCGATTTTGACGGCGCAATTAAAAATTCCATGACCTCACGAGCGCGGCATCATTACCAGGGGCCCTATGAGCGTGCCGACGACTGGATTAATGAGCTGTATACCGATGTGTATTACGGGCCATGGAACATCCGCGCTGGCAAGCAGATCGTTTTCTGGAGCGAGGTCGAGATGGTGCGCACCATCGACCGCATAAATCCTCTTGATCTCAGATATACAACACCCGGCATCGACCCGTTTGACGAGATGAAACTGGGGCTGTGGATGCTGCGGGGATTTTACACCTCGGATCTTCCCGGGCAGATTGTCTTTGAAGGCATCTGGACACCTGATTTTCAGCGGGTCAGAACGCCGTATGAGGGGACCGCCATAGGAAGCAATCCGGCTCCTCCGGTTGTGATGGGCAAACAGGCAGGAAGAATCCTTCCCTACGGCCAGAATGCCGCTATCGACGCCATGTTCCGCCGAGACCAGCCGTCCTTCAGATTGAACAATACGACATTTGCCTTCAGGGTAAAGGGCACGTCGGATCTGCCGGGCAACTATACTCTGGACTGGACGCTCAGCTGGTATCACGGGATGAACACAACACCGGTAGCCAAGCGCAGCACGCTCGGTACACCGGCAACATTGAACCTGGATACCGACACCTTGAACGGCTATCTGAATAATCTGGCCTTGAGCCGCGTGTTCGGCGCGCAAGATTTACCCGGCTTAAACCATAAAAGTTTCTGGGAATATAAATATTTTGACGCCTTAGGCTTTAGCGGCCAGTCCTTTATCCCCTGGCTGAAAGGCGTGCTGCGCGGCGAGCTGTCCTATGAACTGGGCGTCCCTGAAAATACGGCGTTTATAAAGGAAATCGATAAGGCCCCTTCATACTCGAAGGTAATCACCGGCACAACTGAACGCGATCAGATAAATGTGGGCATCACCTTTGACCGGCCCATCAGATGGGATTGGCTACAAAATCAAACATGGCTGGCCTCTAGCGGCATTTTAGACACCACAATCGGGTGGTATGCCCAGCGAAGGCAGGGCAATGTCACCCATATCCGCCGGACATTTGCGTATTATGAGCGCAGCCAGACAAACTGGACCGTCACGGTTCGGGCCAATATGTGGCACAGCGAGCTTTTTCCCGTTGTTCGCTTTCTCTACAATGCCCAAAACTGGGGCTACGGTGTGGCAGCGCTACGCTATCAGCCGGGCGCACACATGCGCTATGAACTTGGCTACACATGGTTTTTTGCCAGGAACCCCTGGGATGCAGCGGAAGCATACTGCGAGAACAAGGATTTCGCCTATTTCAGGATAGGCTATGAATTCTAATACAAAGGAGAAGGTCATGAAAAAAAACGCAGCTATACTGCCGTTTCTTATTGCCGTGGCGCTTTGCTGCAGCCTGCCGTGCCGCGCAGCAGAGGTGACATTTCCGACCCCATCCTATGGTGGCGCCGAGCTTGCCAAAGTGAAGGAATGGGAAAAGACCTGGGTGGGCAAAAAGGTAACAACGGAAAATGTGGACCAGGTGAAAGAGTTTCTGCATGAGGCGGTATACAAGGCGATGAAGGATCCTTCCATCTTCGGTGCGAAATCGCTCTGGTTCGATATCGTGCCGTACCGGCCCTATGATGTGTCCAAAGGGCTTATCGACGCGACGAAGAAATATGCCCCTGCAGGCAAGCTTGACGAAAAAGAAAATCTTGTCGGCTACGGTGACGTTGCCGGCTACCCCTTCCCCCAGCCGAAAACCGGTATTGAAATGGCATGGAATTTTGATTCAAACACACGGGGTGACAGCAGTTACCTTTTTCATGGCGGGACAGTTGTTGACTGCAGAACCGGGCATGAGCGTGAAGCCGGGCATCTGCGGTGGGAGCTTTCCTGGTTAGGGCGCTACGACGTGCCGCCGATTCCCAGAATGCCGAACAGCGAAAATACGCGCGACATTGCCCGGTCGTTTTTTCAGCGCCATACAGCGCCGGCCGACTTCGTCGATACCACTATGCTTGAGATCCGGTATAAGGATAACCGGGAAGAGGATCTATGGGTTTACACGGCGATGTTCAGGCGCGTACGGCGCTATGCAACAAGCCAGCGAACGGACACGATTGATGGCACGGATATGATCTATGATGACCAGGAAGGATGGTACACGCATCCTACCCGTAACACCTACACTGCCAAAGGCAGGGCCGAGCTGCTGGTGGCCCGGCACCAGGACCCTAAAAACGTGCAGCGCGATCACGGCCAGGGGTTTTGGAACGGCTTCCAGCGCGAGAGGGTGAACAACTGGGTTGTTGAGGTGATCAATAAAGACAAGGATTATATTTACAGCAAGCAGATATGGTATCTGGACCCTGAGACATGGCAGATGAACTTCAAGGTGGTATACAATCGTCAGGGAGAGCTCTGGAAGATGTATGAAATAACATATAATGAACAGCCCTCATATGGCGGGGGCAAGACATCAATACCCAGCGCTGAGCACATTGTCGATTTTATACGCCGCCATGGCAGCCCCGGCAACCGGGACATCAAGGGTGTGGGCATCAATATTCCTCTGAAGCAGTTTACTACGAGAGCGCTTCAGGAAAAGTCGTACTAATAGAGCGATGTATCAAGAGTGCACGGTGAATAGATAGAAGCACGTGCGGCATATGATTTGACCATGGTGAGCGGTAATGGGCAAAAAAACAAAAGTTGAAATTGTCTTTTTACTGGCGCTGATTGCGCTGGCGCCTTGCTGCAGTAAATTTGATCGCTCAAAGATCAAGATGCCGAAATTTAATTTTGTTACTTCGGAAAACATACACAGCATAGCATATGCTGATGCGCAGCATGTCTGGATAAGCGGCAACTACGGTACGATCTGTTTCAGCTCCGACGGCGGCAAAACCTGGAAAAAGCAGCACAGCGGCATTAAGGATTTGCTGCTGGGCAGCATACGGTTTGTCAATTCCAGCGAGGGCTGGGCTGCGGGAGTCGGCGGCACTATAATCCACACCACCGACGGGGGCAAAACATGGGCTCCGCAGCACAGCGGCACAGAGAAAGATCTGCTTGACCTTTTCTTTCTTGACAGCCGCAACGGATGGGCTATCGGAGAGTTCGGCACAGTTATTCACACTGACAATGGCGGCACGACATGGTCCGCTCAACATGAGCCGCAGGATAAGATTTATAATAATATTTTTTTTACTGACAACAGAACTGGCTGGATTGTGGGAGAGTTCGGAACGATTCTTCACACTGAAGACGGAGGGGCAACCTGGCAGCCTCAGGAATGCAGGGATCTTGCACCGGCTGCAAGCGAAACAGACTGGGAAAAGCCCCTGCCCGCGCTGTACGGGATTTATTTTGAGAACAGAGACCGGGGCTGGATTGTCGGGATGGACGGTGTGATACTGAAAACAGCCGATGCTGGAAAGACCTGGAGTAAGGTTGTGTCAGGCACGGATAAGCCCTTGTATTCGCTTATGGTTAGAGGCGCAAAAGGATGGGCGATTGGCAATAAAGGGGTTTATTTAATGAGCAGTGATGGCGGAACCACCTGGCAGGTTAAAGAAGATGCCATAAAAACAAAGTTCTGGCTCAGGAAAGTAGCCTTCTGCGGTGAGATGCATGGCCTTGTTGTCGGAGCGCGGGGCACCATTGCCCGGTCCGATGATGGCGGCGCGCACTGGGATATTATCTCTGGCTTTACCTATGATATGGCCGAGTTCGGGCTGGCGGATTTTTGATTGCAAAAAATATTTATATTTATGCTGGGCAAAGCAAAGCGTGCCCGGCAGATTTCTAAAATAAATATGCTGGTTTTGGAAAATCCAAAATATGTAAGGATGTTGTATGGGAAATAAATTCGACCTGATTGTCGTCGGCGGCGGGCCGTCGGGGCTGGAGGCTGCAAAGACAGCAGCAGAAAACGGTTTGGAAGTAGCGCTTCTTGAGCGCAAGACCCATCCTGCAAAAATTCAGCGTTCCTGCGCCCAGATGTTTTTGATGAATATGGACTCCTTCTATGAGGAGCACATGTATTTTTCAAAGGAAAAGAAAAAATGGGTATTCCCGGTCAATAACTTTTACGTTAACTACAGCGGCAACTACCGCGAGTTTTATGCCTGCCATTTTATTTCCCCCAATGCCACAGACCGCATTGAGATAGGAGATTACGAGCTAAATGCTTCAGGGGGCGGTACTCCTGCGGTTGTTTTTGATAAGGCAGTGCTTCTTGACGGACTTTTTGAAGAGGGGAAAAAGGCCGGTGTGCATTATTTTCTTGAAAGAAATGTTACCCATTTCAGCAAAACTGCCGGCGGCGTGCAGATTAAAACAGCCGAAGGCGATATTCTTGAAGGCGCTTTCTGTATTGCGGCAGATGGGATCAATTCACGCCTTGCAAAGATAACCGGCCTGAACAAAGAGCGGCTTTTTATCAATACGAGGAAATCAATCAGCCATTATGTTACGGGCGTTGAGTTCGAGCGCTCCGAGGCAATATTCCTCGGCATCAGTTGGGACCGCGAGGCGCTGGGGCCTGTGCCGTTCTGCCTGCTTCCGAGTGTGTATCGTGATGATGAGTACTGGTTTTTCGTGAGCGGGGACGAGCAGTTTGAGTTTCTTACCAAACGAAGCAAATTTAAAAGCTGGTTCCCCCGGCTTGAGATAACCAACACCCGTGTAAACGTTGTCAATAACTGGAGCCCGGCGCGGGAGCCGTTTAAGGACAATGTAATTTTTGTCGGCGACAGCTGCTGGTTTTCAGAAGCAGAAAATTCGGGAGCTTTGCTTTCAGGCCATAAGGCCGCGCATGCCGTATCCGAGGCGCTACAGCGGGGCATGCCCAACAGGGACGGCGTTATGAACTATATAAACTGGTGGAAGCAGAACTGGCTTGCAACGCATGATTACCGGGATTTTCTCTGCTACCCGCTTTTTAACCGGATGTTTACTGAAGATGAGTACAACTACCTGCACCATCTTGTTACACAAAAGCTTCCCTGGACGCTCAATCCGTTTAAGCTGTACAGCAGGCTTATGACCGGCCTGCAGCCTCATCTTGAGCGTGTACAACAAGAGCGGCCGCAGCTTGCGCAGAAGATTGCCCTGTTCCGGCCGGAGCAGGTATTGCAACTTATAAAACCCGCAGCACGGATGGGGTTTCCGAACAGATGAAAGGTAGCGGGTTCGGGGTTCAGAGTTCAGGGTTTGGGAGTCAGATAGAGTAGGCTGGGCAAAGCGAAGCGTGCCCAGCAAGTTGAGAGCAATGTTTGCTTATGACCAAATACGATCTCATTGTTGTCGGCGGAGGAACCTCCGGGCTCGAGGCGGCAAAAACAGCCGCGCAGAACGGCCTGCGGGTGGCCCTGGTGGAGCGCAAGAGCGATCCGGCAGAGGTGCTGCGCTCATGTGCCCAGATGTTTCTCATGAACATGGACTCGTTCTACAACGAGCGCATGTACTTTTCAAAAGAGCAAAAGCGGTGGATCTTTCCTGTCAGCAACTTTTCCGTTGGCTACTCCGGCCCCTACCGCGAGTTCTATGCCTGCCACTTCATCGCGCCCAATGCACAAGACCGCATCGAGATAGGTGATTACGAGGCCAATGCCTCGGGCAGCGGAGTTGCAGCCGTGGTCTTTAACAAAGGCGCATTGCTTGGAGGGCTGTACGAGGAATGCACAAGGGCGGGGGTCACCTGCTATTTTGAGCGTAATGCGACCTTTGCCTCACGAGGTTCCGGTGGTGTGCAGATAAAAACCGCCGAGGGCGACACATTGGAAGGCACATTCTGTATCGCCGCCGACGGCATCAACTCGCGCCTTGCCCGAATTACAGGGCTGAACAAGCAGCGGCGGTTTCTTTTTACCGCGGGGTCGGTCAGCTATTATGTCGCGGGCGTGCAGTTTGACCGGTCCGAGATGATCTGCATGGGCAATGCCTACGATCACAAAGGCGGGCTTGGCGCCGTGCATTTTTGCATGCTGCCGAGCGTGTACCGTGAGGATGAATACTGGCTCTATATCGGCGGTGATGAAAAGCTGGACTATTTTACAAAAAAGAGCCGGTTCAGCCATTGGTTTAACAATATAGAAGTGACCCATAAACGCTGCGCGGTCATCAACGGGTGGAGCCCGGCGGCTGAGCCCTTCAAAGACAATATCATTTTTGCGGGCGACAGCTGCTGGTTTGCAGAAGCGGAAAACACGGGCGCCCTTATGTCTGGCCACCGTGCGGCCAGTGCCGTGTGCGAGGCCCTGCACAAGGGGCAACCGGACCGCGCTGGCGTTATGAGCTATATCTCCTGGTGGAAGCGCAACTGGGCTGAAACGCACGACTACCGCGACTTTCTCTGCTATGCCGTCTTTTTCAGAATTTTCACTGAAGATGAACTCAATTATCTGCACCGCATAATCACACAGAAACTGTTCTGGTCACTTAATCCCTTTAACCTTTATGGCCATATTATGCGCGGGGTGCAGCCGCATCTTGATCGCATACGCCGCGAGCAGCCCGGGCTGGCACACAAGCTTGCGAAGTTTACTCCGGCTCAGGCGGTTGCTCTTATGAAACCGTCAACCCGTGCCGGCTTTCCGGCATATTGAGGAAGCACATACTTCAGAAAAGGGTACTGGCATGGCACAAAAATATGATGTCGTAATCGTTGGGGCAGGGCCTGCGGGGCTTATGGCAGCCCGGACGCTGGGGCAGGCGGGGTTAAAGGTGGCGCTGCTTGAGCGAAAAAAAGATATACCGAAAATCCATCGCTCCTGCGGCGGGGTGCTCAATGTCAATGAGCTGACCTTCAATCAGATGGTGACCTTCGACGAAGACCGGCAGGAGATAGCCTGCCCCACTCTTGGGTATACCATTCATTATGACGGCCCACATCAGAACGTATTTGGGTTTCATCTGTATTCGCCGGGCGGCAAGCGCCTCGAGTTCGGCGATTTTTCCGAGTTGCGCAAAGATCCGAAGAAGAATCGCCTGGGCGTTGCGCTCAGCAAAGAGCTGATGCTGCGGGGACTGCTGGAGGCATCTGAAAAAAGCGGGGTGGCGGTTTTCCCCAACACAAATGTCTGCGGGGTGAACAAGACCGGGGCGGGAGCTTCTGTTGCATGCGAGGACGGGCAAAGCTTTGAGGGTAAATTCGTTCTTGCAGCCGACGGTATTAACTCGCGCATTGCGCGGACGATGGGCATGAATAAAGAGAGAAGTTTTTACGGCACCACCCGCGACGTGTCTGTTGCCATCGAAGGCACCGACTGCCCCGACCCCGACGGATTTCTTTTCATGTTTACGCCGCAGTATGTGCTGTCCATGATCCCGGTGGCGGACAGGAACTGCTACCATCTTTATGCCGCCACGTCCGGCCGCGACGATAAGCCGCCCGAGATGATGAAATATTTCATGCAGGAGGATCCCACGTTTTCCAAATGGTACAAGCGCTCGCGAATTCTTGAGCATCGAACAGCCTGTATCGTAAGCCTGTGGAGCCCCATTGAGAAACCGTTCAAAGACAATGTGTTTTTTATCGGCGACGCCAGCTGGCGTCGCGAAATGAGCAATGTGGGCTCCATGTGTACGGGGTTCAAGGTGGCGCGCTGCATTATCAAGGCGCTCAATGAAGGCAAGACCAACCAGGAGGGCATACAAGAATACCTTGACTGGTACGCCGAGAATTATTTCGGCCCGTTCGGCGCACGAAAGCCAAGGGGCAGAAATTTCAACCAGTACCTGACCCCGGATGACATGGACTATCTCGTTCAGCTGCCCGGGAAGCGCCTTCCTCAAACGCTGGATATCTTCAAGGTGGTTAACCTGATCGGCTCGACCTATTCCGATCTTATGGAGCGCGTCTATGATGAGCGGCCTGACACGCTTGAGCGGCTGATGAGGGTTCGGGAAAACATGGATGAGGACATTGAAAAACAGGTCAAACAGGGGTTCAAAAATATATAAAATTTACTGTATCGTAAAATTTATTCATTAAAAGGAGAAATAATTATGTCAAAAGTTTTTGATGTTGTGATTGTGGGTGCAGGGCCCGCAGGGCTTATGGCTGCAAAGGTAGCTGGTGAAAACGGATTAAGCGTTGCGCTGCTGGAGAGAAAAGAAAATATTGCTGATATTCAGCGCTGCTGCGCTACCATGTTTGCCATAGAGGATGAATACTATTTCGGCGAGCGCATGTACTTTAATGAAGAGAAGCGCCGCCTTGTGTTTCCGGTAACGGGTTTTACCGTGCCCTATGACGGACCGTATAAAAATTTCTTTGCCTGGCATCTCTATACCTCGGACGCACAGCATGTCATAAAGCTTGGGAGCTATGAGACCAATCTTGCCAGGGGGAGCAAAGGTAGGCTATCGGTTACCTACAGCAAATCCCATCTTCTCAAAACCCTTCTTGCCGATGCGCAGAAAGCCGGCGTTCAGGTTTTTACCGGAACCAATGTTGTTGATTTCATGAAACAGAAGGATGCCAACCTGCATAAAACCGCCGAGGGGAAAGTCTTTGAAAGCACTTTTACCATAGCTGCCGACGGAATTAATTCGCGGATCGTAAAGCTTTTGGGCCTCAACAAAGACCGCACTTTTTACGGAACCTTGCAGGGACTCAGCTACTATATGACCGGTCTTGATCTGCCCTATCCTGAGGCCATCAATTATCCCATGCTGTTCCATAAGAAGACGCAATATCCGGTTATGATCTGGATTGAGCCAAGCCCCTTTGCAGAGGATGAATTCTGGGTATATACCGGCGGGCCGTCGCATCCTGAACTTGATTATAAGCAGGAGCTTGACCGCTTTATTGCCGACAGCCCTTTTTCAAAATGGTTCCCGAAACCCGTTATCAGAAAGCAGCAGGCCCATGTGGCCAATATCTGGTCGCCGGTGCCGACACCGTTTAAAGATAATGTGCTCATTGCAGGTGATGCCGGCTGGACAGTTGAGGCTGAATGCACCGGCTCAATGATGTGCGGCGTGAAGGCCGCCCATGCCATCACAGAGGCCTTGCGGGAGAATAAGCCGAATGCCGAGGGCGTTAAGAATTATATCCAGTGGTGGCAGGAGCATTTCCCCGAATCGCAGGATCATACAGAGTTCCTGCAGCTTCTCACGTCAGCCCTTGCCGGCGAGGATGTGTCAACCTATCTCAACAAGCTTGTCACGGAAACCCTGTCCTGCTCGCTGAACCCCTATAACCTTTTGAAGAGCGTAAATGCTTCTATTATGGGGAAGATCGGCCGGATTCAGAAAGAACGGCCGGATATTATTAAAATGATGCAGCAGGTAAGCACACTGCCGATTAAGGAGCAAATGAAGGGTTTTATTGCGACGGGATTTCCGAATGTGTAATCCGAAAAATAATCAATAACGGTTACTGTATGGCAAAGAAATATGATCTCGTCATTGTCGGCGCCGGGCCATCGGGCCTGCTTGCTGCAAAGGCTGCCGGGCTTGCGGGGTTGAGCGTGGTACTGCTTGAGCGCAAGAGCGACATCACCCGCCTTGACCGCATGTGCGGGCAGACCCTTGTGTCGGTGAATGACTATTACTTTGATGATCTTGTGTATTACAACCGGCAGGGGAAAAGCATCGGCTTTATTAAGAACGGATTTTCCTTTGCCTATGACGGCCCGGTGCAGGGCTGCAATGCCTGGCATATCTATTCCCCCTGCGGCAACAGGATGCCGTTTGGCCTGCCTGAGGAGACGCGAAAGCAGGGTGACTCCGGTATGGTTGGTCTTGCCTATGACAAGGAGATACTTTTCCGCTGCCTGCTCGAAGAAGTTCAGGATGCAGGAGTTGAGGTGTGTTCGGGCATAGATGTGAGCGGCGTTGAATCAATGAAGGACCGGGTGAAAGTCAGCGGCAGCGGCAAAGCATTTGAAGGGTCATATCTCATTGCTGCAGACGGCACAAACTCCCGCATTGCAAGGGTTTGCGGGTTTAATGAGGGCCGCACCTTTTACAGCTATCTTCTTTGCCGCGGGTCGCATATGCGAAAACTTGACCTGCCAGACCCCGATATTCTGCTGTCCGGCATAACCTACAGGACGCCCGCGCCCGGCTTCATGTTTATATTCCCCAGGCCGTATGAGGGCGAGTGCTCGGTTGCGTTTTTGGCCCTTGATCCCCGGGCTGATCTTGAAAAAGTCGAGCGATTTTTTACGCATGAAAGCCCGTTTTTTTTGCCGTGGTTTAAAAATGCTGAAAGCACGCGGCAGCTTGCATCAGCTCAGTACATCTATTCTCCGGTGAAGGAGCCGTATAAGGGCAGGGTGCTTCTTGCAGGTGATACCGGCGCATGTCAGGAGCTTGAAAATACCGGGGCCATGATCAGCGGGTGGAAGGCAGGCAGTGCAATTGCTGCCGCAGTTCGGGAAGACCGGATCGGCATAGCATCGCGGGGCATTGCAGACTATGTGCAGTGGTGGAAAGCAACCTACATTGAGAAGTGCCCGCATGAAGCATACCTTATGAATTTTGCGCTGCCCTACGTGCTGGATACCGAGGAGGATTTAAATTATCTCTTCAGCCTGATTAAAGAGCCCCTGCCTCCATGCTGGAACCCCTATGCTGCAATAGGGCATATCGGGCAGCTCATGCAGGGGCTTATACCAACGATACAGGAAGAGAGGCCGGCCATGCTTCAGAAGCTTGCAAAGATGTCTCAGCCGATGAGTCAGGTGCTTGCCGAAGCAACCAGGGGGTGTGCGCCGAGAATGGAATTAAAGTGAGGCTTTAAGAAAAAACTCTGCACTAACGAACAAAGGAGCATGCATATGAAAGAACGCTATGATGTCACTGTTATCGGCGCCGGGCCGGCGGGGCTGCTTGCCGCCAAAGCGCTTGCACAGAATGGGTTTGACGTTGCCGTGCTTGAGCGGAAGCAGGACCCGGCTGCAATCACGCGGGCCTGCGGCCAGTCCTTGCTGCCGCCGAATGAATATTTTTTCGGTGACATCTTTCATTATAATGAACGGGACAAGCGGTTCTGCTTTTCCGTAAGCGGCCTGTCTTTTCCATATACCGGTCCGGTAAAAAGTCTGTACAACTGGCACATGTTCTCACCGGGCATGAAAAAGATGCAGTTCGGCTGCGGCGAAGAGAAAAAGACGGCGCCTATCGCCCTGTCCTATGACAAGGATGTTTTAATCAAAGATCTTCTGCGGGATATAGCCTGCGACCACGTTGATGTATGCGCAGGGACTGAATATACGGACATGCAGTTCGGACCGGGCACCATTGTTGTGAAGGCAGGCGAAAAGGCCTTCCAAAGCTCGTTTGTGATTGCGGCAGACGGAACAAATTCGCGGGTTGTGCAAAAGCTCGGCTACAACAGCAACCGGCGGCATATTGCAAACCTCTACGTTCAGTCCTGCTTTATTAAGGGATTTAAGCCTCCCCATGACAATGCAATTATTACTGCAGTCACCTTTGTAGATGAAAAGCCCGTGTATCTTTTTCTTTTGCCCCGGGCCGAAGGCGATGAATGGAATTTTATTATTCTAACGCTTGAAGCCGGAGTCGATTTAACGGCCGCCTATGACAGGATAACCAAAGATGCCCGCTTTGCTGCATGGTTTAAGGCAGCAAAGAAGACAAAAGAGTTTGCCGCAATTGAATACATCTATTCACCGATCCAAAGGCCGTTCAGAAATAATGTGCTTATTGTAGGCGATGCGGGGGCCTGCCAGGAGCTTGAGTGCCTGGGCGCAATGCTTACCGGCTGGAAGGGCGGCCTTGCCATTGCAGCTGCTTTAAAGGAGCAGGAGCTTGGCATTATGCCACGCGCAATTGCTCAGTATGAGGACTGGTGGCTGAACACCTATATCAAGCAGTATGACTATCAGGATTATTTATCGATTTTTGGCATTGCCTATATGTTTTCGAAACCCGAGGTGATTGATTATGTCTTCGGGCTTATGGGCGACGAGTCTTTCCCTGCAACATTTAATCCCTACAGGGCTGTGGGATTGCTTGGCGGCAGGCTGCAATCGCTTATGCCCAGAATCATGCAGGAGCGGCCCGATATACTTCAGGTGCTTGCAGGAACAATGTCACTATTTCCGTCCGATATTATGGGCCAGACGCTGAAAAAATAAATTTACATTTAAAAAATTTGTTTAATTTCAGGAGGTGCGTATGAAAAAAAAGGGGAGGGGGGAAGACTGGGATGCGCTGGGGAACCGGATTTTTCTGGCATATAACGAAATTTCAAAAACCATTAATCCCAGACAGCTGATCAAGGTTGATCTGACCAGCTCACAGATAAAAATAATGGCCAGTTTTTTTCATCAGAGCACCTTTACCATGACTGAGCTGAGCAGGCTGCATGGTGTTTCTTTTTCCACAATGACGAGTATGGTTGACCGGTTGCTTCAGAACGGTTTGCTTGAACGTCAGCGGGATGATGACGACAGGAGAATAGTGTTAGTAAGCCTGAGCGTCAAGGGTAAAAAGATGGTCGATTATCTGATGCGCGCGCGCAAACAAAATCTTGAAAGGTTTCTGTGTGAACTGACCCGGGATGAAGTTCGGGAGTTTGTGAAATCCATTGAAAATGTTGCGCATCATCTGTCCCGGGCAAAACAAAATATGCTGAGTAAATAGCTTTTTTAAAGCTGAATTTTTATAGATCTTATCCCTGATTTGAGGAAGGAGAACTATGCAATGGCCACAAAAAAACCTATTACTTTAAAATCGATTTTTTACACAGCCGTTTCTCTTGTCTGGATTTTCGGCCTGTCGGCAATCGGCCACATCGTTATGGTGCTGATTGAAAAGTATAACCCGGGCATCAAATATGATTTTGCCTGGGGATGCGTCATCGTCGGCATTGCCGCTCTGTACTCTACGCGTTTCATGAAGTCAGACGGGTGGCAGAGCTTCATCGGCTGCATGGCGGGCCTTTCGTTCTGGTTTGCCATGGAGTACAGCCTCATGTACGGCGGCCATGACCTCGGCGTTACCTATACCTGGAACGGCAGCTATCCCGAGTATCGCATGATGAAGTGGACGTTTATGCTGCTCGTGATGGTGTTCTCCTACCTGCTGTTTCAAGAGAGCGTGCGCTGCAACTTCATCTTTTATCTGCGGCGCAAGCTGCGGCTCATGCGGGGCGCCATCGCCACCGGCAAGGTTGACAATTACGGGCCCCGGACATTTTTTGAATACGTCATGGTGACCTGGACCTTTTACGTGCTGCTGATGATCGGCTACGACGAGGTTCTTTTCGGCGCGCACTCCTGGTTTGTCTATATGGTCTTTTTTGCATCGTTCTCCGTTTTCTTTTATCTCACGTACAAGCTGCTCGGCTATGACCGGTTCGGCGCAAACCTTCGCTATGCTATCCCTACGGTCACCATACTGTGGAACGACGTTGAGATACTGGCCAAGTGGAACATGCTCAAGGAGCCCTGGGTGCATATCAACTGGCCCATCATGTCCGTGATCATCGGCGGGTTTGCCATATCGAGCTATCTCATCGTGAAGGATCTGCGCGGTCGCAGCCAGGACATGATCGAGACAAAGGACATACATTAAGATTTTTGATTTTGGAATGTGGATTTTGGATTGAGAAAGAGAAAACAAAATATAAAAGGAGACACAGCCATGAAATATACGCACCTTGGTTTTATTTGCATAGCGGCAGTACTAATAGCTGCACAGCCGGCTTATGCTCAGGAAAAAACGGGGAAGGAGAAGTACGAAGAAAGGCTTAAAAGCCTGGCCGAGCGATTTTTTGCCGCTCAAAAAGCGGGCACGACTGTGAAGGGTGTGATCGTGGAGGGCAATTCGCTGTTCAACGGAACCACTGAGCCGCAGAACAAGCCCTATGGCAAGCCTTATACCGATGCGGAGCGGAAAGTGGCGCTCAGGAGCGCCGAGCGCAACAGCAAGGTGTTCCTGCTGGCCCGTGATGGAACACTGTATTACCCGACGGTAAAAAAGGGGCAGGCGGAATCGGAAAGCCTTGGGGCATACCGTTTTGACCGAATAATTACGGAGGAGCAGAAGCAGAAAAAAACACTTCCATGGGCCACTCTCGTGCCCATGGTGGGAAGAGAGATTGAAGTGCTTGGTGAGGTCTACCCCGGCTGCGGCGGGGTCAAGGGGCTGTATATCGAGGCTCTATGGTTTGAAGGGGAGTATATCCCCGGAAAAAATTAATTGCGGCGGAGGAACCTGTTATGGTCACGATTGATACGAGCGTTTGCCTGGTCTGCGGGGGGTGTATAGACCTATGCCCGAAGACGGCGATACAGATGGTTGATGATCGGGTATATGTCATTCAGGAAAAGTGCATCCAGTGCAAAATATGCGTGCAGGTCTGCCCGGTCGGGGCTCCGCGGCATATTGAAGATGCGGCATGATGCACCGGATGGCATCGCGTTTGATACATTACAGAATGAAGGAGAAACTATGACTCAGGCAGTGGCAACAATAAAGGATGTGGCGGCACGGCTGGCTGATATTGCCGGGGCAGAGCGGGTGAGCACCGATCAGGAGGTGCTGCGGCGCTATGGAACCGATACGGACCATGGACCTGTTCGTAGCCCCGATGTGGTGGTGTCCGTGCTGACGACGGCAGAGGTGCAGGCTGTCGTGCGGCTCGCAAACGAGTGGAAGATGCCTGTGACCCCGCGCAGCTCCGGCGTGGGTTTCTACGGTGCCGGCATTCCCGAGCAGGGCGGTATCGTGATCGATATGAGCAGGATGAAGGCGGTGCGGCGCATCGATACGCAGAACCGCTGGGCCCTGTTCGAGGCGGGTGTCACCTACGCAGAGCTCAAGAAGGCCCTGGCGCCCCACGGCATGGAGCCGGTGCTGCCGCTGCTTCCACACCGCGATAAGTCCGTGGTCACAAGCCTGCTTGAGCGGGAGCCACGGCTTACGCACAAGCACCATCTGGACGAAACCATTCTCACCATGGAAGTGGTGCTGCCAAGCGGCGATATTTTTCACACAGGCTCCATGGCAGTGGGAGCCGAGCCGCCGGAGCAGATTCCGGATGTGACGCACAGCGACCTGTGCAATTTCATGGGGCCGGGCATAGACTGGTTTCGGCTCCTGCCCGGAAGCCTCGGCGCCTATGGCATCGTGACTGTCATGAATGCCAAGATGGCGCTTGCACCAACGCAGCGAAAGCTTCTGTTTGCCGGGTTCCCCGATCTTGATAGCTGCGTTGCTCCGATGTATCACCTGCTGCGAAAGCTTGTCGGAGATGAGTGCCTGCTGCTGAACAGCCGCGCAGCGGCAACCATCCTTGCTGACAATGCCGCCGATATTCCAGCGCTGCAGGAGGGGCTGCCGGCCTATCTGCTCATCCTCGGGCTCACGGCAGGCCCATGGTTCACCGACGATAAAACAAGGTATCTCCAGGAGGCCGTTCGTGATGCGGCCCGCATCTGCCTGTTCACACCATCAGAGCAGCTGCCGGGCATGCCCGGCGCCGCTGAACAGTTTGCGCAGCGCCTTTTCAAATTAAATGATGACGCTCCGTACTGGAAGTTCCGGGCACGAGGTGCTTCCAAGGATGTTTTTTTTCTGACGCAGCTGCAGCGGGCGCCTGAATTTTTAAGCATCATAGGGGATGCGGCTGCGCAGCACGGTTACCCGCTCAATCAGATGTGCCTCTATCTTCAGCCCAAGCAGAACGGCCGGGCATTCCATATGGAGGCCGGCTTTCCGTACAATTCTGGCGATGCCGGCGAAAAGGCCATGGCCGAGGCGGTCCATCTGGACGCAAGCCGCAGCCTTATCAACGCGGGCGCTTTTTTCTACCGGCTGTACGGCCCGTGGGCGGATATGGTGTATGCCCGCACCGGCAGCCTTCACGGCACGCTGAAGCGGATTAAAAAAATTCTTGATCCCAACAGCATCCTCAGTCCGGGCAAACT
>CAIWCT010000096.1 GCA_903911225.1 uncultured delta proteobacterium
CGTGCGTTTGCCTCAGTTTCAAAGGATTTTTATGCCAGTATCATTAATCAATTCAAGTTAAAAAAAACATTGTTTCGTGACTTGACTAAGCCCGTTTTATAGCAGGGTGGGTGAAACCCACCATTAATGCAACTAAATGAAACCGGTGGGTTACGCTTCGCTGCACCCACCCTAGCAAAATATATTTTAAATTAGGCGGGTGCCAGGGGTCGTATCTTTAATAGTCAATTAAGCGGTTGCAGCATGTGCTTCAACTGTGTGTGCAGGATTAAATATGGGCTACTGCAAATGATATCCTGTTTCCTTGATGCGATCTAAAAAATGTCCGGGAAAAATTTCTGTATTCCCCCCATAAAGTTCTGCTCGTCTTTATAGAAAATAGCGGCATACCCCCGTTGCTGCGCCCGCTGGGTATTGCCCGCATTGTCATCAACCAGCAGCAGTCGTTCGGGCGCCATGCCAAGCTGCATTGCTACAACATCAAACAGCGCGCCGTCGTGTTTGCTGGCATGCAGATGAAAGCTGTTGAAGACGAAGTCGAAGCGGGCAAAGAACCCGTCGCGCCTGTCAAGTTCGTCGAGCCAGTTGGTCTGATCGCTGATTATGCCTACTCTCACACCGCCCCCGCGCAGGCGATCTGCGATGCCAAGCATCCGTGGGCGCAGTACAAAGCGGCTGAGTATTTCATTGCGTAAATCCTCGTCGGTCTGCGAAAGGCCGTATTCCCGGCGCAGAAGATCCCAGAACGAAGCCTCATCGCTGTGTCCGGTCAGATAGCCAGTTTCTGCTATGATGCGGCAGACATCGTCGTGAAAAGCCTCGGGGCTCAGATTGTTTGACCTGGCGATTGCGAAAAGCCCGCTGCGGAATCCCTCGTCGGCAATAACGCCCCCGAAGTCGAACAGGACTTGTTTAATAATGGTATTCATGTTTTTAGTTCTGCACTATACCAGGCAGGCACGGGGGCCTGCCCCTACGCCACAAATTCCGCTCACCCGAGGCGGAGAATTCAAAATTCAAGACAACGAGAATAAAAATTAGCGACCAACGATTCAAGATTTAAATCCCCCTCCCTATAATTCCCTCCCGCCAGGAGGCTGTGTCGCAATTCAAAAAGCGGCTTTCAAACGCTATTTTTCGTAGGGGTCGAACCCCTCAAGATCAAAAATAATTCATTGTGGGGCAAATATGAAAGCCTCTTTTTTTCAACAATCAATTGCGACACAGTCTCCAGGGGCGGGAACAGGAAAAAGAACCCGGGGCAGACACGCAGGCATGCCCCTACGCCTTAAACTTTCCCTTCTCATAGATGACTGTCTTTTTGCCGTTTGCAAGAAGGGCTGTCACCAGCTTGTCCTCAGTATTCACCAGATCCCAGTGCAGGGCAGAGTCATTGAACCCCAGAGCCGTTTTCTTTTCGGCGGTCAGTTCGGCCGGGTTGCCGGCATAGGTGTCGGAATATGATGACCCCACGGCGATATGGCAGTTGCCGTACGCGCCGCCGTAGTTTTCATCATAGAGCGTATCTGCCATGAAGCGGTCGATCTTTGAAAACCGTGTATCGGTGAGGGAGAACTCGCCCACCCTGCAGGCGCCCTTGTCCATGGCGAGCTGCTTTTTCACAAAGTCGGGATTCATCCGGGCATCGATTGTGACGGCAGAGCCTTTTTTGAATTCAAGGCGCACTCCCTTCACCAGATTGCCGCTGCGGTACGACGGCTGATTGGCATAATAAACGCCTTCAGTGCCACGCCAGTCGGGCGAGATGAACAGCTCGAAGCTTGGTATATTATGCCCGGAGATGCCGATCCAGCGGCGGCGTTCGCCATGGGCGATAGTCAGATCGATGGTTTTTGATTCGACCCGGTAGGCCTTTATCTTCAAGCTGTTGAGCCATTTTTTTATGCCCTGCGCGTTTTTAAAAATTTCCTCCCATGCACCAACGGGGTTTTTCGCGTTGAGGTAGCAGGCCTTTACGACCTGATCGGTATACTGCCGCAGCGACATGCCCGCATGCTTTGCCACCTGCTGAGTGGGCAGTGTGCACAGGGTCCAGCCGAGCTTGCCGTCCTCCTCGCGCTTGAACATGATATCTTTGAGGGGCTTGCGGGCTATCATCGTCTTTGCAATGCGGGCTGAATCGATGTCCTGCAGATGGGTAAGCGACTCGGGCGCGTACAGGAAAATGCTGCCGTTTAAATTGGCATACAGCTCGCGCTCGCCCGGAGCTTCAAACACCAGCTGCTTGTCATTGGCCATTTTAAAAAATGTGCGCTCCATGGTTGCCGTTGCAAGCAGGCGCGTGACCGGCTGCATGCCCCAGATAAGCAGGCGCTCCTGCATGATTTCGGCAAGCCGCAGCGCCGGCAGATTGTAGCGCACCAGCACGACATCGTTTTTTTTAAACTTCTGCGTCCGTGCTGTCTTAAGGCCCCAGATGAGCACATCGGCATAGTTGTTGAGCTGTTTTTCGGTAAGCATGGTGTTTTCTCCTTTTGTTCAAACATTAAAATCAGTGTCAAAATATTTTTTTGCCGTAGGGGAGGGGTTATTCCCATACATGTGAATTAAGAGCTCCTTCTCCCCTTGCGGGAGAAGGTCGGGATGAGGGGTGATATAAAATGCCCCCTCA
>CAIWCT010000097.1 GCA_903911225.1 uncultured delta proteobacterium
CGTTGTTATCATCCTGCTCCGGCACAATTTGTGGTACGCCCGGTTTATTGCCGGAAAATGCTGCTCTATAGTTTCTAATATTTAATTGTCAAAGAACGATTTAATATAGCGCTCTCAATTTTTAATTACGACACAACCTCCCTTGCGGGAGAAGGTCGGGATGAGGGGTGATAAACAATGCCCCTTCCCCTCGGATCGTCTCACCAGGCTGCTGGCTACATCTTCTCTCCGCAGTGGTTACAGAAAACAGAGTTTGAAAGATTTTCCGTTTTGCACTTGGCGCAGATGCGCGCAACAGGCTTCTGTTCAACAGCAATTCCGCATTTGGGGCAGAACCGGGCGCTCGGGAGCATGTTTTCGCCGCAGTGGCCGCACTTCTGAAACACCAGCTGCTGGTGGCCACAGTACTGGCAAAAGCGGCTGTCGCGGGGAATCGGATTTTTACAATCATGGCACGCAACGGTGTCAATCGGCTGCGTCTGCCCCGCCTGCTGCTGCATGCCGCCAAACATTCCCGGCATCATAAGCCCCATGCCCATGCCAAGGCCTGAGCCTGCTTCGCCCTGATTGGCGGCTGCTGTTTCCATAGCCATGGCAGCTTTCATTTTCAGAAGCTTGTTGACGTCGTCAAACAGTGCCAGGCGGCTCTTGTCGTCTATTGCCTGCTGTACATCCGCCGGCGGCGTGATGGACTCGACATACAGGCCCTGCAGCCCGATGCCGAAACGCCCGAAGTCCTCCTGTAGTTTTTTCGTAAGGCCTTCGGCAATGGCGTCGTACTTGCCCGGCAGGTTGACGATACTGTCAAGATGCTCACCAAGAAAGTCGTTGAGGCGCGACACCACAACGCGGCTTAAATACTCCTCGATCTGCTCCGTGGTAAAGCAGCCCTGCGTGCCCACAAGCGTATTTACAAACAGCACAGGCTGCACCACGCGGATATTGAACATGCCGAAGGCGCGAAGCCGTATAAGCCCGAGTTGCGAGTCCTTGAACGCCACCGGATCGCGCGTGCCCCACCGGTTGTCGGGAAATATTTTCATGTTCACAAAGTAGACTTCAGCCCGCAGCGGGCTGGTCATGCCCCAGGGCAAGCTCAAAATCTTTGTGAGCACGGGGATATTGCCGGTCTTAAGCATGTGCCGCCCGGCTGGAAATGCGTCATATGCCTTGCCATTGTAAAAGAACACCGCCGACTGACTTTCGCGAACAATCAGCTGCGCCCCATACTTTATTTCTCCCGATCCTTCTTCAGGTATGCGGTGCACGATCTCCTTGCCCGTCTCGTCAAACCATTCTATGACTTCCAGGAATACCAGATTGTTTGTTCCCATACATCACCTCCCGTGAGTTATGTTATTTGGTGCATGGTGCGCATTACAACTTTAAAATTTTCGTAGGGCAAAACGAAGTGTGCCCAGCGCTTCTTTGATCGGCCTACATTTGTTGGGCACGTTTCACTTTGCCCAACCGCTACGGCTATCTTTCATTTTACAGCGCAGATCGATAATCGTTGCCTTTATAATACCACTCTTTTAAGAATGTTCAAATTAGTTAGTTGCCGTATTTGCAGCGTTTACCTATCTGTTTTAAAAGGATTTTTCTGCAATGCGAAAATTTCCGTACATGCAATCAAGTACGACATTTATGCTCTCGTCATTGTTGTGGTTTGCTGCGCCAGGACTGCTGAAATTTAAAGCAACCAGCTGTCGGTCGTATCAAGGAAATTCCTAAAAGACTTGCGATGGAGATGAAAAAGAAGTAATTAAATTGTGGTTATGCGCCATCAGCCGTTGAATTAAACAATACACTGCATGCGTTGTGTTTTAAACGGCCATGCGGGATAAGTTTGCTTTGATTTTTTACGATCTATTTGCTATTATATAAATATAGTTTGTTTTTTACCATCTGTGCACACAGGGATTTAGCCATGCCATTTATACTTTCTGTCATTCTTGCCAGTATGCTATCTTTAGCCCCTGTGCCCGCAGCAGCAGCTGATATGTGGCCATACCGCGACCAGCTGCGTACGGAAACCCGTTTCTGGAAAGATATTTTTACAAAATACGACGACAACAGCGTGGTGCTGCACGATCCTGAAGATCTCTCCCTTGTCTACAAAACAATCACCTTCAGCCCTGCCGAGAGCGAGCACATGCGTGAGCAGCGTTTGACAGGTGCTAAATATGAAGTAGAAAATACCCTGCGCAGACTTGCCGACAACATGGCGGCAGGCCGGGAGCTTACGGCGCAGGAGAAACAGCTGCGGCAGCTGTTCGGGGCCTCAACCGAGCCGCAGCACGTGAAGCTGTGCGCTTCGCGCATCAGGGCGCAGCGGGGCATCGCCAACCGCTTTTATCAGGGCCTGCAGAACTCCACGGCCTATATGCCCGCCATAAAAAAAATATTTCGCGATAAGGGTCTGCCTGAAAGCCTTGCCTATCTGCCCCATGTTGAATCCTCGTTCAACCTTACGGCACGCTCAAAAGTCGGTGCGGCAGGCATGTGGCAGTTCATGAAGCCTACGGCTAAAACATTCTCCTTGAAAATGAATTCCATTATTGATGAACGCTACGATCCCCTGGTTGCATCCGAAGCTGCAGCATCCCTTTTAAAAATGAACTACAATGAACTCGGCGACTGGGGCCTTGCACTGACAGCATATAACTACGGTCTTGGGGGCATGTCCGAAGCGTCGCAGCGCTGCAGCGGCAATTACCTGGCCGTGCGCAAAAGGTACTGTAGTCCCCGGTTCCAGTTCGCCTCGAAAAATTTTTATCCCGAATTTCTTGCTGCCACTGAAGTGATGGAAAACCCCGAGGCCTGTTTTGCAGGATACGTGTCCTCAAACAGGCACCGTATCGTTCAGCATCGCTTAAAAACGCCTGCAACTCTTCCGGCGTTTGCAAAAACCTGGGGCATTGAGCTTTCACGCCTGCGGGAGCTTAATCCCGGATATTCAAAAAAAGCCTGGAACGGACAGCTGACTATTCCTGTTGGGTATTCCATTAACATTCCGGCAGGAGCTGCAGCTCAGGATTCAGATAGTGGAGCTGCAGTGGAAAAAATCGCAAAAAAAGATGCTCCAAAACAATCTGCTCACGGCACAAACCAGCTCACCAGCTCAGTGGCGGCTACTGCTTCAGAGCGTGCGGTGCTGCAAACAAACCTTCCACAATCAGCAGGTATCAGGCAAAACGCAAAAAAAACTGACCCGGCAGGAGACCTCTCTGTTGATTCCCTGCGCCGGGAGCTTGAGCCCGTACTGGCAGTTAAAAACAAATACATTAAAGTATTCGGCGACGAGACGCTGGGGCATTTTGCTCAGTGGCTTAAGGTATCGCCGCAGGCGCTGTGCGCCATGAACAGGATAGCCCCAAAACACAATTTACAGCAGCAGCAAAAACTGCTGCTTGACTTCAGCCATACCTCCGAGGCCGCCTTCACGCAGACGCGCCTCAACTATCATATGGAGGCCATTGAGTCCATGCTGCACAGGCATAACCTGGAACAGCTCATTCAGTACCGCATGAGCGCCAGCGATTCACTGCAGCATCTGGCCCAGCAGCAGTTTAAAATCCCGGCAAGCCTCATCGTGTACTTCAACCCGGGTCAGAACCTCAACAGTCTTGCGCCCGGGTCTGTCATACGCATCCCGGTTTCCCGAGAGGCCGCCATGCACATCCTTTAATACACAAAAAATCTGTTATTTTACCGAATGCTGTTGATAAAAAAACCAAGTTGTGCGACAAAAGGCAAATGTCAGAAGCCATTACCGTCATAGCCCGCATACGGGCCCGAGCCGGCAAAGAACCGGAAACCGAGCAACTGCTCACCGGCCTCATTGAGCCGACGCGAAATGAGCAGGGCTGTATTTCTTATGACTTGTTTGCCATGCCCGACAATCCGGGCAGCTATATGTTCATCGAAACATGGCAAAGCCGCAAGCATCTCAACGAACATGTGCAGCAGCCCCATGTGCAGGCACTGATCAGATGTGCAGATGAACTACTGGCTGAACCCCTGGATATTTCCATTTGGAAACATATTAACCAACAGTGACAATTTTTCCATAGTGTGCGGATCGATTCTTCGCGCGAAAGGTTTCAGTTATGGACACAAGAATTATAAAGCCCTTTGTCGACGCTACATTAAAAGTGCTCGAAACCATGGCCTTTATCAAGCCGACTGTGGGAGAGCCTGAATTCCGTGATGCCAGCATGCCTCTGGGGGAAGTGGTGGGCGTTGTCGGACTTTCCAATGAGGATGAAAACATCCGGGGGTTTCTTGCCATAGGATTTTCCGAAAGCAGCATTATACAGATCGTTTCAAGCATGCTTGGAGAAAAATACGAAACAATCGACAACGAAGTGAAAGAGGCTGCCGGCGAAATAGCCAACATGATTTCGGGGCAATCACGCCAGGCGCTTTCCTCCATGGGCATTAAGCTGCAGGCATCTCTTCCGAGCGTTATTTCCGGAAAAGACATGACCATGGATGGATCGGAAAAACGGCCCCTGATGATAGTGCCGTTTACAATCGAGAGTGGATCGTTCATGCTCGGGGTGTGCATGGAAGGCATCAACATCAAATAGAAACTATACTGCAATTAATTTGACGATTAATGGCTGCGCGATGCAGCCTTTTTTTATTGATGAATACATCAAGCTCACCACAGACATGCACTCGGCGGACTTTTTATTGATTACTTCAGGTCAGTATGTTAATTTTAATGAAAATTTAAAGTACTCGTGCCATGTCACCCTATGATCTTCTTTATATCCTAGCGTACATCTTTTTTCTGTGTGGCGCTGCTCTTGCGTGCCACGGGGTTCGGCAAAAGGAGGCCCTGTGGATCATGGGAGGAGGAATGCTGATTAATTTTTTCGGCACGGTCATTCCAAACCCCGGCTTTCAGTCGCTGGCTATAGGCATCGGGTCCAATGCCGCCATCGTCTGGGCAATCGCCCTCGGCGTTGCCGTCTGGGCGGGGTTCCTTGCCGCTGTGTTCGTGCGCCTCATGGGACGCAAAGAGCTGTTTTTCTGGCTGATTGTCTGTATCAAGATAAGCTGGCTTGCCGATCTGATACTTTTTATTTACGGAGTGTATGCCCTGACTGGCTAAAGAATGCAGGACAAAAGAAACCAAGAGCCTTATAGATGTGTTAAAATTATAAACAACACAGAGGAGTAACCAGATGAAAAAACTAGCCATTGCCCTTCTGCTGGCCGCAGGATGTCTGCTTATGAGCTCACCTGTCAGCGCTGCGCGAGCCCTTGACCTTTCCGGCAATACCTACAATGTGTTTATTCTTTGCAGCGAAGATTTGGGGGATTACTGCGATCAGGGGAAAATAAAGATCGATATGTTTATTTTTAATAGCGGTAATTTCGGGCTTAAAAGTTTTGGGGATAATCTTTTGGATTTACTCGGCGATAACAAATACAGCGCAAGCGGCCTTAGCTTTAATGCACAATATGAAGCCATTGATGGGACAGCCACTTATGACTTTGTAATAATTGGCCTTAACCTTACTGATATCATTTTGTTCGGGACTATTGATATAACCTATACCGAATATGATTTGTTACTGCACAAGACCACGACAGAGGGTAAAGCGCTTTTCATCGGCATAAAAAGCTGACCCCTGCAGCGCGCAGCACAAAATCTCCCATGCCCTCCCGGCTGGGAGATTTTTTTGTTGGCCAGCAGCCTGCCGGCATGCTATTTTATACACCATGAAAACGATACATTCCTGCGCAATAACCACAGCCGTAAAAAATCTCTGCATGCAGGCCAATTATGAATTGGGGCCCGATGTGCTTGATGCGCTGACCGGCGCAAAAAAATGCGAGGAATCTCCTCTGTGTCGCGAAGTCTATGACATCCTGACTGAAAATGCCGTTATCGCCAAGCGGGAATCTATTGCGCTGTGTCAGGATACGGGCTGCGCAGTCTTTTTTGTCGAACTTGGACAGGGCGTCCATGTTGAGGGCGGAGGATTACTTGATGCAATACATGATGGCGTGCGGCAGGGGTATGCTGAAGGATATCTGCGCTCGTCCATGTGCCACCCTTTTACCCGGAAAAACACAGGCGACAATACGCCAGCCATTATTCATATAGAACCGGTGCAGGGTGATATTTTAAAAATTATCTTTGCGCCCAAGGGCGGCGGCAGCGAAAACATGAGCCGCATCGCCATGCTCAAGCCTTCGCAAGGCAGGCCGGCTGTAAAGGATTTTGTGGTCGACACCGTGCGGCAGGCGGGCGCCAATCCCTGCCCGCCGACTGTTGTTGGCGTGGGTATAGGCGGAAACTTTGAGCATGCTGCGCTACTGGCCAAAAAAGCACTGTTGCGCAAGCTAGGCAGCGTGCATGCCGACCCGGAAATGGCGGCTTTTGAGGCTGAGATACTGCAGGCAATCAATAGTCTGGGCATCGGAGCTCAGGGGTTCGGTGGAACGGTTACAAGCCTTGCAGTTCATATCGAGCTGCACCCCTGCCATATCGCAAGCCTGCCGGTTGCTGTCAACTTAAACTGCCATGCTCACCGGCACGGGGAGATCATTTTATGAAGCCGGTCATTCTTACCCCTCCGCTGGCTGAAGCCGCTATTGAAACCTTGAAAATCGGTGACCGTGTTTTTATTACCGGAGACATATTTACTGCCCGTGACACAGCCCATAAACGGCTTATCGAGTTGCTGGACAGGAAAGAGCCCCTGCCGTTTGATCTGAGCGGCCAGATTATTTATTATGTCGGCCCGACGCCGGCCCGGCCCGGCAAACCTGTTGGTTCCTGCGGACCCACCACCAGTTCGCGCATGGACGGCTATGCACCTCGCCTGATGGAACAGGGCCTTAAAGCCATGATCGGCAAGGGTCAGCGCTCTTCTGAGGTTATTGAGGCAATGAAGAAGTACCGGGCAGTTTATTTAGCCGCCATAGGCGGTGCAGGCGCCATGCTGGCGCAGTGCGTAAAAGAAACAAAAATTGTAGCCTATGAAGATCTTGGGCCCGAGGCCATCCGTAAATTTACGGTTGAGATGTTCCCGGTTGTCGTCATCAACGACATCCATGGCGGGGATCTCTACCGGCAGGCCGTGCAAAGCTATGCCCGAATTTAGCCCCCCTGCAAAAGCCCTTTATCATGTATGCCCGGCTCATAAAAAATAACATGCCTGTATATATGCCTTTTAAAATGACTACTGCAAGGGAGGATCTCTGTGCTGCTGCGAATGATCAAAAGAGGAAAACTTGAAAATATTCTTTCCACCAAACCCTTAACCAATATTCCAAAAAGCGAAAATCTTCAGACCATCGAAGTCACGAGGCTGCCTGATGGCAGCATTCGGGAAAACGAAGAAGCCATACAGGTTAAAAAAGAGCATAAGCTTGAAGAGTTGCGATCGCGCTACGCAGCTATCGACGAAGCACAGATAGTGTGGGTCATGGTCAAAAGGCAGGCAGCCGCAGAGGCTTGACCGGAAAGCGCCGCTTGGCTCCGCCTTACAGGCGGGGAGCATCATAAAGCCTTAATGAAACGCTTGAGCCTTATTGCACAGAATCCGGCAGAGGCTCTGTCTGCGGAAAAAGTCCGCTTTCATTATCATCGCCAGATGCGCCTTGCGGGGTCATGCCCGGCGCATTGCCCTCCCTGAAACATTCAAAAACACCGTCCTCTCCTGAGGCGGGGGGCAGGCCGGTTTCCGGGTTTACCTTCACATAGATGATGCCTTCAGGGGCTTTAAACGGCTGCACAGGCTCGTTTTGAAGCGCCTGCTGCATGAAGTCCAGCCAAACAGGGCTTGCAGCCACGGCGCCCGTTTCATGTTTCCCCAAGGGGCTCAAGTCATCAAACCCGAGCCATACGCCCGCCACAAGCTGCGGCGTAAATCCAATGAACCAGGCATCTCGCACATCATTTGTCGTGCCGGTCTTACCGGCGCAGGGCCGGTTGAGAGCGCGTACTTTTTTCCCGGTTCCCTCCTCCACAACGCTCTGCAGCATACTGCTGATAAGAAAGGCTGTCTGTGGGCTTATAGCCTGGGTGAGTCTGGGCCGGTTCTCTTCAAGAACCTTGCCTTCGCGGTCGAGAATGCGTGTAATAAAAATTGGCTCGGAGGCCACCCCCTGCGCGCAAAATACTGAATATGCCCGCACCAGATTCAAAAGCGATACGCTGCAGGTGCCCAGCGACAGGGCAAGGTTCGGGAAGAATTCGCCCGTCATACCAAGGTTTTTGGCATAATCGATCACGTACTCAGCCCCTATATACTTCAGTATCTTCACCGTCACGATATTGCGCGACTGGGTAAGGGCTTTGCGAAGCGTCAGCGGGCCGGTAAATGTCCGGTCATAATTCTGGGGCTCCCAAAAAATACCCGGCCCGGCAGCCTCAAAAACCAGCGGCGCATCAATGAAGACGGTAGCGGGGGTATAGCCCTTGTCAAGCCCTGCCGCATAAATGATGGGCTTGAAGGCAGAGCCCGGCTGACGCTGCGCCTGCACAGCCCGGTTGAACTGGTTTGCGTGGAAATCACGTCCGCCGACAAGCGCCCTGATATCCCCTGTATAGGGATCCATGCACAGCAGCGCCGACTGAACAGTTGATGGCGCGTTTTTCTTCCCTGCGCGTTTGTCGTATGCCTCAATACCCCGCTGTACCGCGCCCTCGGCTGCCTCCTGAAGACGCAGATCAACTGTGGTTTCAATCTTAAGCCCCCCTCTATACAGCATGTCTGCTCCGTACTTCTGCTCGATCTCCTTGCGGACATGTTCGACAAAATAAGGGGCTTTCAAAATGGCGCTGGTGTTTGTCGGCGGCGGAATGAAT
Organism: uncultured delta proteobacterium; assembly: GCA_903911225.1. Classification (GTDB taxonomy): domain Bacteria; phylum Desulfobacterota; class WTBG01; order CAIYCZ01; family CAIRTM01; genus CAIWCT01. The sequence continues at coordinate 8,840 of CAIWCT010000097.1, forward strand.
CCGGGTGGGTTCTTCTCCGCCGCTTCCCGCTCATCGGCTGTAATGAAGCTCAATTCCTGCATCCGCCCCAGCACATAGCGCCAGCGCTCATGCCACTTATCTGTATTTCGCGAAGAGCTTGGCGCCTTGGGCAGACTCGCCAGGAATGCAGCCTCTGGCAGCGTCAGCTGGATAGCGGATTTGCCAAAATAGCCACGCGATGCAGCCTCAATACCATAGGCGCCGCGACCGAAATAAATCTGGTTGAGATAGAGAGTGAGAATATCCTGCTTGGTCAGGGACTGCTCAATGCGAATGGCAAGAATCGCCTCCTTGATCTTTCTGGAAAACTTTCGCTCTGAGGTGAGCAGCAGAGACTTGACGATCTGCTGCGTAATGGTGCTGCCGCCCTGCTTGATTTCAAAAGACTGGATATTTTTCAGCGCCGCCCTGAAAATGCCCAAAAGATCAATGCCCTTGTGCTGAAAAAATTTATCGTCTTCTGCGGCGAGAATAGCCTTAATAAAGATAGGCGCCACATCGGAAAGCGGTACTAGATAGCGTTTTTCAACGGAGAATTCAGCAATAAGCTCTCGGTTGCTGCTGAGAACCTCGGTGACCAGGGCAGGCGAATAATCCTTCAGCGATTCAATGCGCGGCAGGTCATGGCTGAAATATACGTACAGCCCGACAACCGCTGCTGCAGGCAGAAGAAAAAGAACGGCAAGAAAAAAAATAATGAGCAGTTTTTTAATACGATAATCTCCCCTATTATATAACATCCGCAATCAGGGCGCACGGGGCAGCATGCCCTTCCTGTCAGGGCATAGAGTCACTGCTGTCCGGCAAGCTCGAAAGCATTTTCGATAAGCTCTATCAAGGCGTCGCCGGTGGAAAAATCAACGGCCACGACGTCGAACCGTGCCGGCCGGTTTTCAAGACTGTAACGCTGCAAAAAATCCTGGGCAACCCTGCCGATTTTATACTGCTTGCGCTGCGTTACTGCTTCCTGCGGCGGACCGAAATTCCTGGTGCGTCTGGTTTTTACCTCGACAAAACAAAGAGTTTTCTTCTTGCGGGCGACAATATCAATCTCTCCGGATCTGCAACGATAGTTTCTGCAAAGAATTGTATACCCCTTCTTTTTCAGAAAATCAACGGCCATGTCCTCGCCCCTGGCACCAAGGCTTTTGCGCTGCTGATCACGATCGGCAACCGGCGCCATCAGGGCACCTTTTTGAATGTTCTGCGGTGGATGGCGCAGCGACCGTGTTGCTCAAGCGCCCGTATGTGTTCAGGTGTGCCATAGCCCTTATTGCGGGCGAAATTGTACTGCGGGTAAAGCATGTGATATTTTGCCATGATGGCGTCGCGCACAACTTTAGCCATAATGGAGGCTGCTGATATAGGTAGGCTTTTGGCATCGCCGTCGATAATGGCTGCCTGAGGAAGGGCGGCCGGGATACGGTACGGTCCGTCAATGATGGTGTAATCGGGCTTAATGTGCAGCCGCTCGACGGCGCGTTTCATGGCAAGAAGACTGGCCTGAAGGATATTGATGCGGTCTATTTCATCGGCCGGAGAATATGCCCAGTTCCAGGCCAGGGCATGCTGCTGAATGTAGGGAAATAATCTTGAGCGTTTGGCGGCAGTCAGTGTTTTTGAATCGCGAATATCGGCGCACTTAAAGCCTTGCGGAAAAATAACGGCAGCGGCAATAACAGGGCCGGCAAGGGGACCCCTGCCGGCCTCATCAACACCTGCTATGTATGCATATCCATGGCTGTGCAGAAAAAGCTCGGGGTGCATGCTTTCCCTGAGCCGGTCTGCGAATTCCATGAAAATCCTTCTCTTGCCTGAAGCGGTAAAAAGCCGAAGCCGACTGGCGGGCTTTTTACATTGCCATCTTTTTAATACCGCTGAACTTTAATACGGGCGGCCTTACCCTTAAGTTCGCGCAGATAAAACAGCCGCGAGCGCCGTACCTTGCCCCGCTGCACCACTTCAATCCGGTCTACCGACGGTGAATGAAGGGGGAATATTCTCTCCACACCCACGCTGTAGGAAATCTTGCGAACGGTAAATGAAGAGCGCATCGCCGCATTCTTGCGCGCAATCACCACTCCCTGAAAAACCTGGATCCGGTCTTTTTCACCTTCTCGTATCTTTACATGCACCTTTACCGTATCTCCCGACCTGAAGGCCGGAATATCAAGCCGCATCTGCTCCCGTTCGATTCTGTCAAGTATGTTCATCGCCTATCTCCATCCTTTCGAGATTGTTAAATACTTTTTAGAAATGTCGCATCCTTATCGGAAAGCCCCGCCTTTTCAAGTAGATCAGGCCGTCGCTGCAATGTCTTTTTAAGTGCTTCCTGCCGGCGCCACCGGCGTATCTTTTCATGGTCGCCCGACATGAGAACATCGGGAACATTCAAGTCCCGGAAACTGGGAGGCCGCGTATACTGGGGATATTTCAACAGTCCGTTCGAGAATGTGTCTTCTCGAACCGAGGCTTCATCCCCTACTACACCCGGCACAAGCCGGGAAACCGCATCTATAACCACCATAGCGGCTATTTCACCGCCGCTTAGAATAAAATCTCCTATAGAAACTTCATCATCCACAAACGACAGCACCCGCTCATCAACACCTTCATACCGGCCGCACACAAAAACCAGCTGTGTATAGCTGCTAAATTCGCCTGCCACATCCTGCGAAAACGGCTTGCCCTGTGGGGTCAAAAGCACTGCACGAGATGTTGCCGGAACTTTTCGTATGCTTTCAATAGCTTTGACAATCGGACCAACCTTCATCACCATACCGGCGCCGCCGCCGTAGGCGGTATCGTCAGCGGTGCGGTGCCTGTCTTGAGTCCAATCCCGCAAATCATGAACAACAATTTCAATAAGCCCCCGTTCCTGCGCTTTTTTCAGCAGGCTTTCCTGTAAGGGCGAATCAAACATCCGGGGAAAAAGGGTTATGATGTCAAACCGGATCATTCTGCACGCTGGAAATCTGGAGCTATCTAACATAGAAAAAACCGGCAAAGAAGCGGAAATCGGCTTTTTGCCAGTTTACAGTTTTTTTCATGCCCGCAGCCTCGACCGCAGGCACAGGTTTCATGAACCTTA
>CAIWCT010000098.1 GCA_903911225.1 uncultured delta proteobacterium
CTTGCAGCAAAAATAGGCACAAAAAAAAGCTATATCTCACGTGTTGAAAACGGAAAAGCCGATATTCAGCTCTCTACACTGTACAGAATTTTTGAAGACGGCCTTGGGAAGCGAGTCAGCCTGCTGATTGCATGATAGAGGGGAAGAAAAGGATTGGGATATCCTGGCCGTTGTTGTCAGAAAAGACAAGGGGCCGGATCTTCAATAGTCAATTAAAAGGGTTGTGGACCGTTATGGGGCGTTGTTGACAAAGCACCCAAACTAAAACATGCAGCGAGGTCTTTGGGGGAATCAGGAACAACTTTCAGAAATCGGGAACACCCTTAATTAACTGCTTTGCTACGGCGGACTTCACCTTCGGAACCACTGCTAAAATGAGGATCAAATCCTCATTTTGACACTCCAAACACAAATTGAAAAAACATATATTGCAACATGTTAACTTATAAGTTATCAACATACATATGGAGAAAGAGCGCGAAATCATATTCTATGGCGAACACTTTGTGCGATACTATCTGTAGCTGCCTGCTCGGTTGCAGGAAAAAATCGAATATGTTTTCAAGTTAATCAAGACTGTTCAACGTATCCCCGAAAAATTTTTAAAGCATATCGTAGTCGCCGACGGATTATTTGAAATCCGGATCGAGTTTGGCGGGAATGCGCATAGAATATTCTGCTGCTTTGATGGCGGCAGCCTGGTTGTTTTACTTAATGCTTTTCAAAAAAAGGCGCAGAAGACTCCCGCACGAGAGATCGATCTTGCCGCAAAACTCATGAAAGAATATTTTGAACATAAGGGTAAAATATGAAAAACGTAAAATTAAAAACTGCTAAAAACTTTGATGAACTGCTGGAAATCAAATACGGCAAAATCGGTGCGCCGAAACGAGATGCCTTTGAACAGAAAGCGCAGTATTTTGTCATAAGTGAAATGCTTAAAGATGCCAGGCACGAGGCTCACCTCACACAGGAGCAGCTTGCAGCAAAAATAGGCACAAAAAAAAGCTATATCTCACGTGTTGAAAACGGAAAAGCCGATATTCAGCTCTCTACACTGTACAGAATTTTTGAAGACGGCCTTGGGAAGCGAGTCAGTCTGCTGATTGCGTGATAGAGTGGAGAAAAGAATTTGGAGATCCGGGGCGTTGTTGTCAAAGCACACGAACTTAAAATATGCTTCGCGGGTTTTGGGGGAATCAAAAATAACAGGCACCTCTTATTCAGGAAGGATAGATCACAACGAAAGCGCTTCACGTCTTGTGTGTTTTTAACAGGCTTTTTTGAAAACCGGTATCGAAGCAATCTCTTTTTCAAGTTGATCCTGCGCGCACTCCAGATCGTAGCGATCCTGCAGATTTAGCCAGAACTGCGGTGTCATATTGAAATATTTGCCAAGACGCAAGGCGGTATCGGCTGTAATTGAGCGCTTTGCCCGAATAATTTGAGAAATTCGGATCGGGGCTACATGAATATCCTTGGCAAGCCTGTACTGCGTTATTGCCTGCGGCTCCATAAATTCTTCACAAAGGATTTCACCAGGGTGAATGGGGGGCAGTTTATTGTATTTCACGGCTTTCTTCTTTAACTGCTTTTCTTTGGGGTTCGCAGGGGCTTTCGGAGGACGGCAGGTTTGGGTTTTAATGGTGGTTTGCTTACCCAAAGAAGCGCTCATAGTCATCGTGATTTCCGATCCAAAACCAAGTTACCGTATCATCATCAAGCAGGCCTAATGCTCGTACACCTAACGTGATTCTGACTGACCAGATACCTTCTTCACTGTTTATGCATTTAAAACGAAGAGATGGGTGAAAAGGATCTTCAGCCCAAAGCCGGTAGGCCTTTCTTGTGCGCTTACGGGTATTCAAGTCAAGCTTCTTGTAGGTCTCCCAGAAAGAAGGCAATGAGTGCGATTTCACAGCTTTTCCGTGTCCAGCGGTTTTGCCTTGCCTTGGGTAATTTCTTTCCGCGCCTGTCTTGCGGCTGCAATAAGTTTGCTCTGAGACTTTCCAATAGAGTCATTCCACTTGATTTCGTCTCGTATATCCGCAATATATTGCTGCATATGCTCCAGGGCTAGTTCCTGCATAGGTTCCGGGAGAGATTCAATCATTTTTGTTATAGTTATACTTGTACCCGTCTGCATGGTTTTGTCCTCCTGACTGTTACTTCTTAAATTTTAAACTTGATCATGCATAATGTCAATAAATGAAGTCGACATAAAAAAACGGCGGTTTTTTCAACCCGCCGTTTTTTTATAATTTTGGAATAGACTTCACAGTCCCGCGTCTTTGAGCATAGCGCCGAGCACTTTCGCGGAATCAAAATACTCTTTGGCTATATCATAGGCTGCTTTAGCATGGCGGCTCCAGTCGCTACGGATGGCCTCAATACCAGCAAGCGCCTCATCAATTGTTGTAAAGGCCAGCACACCCTCTCCTGTGGGAATAAAATCGCTGAATCCCGTATCCTGCACCACCACGGGCCGGCCGGCTGCCATATAGCAGGCGCTGCGGCAGGAGAACCAGCCGCTTCGGGTGGCCACATAGGCGTTTTTGGCCATGCTGAATTCGGCCATGCTGTTCTGAATATAATCGCGGTATATCCACGGTGTGCTGGACATATCATAGCCGTCAACCAGCTTCCACCCGTAGTCTGCAAGCTTTTCCTTTGGCGCCTTGCCGCCGCCCAGGGCAAGCTCCAGAGTGGCGCTGGTGCGCTTGGGCAGATCGATAAATTTTTCAAACTCCACATTCTTGCCGCCATACTCAACACCGTTGACCACCGGCCCCTTCTCAACCGGCTGCCATGAAAGCACCGTGGTGAAAAGCTCGCGCGTGAAGGCGGCCTCTGTTTTCCAGCAGTCTATCACGATGGGCTGCCGCGTCGGCCGCCAGGTGAAAATGTCCGCGGGCACCCGGCAGGTGTCTTTGCCCACATGCTCGCCGAAGGAAAAATGCGCATCGTAGCATTTCATCTTCTCGACGGACTGGCGCTGCTTTTCATCAGCCGTGCCCGCAACAAAGGCAGGAATGCTTGTCTGGGTGTAAAGGGGATCGGAATCAAGCAGTATCTTCATGGGGATTTTTGCATACTCTTCACGAAGCTGACAGGTGGTTGAGATGTTGATGAAAACGTCTGCCCGCTGCACCACGGCCTGCAGCTGCTCGCGCGTCAGGCCCCAGTGGTTGTCATGCGTGTCGCGAAAGCAGAAACGGTTTTCAAGCCCCGGCTCAAGTCGTTTGAGGCAGTCGGCCAGATAGGCTGCATTTGCGGCTGCATCATCGGTAAAGGTGCCCTGCAGCGGGTCGAAGGTCCAATTGCCCGAATCCTCCAGATAATAGGCGTCATGCCCCATGCGGACAAAGCCCAGCAGATACTGCAGATAGTCCCACGCAACACCACCTATCGGGAACGTTGCGGCCATGCCCGTAACAATGATTGTCTGTTTTTTCATGAACGCTGCCCTGCTATGATCTGCAGCTCCGGCCGCAGTGGTTTTTTGCTGTACTGCATATCGTGAAGCCGGGCAAATTCGCCGCCTTTTGCAAGAAGCTCTTCAAAGGTACCTGCTTCGATAATTTTTCTTTCCTTGATGACCAGAATCAGATCGGCCCGCTTCATCATGGAAAGCCGGTGCGCGATCACAAAGGTCGTGCGGTGTTTAATAAGACGCTCCATGCCTTCCATGATAAGGGCTTCTGTCTCGGTGTCCAGGGCCGAGGTCGGCTCGTCGAGAATAATAACCGGCGCGTCTTTCAAAAAAGCGCGGGCGATGGAGATGCGCTGGCGCTGGCCTCCCGAAAGATTGCCGCCCTTTTCAGCAAGCACGCTGTCATAGCCCTGCGGAAGCGCCACAATAAAATCATGGGCATTGGCAAGCTTTGCAGCATGCACCACCTCATCAAGCGTAGCATTTTTTCTCCCATAGGCGATGTTTTCGCGAATGCTCATGGGGAAAAGCTGCGTATCCTGAAGCACAACGGCAATCTGCTCCCGAAGGCTTTTAAGGGTCACGGCCTTCAGGTCCTGGCCGTCAATTGTAATCGCGCCATGCTGCGGATCAAAAAATCTCAGCAGCAGGCTCACAAGCGATGTTTTCCCCGCGCCGGTCTGCCCCACGACGGCAACCATCGACCCGCCGGGACAGGTGAAATTGACTCCCTCCAGAACCGGGCGCTCGGGGTTGTAGCCGAAATACACATTCTTATAGCTGACTTCGCCTTTTGCGATCTGGAGCGGCTTTGCATGAGGCAGCTCTTTCACCGACTGATCAGTGTCCAGGATGTCCATGACGCGCTGGGCCCGCGACAGCGATGAGCGCACATTTGCAACCGTATCCGACAGTGAATTGACGGGCGAATAGAGTGCGGCAAGATAGGCTATAAAGACCAGCAGCTCACCGGTTGTGAGCGCCCCCTCAAGCACATGGCGCACGCCCACATACAGAACAAGGGCCGTTCCTGCTGCTGTCAGCGAGTTCACCAGCCATCCATAGATTGTCTGCAGGGAATACAGCGAAAGCTTTCGGTCAAAGGAGGTCTGGCTTTCCGTGACGAAGCGGGTGCGCTCTTTATCCTCGCGGGCGAAAGCCTGCACAAGCGATATTGATGAAAAAATCTGCTCGACTGTTGAGTACAGCTGGCTCTCTATGGTGCATGACTCGGTCGAAAGATTGCCGATGCGCTTGCTGACCCGGGAAATGACCAGAAAGAGCAGCGGCGCGACACCTACGGCATACAGGGTCAGCTCGGGATCAAGCTGCAGCAGGATGATAAGCATGCCGACGAGAAGCGCCGAGCTTGTCAGGGAGGTGAATATGCCGTTCATCAGAAGCGTCTGCACGGCATAGGTGTCGCCCATGAGCCGGTAGATGAGATCGCCTGTGGGCCGCTGCTGATGAAACAGCAGCGACTGGCGCTGCAGATGATCAAACAACTCGCAGCGGAAGTCCTGCACCATGTTCTGGCCGATGCGGATGGTAAGATAATTGTTTAACAGCTGCACCAGCCCCGTCGTGATATGCGTAAAAAGCAGCAGCCCCAGCACGATAGCTAGCTGCATGCCTGTTGCTATGGCCCCGAAAGAAATGTCGTGGCCATAGACAACAAGCGGCTGCCTGCCGATAATCTGGTCAACAGCCATCTTGAGCGGCCAGGGCTTTAAAAGCTCTAATGCGCTTACAAGCCCCACAAGACAAAGGGAGAATATGAATGTCGCGCGATAGGGTTTTAAATACGCAAGGAGGCGGAGAAAAATATGCACGCGCTATACCGTCCCTTCAAAATCGGGCTGCGCCTGAGCGGCAATTTCCCCGTCAGCCGTATCGGCGAGAAGCTCTGCGGCAGCGCTGTGACTTTCCATAAACCGGTGTATGATGATCGATACGATGGCTGCGGCGCGAAAATGATCAAATCCGACAAGGCCGATGAATGCGGCAAGCATGCACAGCAGCGCAATGGAAACCCCCGATGACGCCAGCAGCAGTGCGCAGACCGTCAGCGCTGTTGCCGCAACATAAAAAATTGTTGCCGGTTTCGACGGGACTACAGATCCTGCAAGGCGCACGAAACGTTTTTTCCCGCCGTGATGCTCCACCGTCACACGCAGCTGCACCAGGCTCCAGCATCCCGTTTTCACCTGCATATCCCATGGCGGGACGCTGGTTGTGAATGCGTACCCGGAATCGATTGTCGGCTTGATATTTAAAAGCTGCATCATGTCTATGAGCTTCTCGAGCACCGTTTCACGCTCAAGGCTGTCATGGTTCCAGAAAAAGTGCTGCAGCGAAAATCCGCTTTTTATGAGTTTGCAGGTGTCGCTGCAAATAGTGCCGAGTCCGCTGCCCCGCAACCAACTTCGGGTGGTGAGCTTATGGCCCCGGCGAACCTTTTTGGACGTTGCCGCAAGCTGCAGCAGCGTCCGGTAGCGCGTCCAGCCGCGCAGCACGGGCTGCAGGAAAGTCAGAAGTGTTATGAGCCCGCGAGAGCACCAGTCGTCATACTGTTCGGGCAGCTTTGCATGAACGGCGCAGTTGGCGCACCAGATAATCGTTGCGGCAAGCATGCCCGCGCCTGCAAGCCCCAGCAGGGGCAGGGCAAAGCCCAGGGCCGCAAACAGAGCGCCCGTGGCAATCCACTCAAAAGACAGGGGCAGATAGTTTGCCACGCTGGCGCGCGCGCCGTAGAGTGTCTGAAAAAGTCCGCAGCCGAAGGTTCCATGATGCACAACAGGCCGGGCCCCGAGGATATAGCTTGAAATGTCGCCGTAGATGCGGCCCGACCAGCGCGAGTTCCCCAGCACATTGAAGCGCTCGGGGTGCTTGGGGGCCAGCAGGGCCTCGGCCCGGCCATAGCCCATCTGTTGTTTAAGATATGCCTTTACCGTGTTCCTGCGGTGATGCCACACAAACATGGGGGCGCAGAACCCGATTTTGCCGCCCGCTTTTTCAATGCGCCAGCAGAAGTCCACATCATCGCCCGCAGCCCGGTAGGTGGCGTCAAAGCCGTCAATGGCAAGCATGGCATCCCTCCGGAAAGCCATATTGCAGCCGGGTATATGCTCGGCGATTTCATCGGTTACCAGCACATGGGTCGGCGCGCCGGGGGAAACCGACACACAGGCGGCCACGCGGTTATCCTCGGCAGGCGCCAGGTTGGGGCCGCCAACAGCGGCAAACCTACCGTCTCTGAAGGCCAGCGCCATGTAGTGCAGCCAGTGCGGATCCACGCAGCAGTCCGAATCGGTATAGGCGATAATCTCACCTTTGGCAGCATGCATGCCCGTATTGCGCGCAACAGAGAGCCCGAGGTTGGGCTGATTAATTACGCGGAAGATGTGGGGATACAGGCGCGCATAGCGGTCGGAGATTTCACCGGTTGTATCTTGTGAGCCGTCGTTTACCACGATGACTTCAAAGTTCGGGTAGCTTACCTGCAGAAAAGATGCAAGGCAGCCCTCCATGGTCGACTGGGCATTGTAGGCGCAGACCAGAACCGAAATCATGGGCTGATGCGTTGCAATGTCGGGAATGTTTTGCCTGTAGGCCAGGCTGACAAGGGCTAAGGCTGATTTAGGATTGCGCTCAGCATCGACCAGGCCGAAGGCCCAGTCATCGATAAGGTGACCGCCCGTGTACCACTCATCGGTCCAGGCGAAAACAAATGATCCGCTCACGCCAAGTTCATAGGCGGCGCTAATCTGCCATGCAAGCGTTTCGGCTTGTGCGTCCTCACCGTTTCGCATGCTGTCCAGGCCGAATTCGCTGAGCACCAGCGGCAGCGTGCCGGCCACATTGTGCAGCCGCTTCACATAGCTGCGGAACGACTGCTCATCCTGCAGGTAAACATTAATCGAATAAAAATCAAGAAAGTCCAGCTGCAGGTACTCGGTTGACGGGTAATTTGCGTAGGTTGCAAGGGCAGAAGAATCTTCTTCATGCACAATGCCAACAAGGGCTTTCAAGAACTGTTCTATTTTTTTCGCGCCGTGCCAGCGCACGATATGGCTGGGAATCTCGTTGCCCACCAGATAGGCAAGCACCGCGGGATGCCCGGTGCAGGAGCGCACGGCCAGCCGCATGGTCTGCTTGATATTCTCCTTGACCTCCCACTGATCAAGAAAACATATATGCTGCGGCCAGGGAATACCGATAAGCACATAGACGCCGTGGCGCGCGGCCAGATCCAGAAACCAGCGCGGCGGCACGTAGTAGATGCGCACCGTGTTGATGCCGGCAGCCGCCATCATCTGAAAATCATGGGCCACCTGCGATGGCTCTGGCAGGGGCTCATCAGCCATATTGGGTGGAAACGGGCCATAGGTTACGCCCTTGATGAAAAATTTTTGGTCCCCGAGGAACAAAAACCTTCCACGCACGCATGGCCGTTCGGTAATCCTGCCGGCTGTACTTATTGTAATTTCTTCCATCTTGAACATATGCTTTTCCCGTGCTTTCCCTGTTTTTAAACTCTGAAAGATCCATCCCCCAAAGTTTGCTTTGTTGGAAATATACCAACTTATGATCGATAACCCGCAACTTACGGCAGAAATTTTTACTAATATATACAAAAGACATGCCATGACTTTGTGTGTCAGCTCTAATATATTAAAAAAGCTTTCTTTTTTTATTATGTGCCAATTTTTTTTTGCCGGTTTCTTCGGGGGTGTTGGTTTTCTCCTGCAAGCCATCAAACCCGGGCGCAGAAACTCTCTGGTGTGCATGTTTAAGCAAAGCACTATATGTTGTAAGATACACTGTGCTGGTGTGATTAAAAAAAAGACCCTGAAAATATTTTTAATTAACCTGCCGATATTGCTTGGCTTTTTTTATTTTGAAAAACAGCTTTTAATAACCCGGACCATGTTGATTCAAAACCGCTCGTGATTTGCTTAATCATAAAAAAGTCTTTTTTTTAAGACACGGTGGTGGTTTTTATATACACGCAATCCGCTGTGCAACCACCGTAGCCGACCGGCTGTTGACGGCAAAAAGAGAAAATGGTTAAAGATAAAAAACAAAGCCCGTTTGACGATTTAATTTGTGGCACTCCACAATTCTATTTGATATGTACGGACAGAGTTGAACTCTGTGTTGCGCCTGGGGAACATTGAAAGAAAAAAAGGTAACCATGAATATACCGGATCTTTCCCGCCGCGATTTTATAAAGCTGACAGGTCTTACTGTGGCAGGCATGGCGCTTGGCTGCGCTGTCAATCCCGTCACCGGGCGGTCGCAGCTGATGCTTGTGTCTGAAGACGAAGAAGTTCAGCTTGACCGCCAGAGCTCCCCTTTTCAGCTTTCGGCAGACTATGGCATGGTGCAGGACAGTGCCCTGGCCGCCTATGTGTCCGGGGTGGGCATGCGCCTTGCCAGGCTGACCCACCGGCCGCAGATGCCCTATGCCTTTCGCACGGTCAATGCCGTCTATGTCAATGCCTATGCATTTCCCGGCGGCACTATTGCCGCCACGCGGGGCATTTTGTTGAAGCTGCGAAATGAAGCCGAGCTGGCAGCCCTTTTGGGCCACGAGCTCGGGCATGTGAATGCCCGGCATACGGCGCAGCAGGCATCAAAAGGCATGATTGCGCAGGCCCTGCTAGGCAGCGTTGCCATGATTGCCGGCGCGACAAGCCAGGCCTTGGGAAATATTGCTTCTCAAATGGGCATGATCGGCGCAGGCGTGTTTCTTGCTACCTACAGCCGCGAGGCTGAGCGGCAGGCCGACGGGCTCAGCATGGACTATGCCGTGCGTGCGGGCTACAGCCCCGAGGGCTGCACCGGGCTCATGGAGATGCTCAAAAGTCTTTCTAAAAACCGTTCCGGAGCTGTCGAGCTGCTGTTTTCCACGCACCCCATGAGCGAGGAGCGCTATCAGAACATGGTCGATGAAGCGGCACAGAAGTATGCTTCAGCCCGCAAAAACCCTCTGTACCGCGAGCGGTATATGGACAATACCGCAAGCCTGCGAACCCGGCAGGCCGCTATCGAGGCGATGCAGAAAGCTGAAGAGGAGCTTGCAAAAAAGCAATACGGCTCTGCCGAAGGGCGGCTGCGCCAGGCGCTGTCGCTTGCACCTGAAGATTATGCCGGCCTTGCCATCATGGCCAAGTGCCAGTACATGCAGGAGCGCTACGGCGAAGCGCAGCGCTTTGCCCGGCAGGCCACGCAGGTTTACCCGAACGAGGCTCAGGGCCATCAGATATGCGCCTATGCCTGCATGAAGATGAAAAAATTTGACATGGCGTATCAGGATTTTTCAACCGTCGAGCGCCTGCTTCCCGGCAACCCCGATAACGCTTTCAGCAAGGGGTACTGCCTTGAGCAAATGGGCCGCATTCCTGATGCCGCCCGGGAGTACCAGCGCTATATCCAGAAGGTGCAGGAGGGGGACAAGGCCCGGTATGCCTATCAGCGCCTTGTGCAGTGGGGGTATGTGAGCAGGTAAACGAATAAAAAGCTCGCCTGTGTATTTGGTTGCAATAAAAAAGAAAATTGCTACCGATTGACAAGAACCGGTTGCGAAGCCTTCAAAGCTGTCTTTTTTTTACCGCCTTCAGGCTTGAGGTATTTTTTTACTGCACCTCTGCGCTGCGTTTTAAAAAGATAGCCTGCCCCTGAGGGGATAGTGCGAAATCGGCAAATTCCTCTGCCAAAGACCTTTGCATTGAGCGATTAGTAACAGCAATTACACATGAGCGGTATATGGCATCCTCCTGTGCGGTAATAACTTTAAGGTTCTTTGTTTGCCCGGGGGTGAGAGAAAGAAATGCATCGCAGCCGGGTTCACTGAGGCAAAGAGATTTTGCCTCCATGGTGCTGGCCGCATAAAAGCCGATATTGGCCCGTATTGCATCAACAAGTTTATCTCCCCCCGAGCTCCTGGCTGCTTCTTCCCACATGCCGCCACCCTCCGTCGACCCAACCACGAGAATTTTTACCCCCGGTTTGCCAAGGTCCTTTATTCCTTTAATGCCTTTGGGGTTGCCTGTACGAACAAGAATCGCCGAGGGGTGAATCGACAGGGTGCGGGTCGTCAGGGTATCGATAATCGCAGGCAGATCCCTCTGCACAAAGCCGTTCATCATATACTCCGAGTCGGCGAAGATGAGGTCTCCATCCCGTATAGCCTGTTTTTTCCACGTCTGCACGGGCCCGGCTGTAATGTTGACAATAGCGCCTCTCTGGTTGCCGAAGACCAGCGCCGCTTCACGCATGGCCGGAACTATAATCCCTGAGCCATATGCCCTCAGAACCAGCGGCCCTGTTTCATCCTGGGCCGGAAACTGCGCGTTTTGCGCATGTGCCGGCATGCCTGAAAGCACAATAAGCACTGCGATAAAAAAAGATATTAGATGAGCGGTTTTTATTGTCCGATGCATGCGCGCCTCCCTCTGCAGTTTTACGTGCTCCGTTTATAGTTTGCTGCTGCCACATTTCAGAAACAGCCGACGGCCCTGCCTGCCGGCATATTCGAACTTCTCGATTAAGTGTACAGTGTAGCACAACGAGGACAATCTATTGAAGATGTATTTTTCGGGGTTGGCAGCGCTGCGGGAGCAGGCATTTTTTTCATTCTGCAGCAGCCGGGGTTCTGCAGGGAAGGTGAATTCAGCTTCATAAATAAAGCTCACATTGCTTTTCGGTGGAAATATCTGCGATGACTGTAAATTTAGGTTGCATAGTACAGATAACTATGAATAATATATTAAATAATTAAACATATTATTTAGCGTATAAATACATGCAAAAACTATTTATTGCCACCCTGGAAAATTCTGATCTTTGGGATGCATTTGTCGACAGTCATCCTTACGGATGGGTATGCCATCTTTCTGTTTGGCAAAAAATTCTTGAAAAAAGCTTCAAGCATATGCACGGTGAAGTCGTTGCTTTAAAGGACGACTCTACCGGCGCCATTCAAGCGGGGCTGCCTGTTTATACCGTTGACAGCTGGCTTACAGGAAAACGGCTTATAAGCATTCCCTTTGCAACTATTTGCGACCCCCTTGTGTCCTCATGGGATCAACTCAACCAAATAACTGACTATGTAATAGAAAAGGCAAAAAAGGAAAAGGCGTCTTTTATTGAAATTAGAACCCTGCTCTCGGCAACCATGCAGGAGGCTAAGGATTTTTCCAGCGACTCTTCCTATAAGCACCATTTTATAAAGCTTGACAGAAAGCCTGATGAGCTCAAGAAAAATTTTGATCGTTCCTGCATAAAGCAGCGCCTTGACCGATCTTTAAAAAGCGGCATCACCCTGGCGACCGCACATGATGAAACGGCCATAGATAAATTTTACAGCCTTCATCTTGAAACCCGCAAAAGGCTGAGCCTGCCCCCGCACCCGTATTCTTTCTTAAAAAATCTCATTCAATACATGCAGCCTCTAAATCTCTGTCAGCTGCTGTTTGCTGAAAAAGACGGCGAAACGCTTGCGGGGATGATTCTGTTTAAATATAAAAATCGCGTTTCCGCAGAATATGCAGTATCAAACAAAAATTTTCAAAACATAAGCCCGAACCATTTCTTGTTTTGGCATGCAATCAATATTGCCTATAACGAAAAGTTCGAAATTTTTGATTTTGGGCAGACCGACCCGGCCAATAAGGGGCTGATGGATTTTAAAAAAAGGTGGGGCAGCGAGATTATGGACATTCCTTATTTCCATTACCCAAAACAAAATGGTGCTGCTCAAACAAACAAGGGGGAGGATATCAAGTATCAATTAGTAAAAAAAATCTGTGGCGTTGCCCCTGACCCTGTGCTGAAAATTATTGGCAATTTCTGCTATCGGCATTTGGGGTAATAGGCTCGGCCGCTTTTCGGGAAGGGGATAGGAACCGGGGCTTTTACGTAATTTTAAGAATTCGACAATGTAGTATAAACATTCAATGTTTTACCTGCCACAACATCCCACGCAAAAACCGTTTCGGCAATTTTTTTCCCTTGCGCAGACATTTGCTCTCTTAGCAGATTACTGGAAATAACTTTTCGCAAAGCATCTGCCAAAGCGCTGACTGAATGCGGCTCCACGGATATTCCGGCGCCATTAATATATTCATCCATTCCCATGCAATTTGTTGCAATGATGGGGGTTCCACTGGACATTGCCATAACCATGGGGAAATCCCCGGGGTAATCAGTATAGGGAATAAGGGAACACATACTTCTTTGATATGCATGCCGAAGCGCTTCTTCCGTATCAAATTTTGTCATGAGTATGAGGTCTTCAATTCCTGCCTTTTTAGCTACTTCTCCAGCCCATTCCTTGTGACCTTTCATATAGTAGCCGTGCATTGTTAATTGGATAGGATGCCCCTCCTGCTTTAATATTTTTAATGCAGGCGCTAAATATTCGAAGCCTTTTACATTAATGAGCGGCGAGCCGGAAAACATTATTGCCCCGCTTCTCTGCTGCCCGCCGTTTTTTTGTATATGTGCGCCATACGGTATGACGTGAATCTTATTTTCCATAACACCGCTTTGACACAGTGTTTTTTTCATGAACTGCGTACTTACAATTACTGCATCTGCGGTGTTATAAATTTTGTTAAGCGAGGGATTTTCTTTTTGTACAGAGCATAGTCTGTAAATGGTTATTACTTTTTTCCCTTTTGTTGAGAAGCGTAAAAAATGTTTTAATGCTTCATACCCAAAAGATTCTGAAGATTGAAAGAAATGGACAACGTCATAATTTTGAGTTTTCTTTGCGTATAAATAACCCCTTGCCGGTTCAGAGAAACTTCGGTAGGCCATTCTCAAAAAGCCACCTGGTGTAGAGGCCTCTTGTAATCTGAAATGAGGCATCATTATAAAAGAAGAATCTTTGATGTTTAAAAATTCTTTGTAGTTGAAAAGAGATTTAATTGCGGAAGAAGTGTTCGTGTAAAAGCAGTTGCAGTTGGAGGTTATGACATCAATGGTTTCATTTAAATTTTTCTGAAGGAAGGTTCTCAGAGTAGCCGCCTGAATAGCATATATTGTTAAGCCATAGGAACAGCATATATAAGCTATTTTCATAATAATATTTTATGAGTGGGTTGTTTTAAAGTTATTATAAATTCAATTATCCCCAGCAAACCCAGAGTTCTATTTATAACTTTATTCCATGAATGATTGCCAGTCAATATAATTAATGCTTTAAATTTACCCCTTCATTGTAATTCAAATGGAATAGTTGTATTATTTATTAAAGCAAATTCAGCGCAAATATTTTAAAAAGCTCTGTTATCGCGGTTAACAAAATGAAAAGCTTAACAAGGGAGAGCCTGCCGCATGCCTGACCTGATGGCGCTGACGCAGCATTTCCCGTATGCCGGGCTCTTTATTTTGCTGATACTGGGGGGTCTGGGGCTGCCATTCCCTGAGGATGCAACGCTGATGCTGTGCGGATTCCTGCTGTTTCTTGGTTCTGTCAAGCCTGTGCCGGCATTGCTTATCGTATACGCGGGGCTGCTGCTGGCAGACGTGATGATCTACTGGTTCGGCAGGGCCTACGGAGATACAATCACGGGACACAGGTGGTTCCAGAAGCTGATCTCGCCGCAGCGGCTGGAAGAGCTGAAAGAGCGGTTCAGAAAAAGGGGGATGGTTTGCATATTGATCGGCCGGCACATCATCGGCATACGGGTGCAGCTCTTTCTTGCTGCCGGGGTTATAAAGATGCCCCTGCCCCGTTTCATTCTTGCCGACGGGCTTTCATCCACCCTGACCATTGCCCTGATGACGGGCATCGGCTATATGGGCGGCAGCAGTCTGGACGCCATTGAAAAAAACGTTGCCCGCATTGAGCATTTCCTGGCCCTTGGGCTGATTGCCGGCCTGCTGGTCTATTTCATTCTGAAAAAAAGAGCCCTCAGGAAAGCCGGTCGAAAATCCGGCTGAAGCATGTAGTTTTATCAGCCTGCCGGGCATGGCATAAAACAATTTATCAGAGGTCCTGTCATGAAAAAAATTGTATTTCCGGCGCCGTTCAAACATGAACATATCATACGAAATGTCAATGACCTGTATAATGAAAAACTTTCTATGGGGCAGCGCGCTGCAGACAGGGTGGCGCAGATCGTCGGCTCATGGAAATTCATCATCATTCAGACCCTGATTCTTGCAGTGTGGGCCATGCTGAATGTAACCGCATGGGTCTACCACTGGGACCCCTATCCGTTTATCCTTATGAACCTCTTTCTCTCGCTGCAGGCAGCCTATACCGCGCCGGCCCTGATGATGAGCCAGAACAGGCTCTCGGAAAAAGATCGCATCGATGCCCACAATGACTATCAGCTCAATATAAAGGCCGAACACGAGGTGCGCACGATACTTGAGCATCTTGAGGCGCAGGATGAGGCTTTAAAGAAAATACTTGAGACAATTGCCCCGCAGGAAAAAGAAGGTGAAAACACCCCATCGGTCTGAGTGGCAGTGCCCTTTACGAAGAAGGCAGCAAGCAAGGATTCAAGATTACGAAAAAATTCTGTAGGGGCAGGCCCCCGTGCCTGCCCTAAGATTCGGCGGGCGGTGTAAAAATTCAGGATTCCGGATTCAATCCGCCCCACGCGCCCCCTGTTTTTCCCTCAAAAAATTCATGCAAAACCTCCTGCCGTAGGATATATTTATAGGTGTATGCTTTGTTTTTAACCCGTACAGGAGGGCATCCTCATGCCAAAGCAGACACTTTTCAGGCACCAGAAAAAGGTTGAAGCGCTGCACAAAATCACTGCTTCAATCGAGGGGAAAAACAAACTCAACTATCTGAAGGCCCATCGAACTGATCTCGGCAGGCCCATAAAGGGTTTTTCAACCGAGCGTGGCTTAAACCGGTTTCAGGTCCATGATTACCGGTCGCTGCTCCGCAGGAGTAATCCGCAGCATTAACAGGTGCGGCGGCAATTCCCTTCCGTTGTATGGATTCCCGCGTGCGCGGGAATGACAAGTTTTTTCAGTGTATTTTCTCTCTCGCTGTCATTCTCGCGAAGCTTGTCCTCGACCTGATCGGGGAGCGGGGGGTCCAGATTTTGGGGTTACTTCAGCTTTGGAGATATCCATTTTTCTTTTTACTGGAAACGGGTTATCTGTTCTGTCATCTCGACCGAAGGGAGAGATCTTAGATGTGCAGCAGGCCCGCAAGGCTTGGATCTCTCCCTTCGGTCGAGATGACAGATAGCTAAAGTGGCTACATGTTTTTGATAAATGCTCTAGAAAAATACTCTACATGAAAACCACGCGGGAACGCCCCTCTTAAACTCTATGTGAAAAAAATCATCGGGTTTCTGTAGCAGTGGCGTTATCCGAAGGAGTCGCCTGCTTTTTATGTATTGAGGTTTTTCCCTTCATATATGTTTCCGACGTCTGCTTTTTTCCGATCCCGGTATTGCTGCTGCCCGTGGCCGCAGCAGCTTCCAGTGCAGGCGGTACTGCAGCGAAAGCAAAAATCAGGGTTAACGCCATAACAAAACTTTTCATATGCACCTCCATAAAAAATGTTTTTAATACAGCCCCTGCCTCCAAGTATATCATATTGCAGAACTCTGGTCATCCGCCGCAGCAGACCCCTGCGATCTTGAACTTTTGAACCTTGAACATTCTTCCCTCCAAACTCCGAACTCACGGCTCCAAACTTCTTAACTCCCCCCTCTGCTTTTACATTTGACAAGTCCATTTGCTTTTAATACATACCTTAACAATACTTCCGAAGGAGAGCTTATGAAAATTACTTTGCATGAACTTGCCGCACTTACCGATAGGGCGCTGACAAATTTCGGCTACAATGATGAAGAAATACCCGTTATTCGTCAGGCCCTTTTTTATGCCCAGCTCAGGGGCAATAATCAGGGCGTTGTTAAGCTTATCGGCGCAGGCATGCCTAAAAGCCCCGATGCCGGAAAAATTACCATTGTCAAAGAGACGCCGGTTTCAGCCCGCATAGACGGCAGCAGCAATCAGGCTATGGTTGTGATGAAAAAGGCCGTGACCGTGGCGCTTGAAAAAGCACGAAAAACCGGCTTTGCCATTGTGGGCACATGTAACACTTCGACATCATCGGGCGCTGTCGGCAATTATGCGATGCAGCTTGCCCTTGAGGGATTTATCGGCCTGGTATTCGGCCGCTCCACGGAACGGGTTGCCATGTACGGCTCCTATGAGCCGGTATTCGGAACAAACCCCATCGCCATTGCCATACCGTGCAACCCCGCGCCGGTAGTGCTTGATATGTCGACAGCCGCAATTTCGTATTTCGGGCTTGTTGAGGCAAAAACCGCCGGCAGGGAAATCGCGGACGACATGGCCTATGATGCACAGGGCAACTCCACCACAGATCCCGCCGCCGCCATACTGGGCGCCATCCGCTCGTTTGACCGCAGCTACAAAGGATCAGGGCTTGCCCTGATGGCTGAAATTCTTGCCGGCCCGCTGGTCGGCGCGGCCTTTGCCGGCATTGGCAACAGCAAGAAGAACTGGGGGCATCTGGTGTGCGCAATCGACCCCGGTCTGCTTGGCGATCGCGACGAATTTACCGGCAATGTGGCTGCCATGGCGGCAAAAATAAAATCGACCAAACGCCTGCCGGGCGTTGAAGAAATATTTGTCCCCGGAGAGCGCGAGGAGCAACTGGCCCGGCAATGCCTGGAAAGCGGTGAAATCGAAATTGAGGATAATCTGCTGCAGGGATTGCGCCTTGCCGCACAGCAAAAATGACAGATGCGTTTCAGGATTTATAAGCCGGCGTTAGTAGCGCAGGTGGCCCGGGGCATACGCCCGATACTGCTTGTTATTTGAGGAATGCGGTTTACTGCGACCGCCTTGCAGGAGTAGACTTCTCGTTGAGGATACAGAAGCCAACCGAGCTCTGGCACAAAAGTATTATATCGATTCGGTCCTTGAAACGGTGCCGCAAATCACCCCGGTCCAGGCCGCCGGGCTCTTCGGTGGCATTATGGACTTCAGCGTTTTATCCCCCATAGATCTGCTCATGATACGGGGTTTTAACATGATGGGTGAGGGTGACTTCCGCAATTTCGATAAAATCGCACAATGGTCAAAGGACCTGTATACTGTCATAAAGTAATATAACCGGCCTGCACCGCGCAGGCCTAAAGCAGCATTTACATGAATTTTTAAAACGGAGCCCGGCGGGGCTCCGTTTTTTTATGCCTGGCGAAAAAAGGAAGTGGGTAGCAATCAACTTGAAAATAATTCTGACGGCTATAAAATTCGACGCCCTTATGATGTAAATTCCGAAATATGGTATTTCTCGGTGATTGATATTATACAGGTGTTGATTCAGCCGCCCGACTTTCAGGCGGCGCGAAACTACTGGAAGGTGCTGAAAAACCGGCTCAATAAAGAAGGAATTGAAACGGTTACAAAATGTAACCGGTTGAAGATGGGAAAATGCGTCTCACCGATGTTGCCGATCCCGGATAAACCTTTGTGCTCTTGCTTCTGACTACTGAATTCTTACTTATGTTTTTAGTGGTCTGCAGTGAAGCAGAAGAGGCAGTAAGGGCTGTTGGCGCCTTTCATCTTAATCGTTTTTCAATCAGGTTTGTTGATGGAAATTCAGCGGCGAGGTATAGACTTGTATGCCATTTTAGTTCTTTTTTTTACCTTCAGGCCTTTGATTTTTATATTTGACAATTTTGCTTAAATTTTGTAATTTTTGTTATATATTTTCATTCCACACGAGGCGGGGGTTAAACTTCTACTAAATATCACTCATCATAAGCAAAGGGGCAGCCCGGTTGTGCTGCTGTCCTGCTTATATCAATAGGGTTACAACGCGGCATCAGACTTGAAAGGCTCCTGTATGGCAGATATTTCTCCTGCAACCGTAAGAAGTCTTATCACCGACTTTTTTTCCAGAATCGATGGAAGCGGTATCAGGACTCAGGAAGACACAAACAAACGGGCGATGCTGGCCGACGATTCCTACAGCCCCATAACGAAAAGCGAAATACTGGAAATTGCAAAAACACATCCGCTAATGGTGATGCCCGAGCTTGAGGGCATGGACATCGCCGACTGCGATGACTACGCGCTGCAGCTAAAGGCTGCCGCGACAGCGCTGTACCGCAGCCGGGCCGTTGCCGCAGGAACAGCCTGCATGCCGCCGGCTGTGGGCATGTTGTTCAGCCAGGATCACGTCGTGAACTTTTTCATCAGCCGGGATGATGCGGGCAAGCCCGTACTGTGGGTGATAGATACCAGCGTAAAAGATCGCCCAGTTACCAGCAATGCCGACGACGCCATGTCATTATGCGGCACTTTCCCCTTACAATGGATGTATATCTAAGGAGCTTTGACCATGAAGGAAATCGTCAAAAAGATCTCTAAAAGTTTTCTCCTCTGCACAACCCTGTATCTTGCGGCGGCAGGCTGCGCACCCACGGCAAAAGTGGCGCCGTTCGACATAAAAGACGCAACAAGCACCAGGCTCGGAAAGGGCATTGTGTTTTCCCTGCCCAAAACAGTGCTTCAAGCAACTATCGTCTATTCTGAAATCAAAGAAATAACTAAACACTCTGCTCCCGGAAAATCTGTTACAACCAGTGAAAAAACTATCGTCACCATCAGCAAAACACCCAAGCTGGAGCTTGTCACGATAGTCGACCCGCGCATGGTCTTCCTGCTCGACACGGATTCCCTGAACGGTTTCTTTTATGATTCACATCTTACTGTGCAAAACACTGCCGAAGGCCTTTTTAAATCAATCAACCTTACTGCGGAAGACAAAACCCCGGAGGTTATAGCAAATCTGGCGCAAACCGCCCTTCAGCTTGCCAAAGCCGCAGCAGTAGCAGGTAAAAAAGATGTCACCTATAAACCTGTCAGGGATGTTACGGTTGTTAGAACCATCGACCCCGCGTCAATAAAGTTTGAAAAAACCGACGATAATTTATACTGCGGTGTTTATTCCGACCAGGCGAAGATAGCCTCTAATTTTTCGAACCTGGATCAAACCGATCTGCCCGACCTCACTATTTCATTCACCAGCCCGAGCGACTTGCAGGCCATGTCGCTCATGACAGCAAACAAAATAATGCCCTCCGATGAACCCGGCTCCCGGTTGTCCGGCATACCGTATCGCATTCCGCAGGCTGTTGAAATAATGGTTAAGTATAATGACCCCATGCATAGCTGCATCTATAATACGAGCTGCGGGTTTTATTCCTTTGCCCAGGCCGGCGGCGTTGCCTATGCGCCGATCAAGGGAAGATTTTTTTCAAAAACCACAACCGGTCTTACGATGTATGACAAGGAAGGCTCGCTGAAGGAATATATTTCAAGCGGCACCAGCCCGGCCGAAAAGATTTCAAAAACAGCAAACGAAATTTCAGCCGACGCGGTTAAGCAGCTGCAAGAATTAAACACGCTGGAAATGGATATGCGGCTTGCGCGGCTCAAAAAACAAAAACAGATTCTTGATGCCGAAAGTGATCTGAGCGATGCCAACCCCGACAGCATAAAATCCCGCACCGAAAGGCTGAAACAGATTAAAGCGCTTCTGAATGCAGAGCTTGCAGCGGAGGAAGCCGCAAACAAACCTTAAATGTTTTTAACTGTGGACTTACACCCCATACGTAAAATAAAATGTACACAAAAGGAATACTTGCGGCATATGCTGTGAATTTAAATAAAAAATTAAAAGCAGAGAGATTAAATTGCTTTACTTATTTATTTATAGACGCCCCCTTGTTTTCGCACAGCCGAAATGTTTGCTGCCCGTAGAAACATGCTACTAAACATAGGTGAATCTGTTGTTTGATAAAAAAGGGCGCCAACCTGAGACGAGCCAATCTTGACCCATGCTGCCCACTGATATATAGATAAGAAACATTTTTTGGTTGAAGGGAGCGCCTTGCTCCCCGCCTGCACGGCGGGCCTTGAGCGGAACATGCCGATCAAATATGCCCAACAATCATAATACCGAAGATATTTTGCCGCTGCGCAGGTTGTGCATTTTTACAATGGAGGATGTCATGCAAGAGAGTGCAACATTTTCTGCAAAAGAATGGATAGCAGCAAGTTTGATTTCAGCCGATCGGCTAAAGCCGGAAACGCTGCAAGCGGTTGAAAGTTTTAACCTGATGTGGAATGTGTTCGAAGGGCTCGTATGCGATAACAGCGCCACTATTTCACGACTGGAGAAACTGAGCGCTGAAATCGTCTCGCGGCGCCGGTGCAAGCCGCAGCTTGAGCGAATTTTCACATATTTTAAAAACCGCTATTATAGCCGCACCGGCTTTACAGCTCATTTTGAGAAGCTGCGCTTACGCTCTCCTGATCGCAAAGAATTTGTTCAAGCTGTTTTGCAGGGGAAATCAGCGGACTTTACATCCAAAGTCTTCACCGTACTGATTATCCTGTCTAGAATGCGCAGCAATCTGTTTCATGGCGTAAAGACTTTGGATATTCTCAACAGCCAGGCAGCCAATCTTTCCGTGGCCTGCCGGGCTCTGGCAACCATAATCGAAGCCCATGGCAGGCACTATAAAAGAACGCGCTATACAGAGGAATTAACCGGCTGAACATGGCGGTAACTGATGGCCGTCAATGGGCAGCTTGGGGGGCGTAGGTGAATTTGTTGAATTGCTGTTGTTTGAGTATGTGTGCGGTTAATTCATAACGGCAAGAAATTTAAAGGGCCGACCAGGGAGACATCCTAAATAAATTAATTCAGCATCCCAAGAGGTACCTGATTACTGGCGAAC
>CAIWCT010000099.1 GCA_903911225.1 uncultured delta proteobacterium
TCTCATAAGGCGCTTGCCGGTCAGGCTGTCCTGCATCTCGACTTCAGCTCCCGCGGACCCGACGAATGAGCACGAACCCGTTGCAGCCGTTTGAAGGCCGGCAAGAGCAAGGCCAACGGGCAGAACGGTGGAAACGGTATCAAGAACGACATAGGAGCTGTCGGTCTCGGTAAGTGCGAAGCGCAGGCGCATGACGCCGGGGCCGGGTTCGCGCACAAAGGTATAATTTTTTGCAAGATGCTCGCGAATGGCAGCATCAGCATAGTTTAAAAGTTTCTGCCGGTCTTCCGGAGAAACATTCTCCATGCTGTGCTCCGATGAAGCATAGAGCTTGACCGGGTCCATAAGAATGCGGTTATAGGATTTTATGTCTGCCTTCGGGTCGATATACACGAGCAGCGCCTGCCCGTCCTTGCCCTCTTTAAGCTGTGAATAGTCACCCAGAAATCCTGATGTTGTCGTGCTGCGCGCCTGCATGGTCGCGCAGGCCCCAAGCAGCATCAGCACACACAAACCTGTTATTGCCTGCAACACACTGTTTTTTTGTTTTTTCATAGCTCTGTTCTCCTTTCGATTAATGGTTTCTACAATTCTCTTTAAGCAAAAAAATATGGGCGACAATTCCCTTTTTTATTAAAGGCAGCCCGCTGTGCTAAGGCTGTCAGGATTTTACAATACTATGCACGCGGCTTGCTGTTGCGCTGTGTTGTTTCCGCTATTGTCCCCATCATTGCGCTGACCGAGGTATCCATCCCTGGTCCTGAAACCTCTGCTTGAGCACATCCGCTATTTCCTGGGCGGTCTGCTTGGCCCGGCCCTCAAGCTTGCTGAGGCCGCTTCCTTCCCCATAGGCTTTCATCCCGGAACTGACAATAAGCGAAACGGGATTGCCGGTGATAAGTGATACGACACCACCCGCCGCCGCTCCGGGGGTTTTATTTCCTTCAGCGCTGGTTGTGCCTGTCCCGAGTTTCCGCAATCCCTTGTCCGTCATCTGGAATCCTTCGACCGCCACTTGCAAATCGCTGCTGCCCGATCCAAAGCCCACGCCGACCCGCGCAGCCTGATTACCCTCGTTAAATTCAATAAGATAGCCCCTGATCACCAGATCGTTGATCCGCAGCGCCGTACCCTTCACGCCATGCGCGGCCTGCATTCCCATAGCGTTGATCTTATCCACCAGCTCCTTTTCGATCAGATCGCCCAGCCTGCGGCCCTCTGCGATTTCCTCCCGCGTTTGGGAAGCGCCGCTCGTGGTGACCTTTGCGGCAAGGTCTGAGTCGGCCGGAATATCAGCCGGCGAGGCGGCAAAGTCATATATCCAGATGCGATCAGGCCGCGGAAGCTTCCCCGTTACGAGCTGCTGGCGGGAAATCTCGGTTGTGGCGCACCCGATAGACATGCACAGGAGGATAAAAAGAATGCTTTTAGCATTGCATATTTTGTTCATGACTTTTCCTTTCAAAAATGGGTCTATGAGCTGCATGAATGTGCTTTATCAGTTTTTTAAAGTTTAACAACCAGCAGCGCTTTGATTGCCTGCATCACATATGACGCAGGAAGCCTGTTTTCAAAAAGTTGCATCATAGCGCGCAAATATTTTCTGCTATGGAGAAAAAATTTTTAGTGCCAGTTTTTGTTTAAAATTTCCAGAGCAATATTCATATTGAACAGGTTAATAAAACTTGTGTCGTATTCACCTTTCAGGTAGATACTTTTCACGAGGGCGCATCTCACTCCGGCGTCGCCTGCCCCGTTTCATTACGAAAAGCCGCGATCGCATGGCGGTTGGTCGGATACAGCCGATTTTCTCCAATCAATTCCAATAGATGATAATGACGAAGCAATGCCGTGGTCGACGGATTGGCGCGGCTTACGGCAACGGTCACGCCACGTTTGGCCAGCCACGACATAACCTGATGCAGTGTTTCCTCACCGGTGGTATCCATATCATTCATCGCTTCCGCATCCAGCACAAACCATTTGATTGGTGATGCGGCCTGCGTGACCAGTTTTTCTACTTCTTCCTCAAAAAAATTTGCGTTGGCGAAATAGAGTGACGCGCCAAAGCGGTACATGATAATCCCGGGAATATCCGGGGCATGGTCTGTTTCCTCAGGGATAAAATGACTGCCATCCGGTGCTTCCCGCAACACCCACGTGCCGGGCTGGGAGGCCCGCCGCAGCAGATCGATAGTGGACAGAAGAAAGGCAATGATGACAGCCTGTAATGGCCCGAACATAAGGACGCTGAGCAGGCATACAAAGGCAATCCAGAATTCAGACCGGCGCATGTGCCACAATTCCCGAAGCTCCTCGACCTCAACCAGATTCAACACGGCGCTGGCGACAACCCCGGCCAGTGCCGCAGTGGGCAGATACGCCAGCTGATCAGTAAAGAAAACCATGACCAGGGCGACCGTTGCTGCCGCCACCAGGCTGGAGAGTTGCGTGCGGGACCCTGCGGCGTCCATGGCCGCGGTGCGCGAGGCGCTGGGGCCCGAGACCAGCGAACCGGTGAATCCGCCGGCGACGCTGGCCATGCCATAGGCAAAGAGCACCTGGTTGCCATCCGCTTTGGTGTTGTGCTTTCGGCTGCAACTGCGCACCAGCAGCAAGGCCTCGCACAGGGTGATGGCAACCACCGCCATGGCGCCGGGCAGCAGGCGAAAATAGTCGGCCAGCGGCACGTTTGGCAGCGTCAGGGACGGCAGCCCCGACGGCAATGACCCCAGTACGCCGACCCCTTTTTTATCAAGGCCGAACACGGCTGCGATGACCGTCATCAGGACCAGCGCCAGCAATGCCGCCGGAACTTTGGGCGAGTATTTTTTCATTAAGCGCACGATAACAAAAGCGCCTACCCCGATTGCAACCGAGTAAAGATTCGCGCGAGGTATGGACTCAAACAGAGCGATGACTTCCACAAAATAACCCGTGGTGTCTACGGAAGTCGCCATCGCACCATGGAGGTGTTCGGCGATAGCCGCCAATCCCGTTCCTGCTGCATGAGAGGCCCCGAGGATCCTTCTGATCTGATTGGTCAGCACCTCGATCCCCAGGCCGGTGATGAAGCCGGTCAACACGGCGCGAGATAGAAAATTGGCAAGAAACGCCAGCCGAAACAGCCAGAACACGAAGAACAGCAGGCCGCACATCATGGAAAGGGCCAGGGCATAGTGCATGCGCAGCGGGTCTCCTGCCTGAGCAAAGCCGATAAGTACCGCCCCCATGATCGCGGCAATGGGGGCATCCGGACTTCCCACCACATGGCGCGAGCTGGTGAAGATGGCAAATATCGCAAGTGGAATGATGCCCGCATAGAGGCCGAACACCGGAGGCAGCCCGGCCACCTGCGCATAGCCGATATTGAGGGGGATGATCAAGGCCGCCAGGGTGATGCCGGCAGAGATCTCGCTGGGGAGATTTGCCCACGTGAATCCCCGAAAGCCGGAAAACATCGTGGGCCATTGAATCTTGTACGCTGTACTCATGAAGTAATCCTCCCTTGTACTCATTACTTTATGCTTGGGATACCGACCCAATGCCTGAAGCAGGATTTTCTGTCAGTTCTGAACTTCGCCGATCCAGTGCACCATCAGATTGTAACCTATTGAAAGAACGATGGCCCCGGTGAACAGTCCGATCAAGCCGGAGAAAATAAATCCACCGATGGCGCCGAGAAAGATGACGAGCATTGGCACGGTGGATCCTTTTCCCATCAGCAGCGGTTTCAGCACATTATCGGACAGGCCGATGAGCACCAGCGGGATCGTCCACAGGATAGCCGGCAGCAGCGCTTTTACCGCGAAAAGGTAAATGATGACGGGCACCATGACAATGGCCGTAGGCAATTGAAGAACGGCAAAAACCATGATCGCAAAGGCGCAAAGTCCTGGAAGAGGTACACCAGCCATCATGAACGCCGCACCGGCTGTAATACACTGAAAGAATGCAACCCCGAGGATGCCTTTGGCGACATTCTTGATAGTTGCCCCTGCGACAGGCAGGATCTCATCGCTGCCTTCACCGACTAGGCGACGGATTAGTTTCCGCGCAAAATCGGCCGAAGCATCGGCTTTGACAAGGAATACGCCGGCGATGATCACCGAGATGAAAAACATGATGAGGCTTTTTCCGAAACCGCCCAGCGGCGCGATAATTGACATGCCCAGTTTCGACAGGGGTTCCCTGTAGGTCGTGATAGCCGATTCCAGGCTATGGGAGGCCAGCAACCATATTTCCGAAATAGGTTTCCCGATCAGGGGCCATCCTGCAACAGACGTGCCGGGGGGAGGGATCACAAGGGTCTGGTTCCTGAACTGGGTGGTCAGGCTTTGTATCCCTTCAATCAGCGATTTGAGAAGCCAGGCGGTCGGCAGCAGGAGTATGATAAGGATGAGTAGAGTTACCAAGACCCCTGCCAGCATATTCCTGTTCCCCACCCGGCGTTTTACTGTCGCAAAGAAGGGGTGAAAGATGACGGCAATAATGGCGCCCCAGATCACGGGCTCGACGAAGGGGAGGATGATCCCGATGCACCAGGCGATGAGCAGGAAAAGGAGACCGATCCTGAGGATGGTGTCGATTAAAGGAGTTTTAACGGTTTGGTCCATACGCTTACCCGATTCTCTTGAACGACGGCACTCCCGACCACGCTTGCCCAATTCACTGGTCGGCTCTGCTCTGAAAAAAGAGCGCCTGTATTTTCTCCTTTCCCAACACCCGCCCCAGCTCCTTGACGCCGAAGAACGGGATAAAAGCAACGAAAACCACCAGGGAATTGGCGAGCAACTCATAGGGGCTCCCCGCAAAGGCGTCGAGACCTCCCGCGAGCCCGGTCCCATTCCAAAGGCCTTTGATCACATGCTCCAGGATGGTAAAAAGAGCAACAAAGAGGGTGAAGACGACGGTCTTGTACAGGGTGGGATAAATCAAAGGCTTCTGTTCAAGGCCGCGGCCGAGGCGAAACACAGCGCCGATCATGACGACTTTTGCAAGA
>CAIWCT010000100.1 GCA_903911225.1 uncultured delta proteobacterium
CTTTTTTGTTCAAAAAACAAATAAATTAGAAAATAAAAATTTTATTCAATTTCTTTTGGCGTCTGTTTAAAATAAAAAAACACAATATGTTGATGAGCTCTAACAAATGAGCAACTCCATCTAGTGGTTTGAAGGTCAATCTTGCACTAAACCAATTGAAAAAACTTCATTTTTTTTACTTGACAAGGAAGGCCCCAATAGTCTATATCCTCAATTAAGTGGTAAAAAGTGGTAGAAATTGGTTTTTCAATCCTATATTTACACTATATCGCGAGGTTTTTCAATGTTTAGAGGGCGTAACGAGCTTGCAATTGATGACAAGGGCCGTGTCATGCTGCCGATCAAGTTTCGCGAAGCCCTTGCGAAAAAAGACGAAGCAGCCCTTATCCTGACCAACCTTGATGATTGCCTGATAGCCTATACGACGACTGCCTGGTCTGAAATTGAAAAAAACATACTCTCGCGCCCTGATCGGACAACCGCCGAGCGCAATTTTAAACGCTTTCTTATCGGCGGTGTCCAGGAGTGCAGTATCGACAAGCAGGGTCGAATTCTGGTGCCGCAGAGCCTGCGGCAGTATGCCGGTCTTGACAAGGATGTGGTTATCGTCGGCCTTATCGATCATTTTGAAATATGGAGTTTGGATGGCCACACAAAAGCAATTCAGCAGGGCCAGCAGAGCCAGGAGACCGATGAAATACGCGCCCTCAGACATGATGTGAGACTGTAAGAACGATGGCTGCCCGGCATATCCCTGTTCTTTATGAGGAAATACTGGAGTATGCCTGCTGCCGGGACGGTGAAGTGTTCGTGGATGCCACACTTGGCAGCGGCGGCCACAGCCTGGGCCTTCTTGAACGCTATGCGGGCATACGGCAACTGATCGGCATCGACTGCGATCAGGACGCGCTTGAGCGGGCGCGTGTAACGCTTGAGCCATTTAAAAAAAAAGTTACCTTCCTGCACGGAAATTTTAAAGATCTCACCGTGCTTCTTTCGCAGGAAGGCATTGCAGCAATCGGGGGCATCGTATTTGATTTCGGCGTTTCAACGCCGCAGCTGAAGGACCCGGGGCGGGGATTCGGTTTTTCAAACGATGAGGCACTGGATATGAGAATGGACAGAAGCATGCCGCAGACGGCAATGGACCTCCTGAAGCGGCTGTCTGCGCAGGAACTTGAAGATATTATTCGCGTCTATGGCGAAGAGCGTTTCGCCCGGCGGATCGCCAGTGCTGTTAAAGATGCTGTAGCGCGCAATCCCCTGCTGTCCACGACCGGCCTTGCCGACATTATTTTTCGGGCGATCCCGAGGAAGTTCCACCCCGACAGACTGCATCCTGCCACCCGGACATTTCAGGCTTTGCGTATCGCGGTCAATGATGAGCTTGCCGTTATTGGCCAGGGGCTTGATCAGGCCATGGAACTGCTTACTCCCGGCGGGCGCATCCTTGCCATCTCATTTCATTCTCTTGAAGACCGTATCGTCAAAAACAGATTCCGCGACTGGGCGAAAGGCTGCAGCTGCCCTGTGGGGTTGCCTGTCTGTGCCTGCGGCGGTAAAAAACGGCTTAAGATCATTACCCGTAAGCCGGTCTATGCCGCTGAAGCGGAAGTGGGCCGAAATCCGAGCTCGCGCAGCGCGCGGCTTCGTGTCGGTGAGAGGCTGGGCTGAAACTATGCAGAATTTTACGGCATCGGATGAAAAATTTATTCACACCAACGTTCTTGCCCGTCAGCACGTGCGGCGCTCAACGGATGTGTC
>CAIWCT010000101.1 GCA_903911225.1 uncultured delta proteobacterium
AGCCGCGGGGCCTTGTACTGGCCATAAGCGCCGTCAAGCACGCGGTCTTCCACAAGGCTGAACAGGTAATCAATTTCGTCGTCCTCATAGGCGGGCACCAGTGCATAACCTTGCGCCACACGCAGGGCCTGCTCGCTGTTGAACTCAAAGGACTTCTGCCACCACTGCGTGTAGCGGCTAAAACCGCCGCGGCCTTCAAGTTCGCCGGCAACAGCGCCTGCTGCATGATAGCCGCACATGAGACCGCCCTGCACCTCAACCTCCACATAGGCTGCGGCATCGCCGATGGCAAGGCAATTGCCTTTATGGGGCGTCATGAGGGAGGGATAGGCCTTGACCGTGCAGCCGGTCATGCCCACAACCCGCGACTGTTCATACATGCGCGCACAGGGGCCGCGGGTGGTGAAATCTTTGAAAATCCGCTCGGGCCGAAGCTGCGAGCTGCCCATGACCACGAGGTCGGCAATTGCATCTCCACGCAGCGAGGGGTCGAGAATGACCGGGCCGAAGGAGTGATACGCACGACCCATGTGCCACCTCATGGCTGTGGGCTCAAATTCACGCACATCTTCAAGGGAATAAATTATGCAGAGCGCCGTGGCAAAGCAGGGCCTGCCTTCATTCATACCCAGGCTCTGCACAGTGCGGGAGTTGACGCCGTCGGCGGCAATGATTTTTTTTGCCGTTATGGTTTCTTTTGTACGGTGCCGTGACAGCGAAAGTTCAACATGCGCCCCACGGTCTACGGCATTAGTGACAAGCGTCTCCGGACGATATTCGACACCTGCCTTCAGGCATTTTTCAAGCAGCCCCTGCAGCAGCAGCCCTTTGTCGAACTTGATGGCTATGGGGCGCTTATCGGGATAGGAGAAGTGTACGGCATGCCCACCGGGTGAGGTGAAATACGTGTCAGTGATCGAATGTTTCGGGCCGGCATAGGCAACTTCAAAGCCGTTGGCCGGGAAAACAATATGGCCTTCCTCTACACGGATATTTTCGCTTTCATAGTTTTCATCCATGACAAACTGCTGGCAGCAGGCACGCCTGATGCGGGAAATGTCATCAAACTTTTCAAGCAGCAGCACCTTGAGGCCTTTCTGCGCAGCGCTGCAGGCTGCCATGAGCCCAGCGGGCCCGGCCCCTATTATTGCAACATCACGGGTCATGATTGGTTCCTTTCAAAATTCTCAGGGTGATTAATAAGGTAACCGCTCGGGGCTCAGGGTTCAAGGTTCAAAGTTCAAAGTTTAAAGTTCAGGGAATCCAGGAGGGTGAGATTGCATATCACTATCAGCAGACAAAAAATATTCTTGATAAACTGCAAAATCCCTCAACTTTCCGGCCCTCTTAATTTTTGGTTTTGAACCTTGAACTTTGAACCTTGAACTTTTTACTCCCGACTCCTGGCTTCTAGCTTTTCTCACGAAGTGTGCCCGCAGACCGGGCAGTTTTTGTTTTTGGCGATAGGGATTTTCTGGAATTCCATGATCGCGACGTCCCAGACAAGCAGCTCTCCCTGCAGCGTGCTGCCGATGCCGGTAAGCCATTTGAGCGCCGCTGCGGCCTGCGCAGTGCCGATGATACCCGGTGTGACCCCGGCAACCGGGAATATGCGGCCCGCAGGCGGTGAGCCCGCAAACATGCAGAACAGGCAGGGCGTATGAGGAGGATGAATAAATGACAGCTGCCCTGCAAGGCCCTCTATGCCGGCATGCACCAGCGGCATGCTTTTCCGGACGGCAAAGCGGTTCAGAACATGGCGGGTTTCGAAATTGTCCAGGCAGTCAAGCATGAGATCGGCACTTCCTGCAAGGCGCTCGATGGAGGCATCGTCGATTTTTTCAAACAGCGGCTCCACGGTTACATGGGGGTTTACCCGCTTCAAGGCCTCGGCGGCACGCAGGGCTTTTTCTTTGCCGATATCGGCTTCCGTATAGAGTATCTGCCTGTTGAGGTTTGAAGCCTCCACAAGCCCGAAGTCGCACAGGCGGATTGTGCCGACCCCCGCGGCTGCTAAGTAGAGCGCTGCCGGACAGCCAAGACCGCCTGCGCCTGCGATAAAGACGGTGGCCGAACGCAGGCGCTCCTGCCCCTGCAGCCCCCAGCCGCTTATAAGCATTTGCCGCAGGTAGCGGCTGCGCTCAGGCGGGGTCAGCCCGGGCGGCGCGGGCTCTGCGATGCAGGTAAAGTAGTGGAGTATATCGTCTGCTATTTTTTCAAGTGCTTTGCCATCGGTATCGATTTCGAAATCAGCCGCAGCATGATAGAGGGGCGTGCGCTCCCGCAGCACTTCGTCGATTTCTTCTATAAATGTTTTGCCCTGCGTGAGGGCAGGTCTGGCGGCGCTGTTTTTGATGCGCGCCACGATTGTTTCAGGGCAGGCCTTAAGCCAGAACACAAGGCCGTTTTGCCGCAGGGCCTGCACGTTTTGCGGCCGTAGAATCGCGCCGCCGCCGGTGTCCACTATCTTTCGGTCGTGTCCTGCAAGCCCCGCAATACAGGTTGATTCCGCATCACGGAAATAATTCCATCCGCGGGCATCAACAATTTCTGTGATTGTGCCGCCCTCCTGTTGAACAATCATGGCGTCGAGGCTCAGGCTCTGCCAGCCGAGTTTTTTTGCAAGCAGCCGCGCCACTGCCGATTTGCCTGTGCCGCGATAGCCGGTAAGAACGATGTTCATGATGGTGAGCCCCTCATGTGGAAAATTTTTTCACAAGCACCTCGCGCATAATAGCAGCCGGTGCGGGCATGCCGGTCCAGAGCTCGAACTGCAGGCAGGCCTGATTGAGAAACATCTCGATTCCGCAGATGGCAGCTGCCCCCTGAGCCTTTGCATCTTTGAGCAGTTTTGTCATGAGCGGATTGTACACGATATCTAATACCACCTGCCCGTTGCCGAGCAGCTCTGCCGGAACAGGGGATGCGTCCACCTGCGGGTGCATGCCTAGGGGCGTGCAGTTGATGATGATGGCCGCGCCGGGAACCTCGGCCCGAAGATTGTCTGCGGTCATGGATACCGGGACCGGAGAGACAGACGTAGCGGCAGCGATGTCGGCGCAGAGAGCCGCAAGCTCGCCGGGCACAATGCCCGCAATGGCAAGGCGTGCCGGTGCTGCACGCTCTGCGATGGTGAAAGCTATGGCCCGGGCTGCACCGCCTGATCCCAAAATGAGCAGGCTTGTGCCTGCGGGATCATGTCCTGCATCAGTCAGCGCTTTGAGCGCACCGGCGCCGTCGGTGTTGAGGCCGTGCAGGCGTCCGCCGGTATTGACTATGGTATTGACAGCGCCGATTTTGGCTGCTGTTTCCTCCAGAGTGTCCAGATGCGGCAGCGCCTTCACCTTATGCGGAATGGTGACGCTCACGCCCCTGATTCCCAGCGCCCTGATGCCTGCCAGGGCGTTTCCTATATCCTCCACGCGGAAGGCCGTATAGACCCAGTCGAGGCCCAGGTGCCTGAATGCGGCATTGTGAATATCGGGTGAGAACGAATGGCCGACGGGGTTGCCGATAACGGCGCACAGGGTTGTGCTGGCGGTGATGTCATGTGCCATGGTTTTTTTCCTGTCAGGTGAAATCGCAGATGATGGCTCGTGCACTGCCATTGAGCAGCGCCATTAGTTTGTCTTCAATCTCCTGTGTGCGTCTGCGGGCCCGGCTGATGCGCTGCACGGCATGCTCGTCGCGGCCGTAGCGCTCATAGAGATAGCAAAACCGTTCTTCAAGGCTCACGATGCGGTCATGCAGTACCCGCTTGTCGGCATAGCTGATAAGCTCACCGGCGGTGATATCTTCGCCGCTATTGTCTGCCGGGGTGACATGCTCCTGCACCAAGCCTGCAATCGGGGCATACCCCAGTTCCCGCAGAAGTTCAGCTCCTGTGATGGCATGATTTTCCCCTGTCTCGAGGCTTCGGGTTTTGGTGATGTCGTGCAGCAGTGACGCAGCTTCAATGGCTGCAAGATTAAAACTGCTCCCGGCCTGACGCACAGCCTGCGCAATGGCCATGGCAAAGCGGCAGACCGTTATGCTGTGGGCTCTGATATTTGGCAGCATGCCATAGGCTTCCATGAGGTGCAGACATTCCTGTCTGGTCGGTATGCCGGCGCTTGCAATCGTCATGAGATTGTTTTTTCCTGAAATAGTAAGGTATTACATAGATACATGCCCCTGCCGGTGAAGTCAAGGGGGAAAGAAACGGTAGATTTGACAGGGGATTTATGGTACACGGGGTGGTAATAATTCAAAATTCAGGATTCAGGATTCAAGAGCAGGGGACGGGCTTATCCGGCCCTATAGCCCTAAGGTTTTGTTGAGGATGGATTGCACAATCCGCCAATAGAGAATATGAGAATGGCCGGGGAACAGCGATAATGAGCACCTTGCAGGAAAAGCTGAACCGCATTGATCAGATCAGGGCAAAAAAGCCCGGTTTCAGTGATGTGATGGATTTTTTTGAACAGATATTTATCGCCCGCGACGCCGTGCTGCAGAACGTGGCCGTGGCCGACCCCTATCCCGACAGCCACGGCATTGCCATGCGGCTGCATGAAGGTTTTCCACTGCTTGAAAAGCGGTATTTTGTTTATGACGGTGACGTGCTTGTGAGCTATTTTCACAGGCTCCTTGATATTGTGGCCCGGCGTAACCCGGCAGGTGCAGCCGCCATACGAGCCCGGTCTGATTCAGCAGAGGAACTGCTAAAAAATATACCGCCTCAGGATATTGTCAAAGCGCTTGCCCCATTCGCAGGTGAAAGCGATTTAATGCTTTTTCTCCTGAAGGAATGCATGCGGCCGTGGCTTGAACGGTATGCCGAACGGCTGAGCCCGAAGGTTGGAGAAGAACAGTGGCATGAAGGCTGCTGCCCTGTCTGTGGAGGCTTTGCCTGTTTTGCCGAAATTTTCGGGCAGGAGAACCAGAGGCGCCTTTTCTGTCAGGACTGCGGCGCCTCATGGCAGTTTCCGCGGCTCCAGTGCCCGTTTTGCGGCATTGACGACCACGAAAAACTTGAATATTTTAAGCCCGATGGCCAGCCCGAATACCGGGTCATGCTCTGCCGTGCCTGTAAACGCTATATTAAAACCGTGGATTTTCGTGAATTCTCCGACGGCCTTGTTCCCGAGGTCGAACATCCCGCGACCCTGTATCTTGACATTATTGCCCGTGAGCGCGGCTACAAAACAGAAGATGTGCTGACGGGATTGTTATTGTAATTTCATGAAGACCACATACCCCCTTATTTTTATACTTGCAGCCTTCTTCTTCGTCATGCCACGGCAGGGGTTTGCCCAGATGCTTTCCCCCGACAAGATAAGCTATTCGATCTTTGTTAACGACCGCTTTGATTTTATGAACGATTTTTACGACAGCGGCAAACGCAACTTTAAAGAAGACCTCAACCTGCATGTGCTCTATGTCGACCCGGCGGTCACGGTTTCCCTGGGGCCCTATCTGCAGGCCGTGGCAGAGGTCGACGGGCAATTTATTTACGAGTTGGGCGACAGCAGGATCAACAGGGATATCGATCTGCTCAACGGCTATCTGAAAGCCGTCATTCCGGGAGCCCAATGGATGTCCGTAGCTGTGGGGCAGCAGTCGCTCAGCACGGCCGGCGGTTTTATCTATGATGACGAATCGCCCACGGTGCGTTACCGGGCTGACCTTGAGAGGGGATTTGATCTGCCGCTGAAGTTTGACACGCTTATCTCGCGCATAAAAAAGAACAGCCCGTATGTGCATGCGGAGCTCAAGTACTGCTTTTCGCTGCTTGAGAGCGGCAGTTTCATCTACGGCTATTACCGCGACCGCAGCAACTCCATCGCCCGTATCTATAATGCCCTTGAATTCGACAACCTTTACAAGAGCCGGAGCAAGACGCAGTGGTTCGGCCTGTCGATGCGAAAATTTCTGGGCAATGTCCTTATGCGCGGCACGGCCCTGTATGAGACCGGCACGGCGCATCTGCTGCCAAAAAAACTGACCGCCGCGGAGCGTGAATTTCGGACCCGGGGGTATCTGCTCGATCTGAACTTCGACTACAGCCTTAACGACAGGTGCACGCTGACGGGTTTTTTCTTCATGGCAAGCGGCGACAGCAGGCCTCAGCACGGTGCGCTTAACACGTTTTTCGCTATCAATCCGTTTATCGACAAGACCAATATTTTCTTCAATGGCGGTATCGACAGCCAGTTTTCCTCGGACAACGTTGGCATCGGAGGCAAGCAGCTGGCCGGCGTCATCACGCCGGGCCTGAATGTTGATATTCGCCTGAATCACCGTATCGAAATGAAGTTTACCGGGGCTTATCTTTTTACGCAGCGGACTGCTGCGGGCCAGGGCAGGGTCTATGGCTGGGAGACCGACTGTACGGCTTATTACAACCTGCGGGACAACGTACAGTTTTTTGCAGAGGCAAGCTTTTTCAACCCCGGCGCTTATTTTAGACATCAGACCGGGCGCCAGACGAATCAGTCGACGGAATTTCTCTTCGGCATCAGTTATTTGTTTGGCAATTAGCTATAATATTTTGTATGATTATATAAAAATATCTTTTCTTAAAAGACTTTTTTTGTTTGAAATTAGTACAACTTTTCAGTGGGCACCGTGTTAGAAAATATGGATAAGCAGAATCATGATGACCCCAATGTGCTGTTGATGCTCCGGTTTCAGGGGGGCGAAGAGGGGGCATTTAGAATTCTGTTTGAGGAGTATAGGGGGCCGCTGCTTAACTTTATTTTTAGATATTGTCAGGATAGGCGCGTGGCTGAGGAGTTGACTCAGGAGGTATTTCTCCGGGTGCATAAAAGCGCGCAATCCTATAGGCCTGAGGCAATGTTTTCGACCTGGCTATACCGGATTGCGACAAATATCTGTCTCAACGAACTGCGCACAGGCCGCTACAGGTATGAGACCGAATTCAAGGGTCCTGATGAGCATGATGCCTCCATTCAGTATGACCCTGTTGATGAGAGCACGCGGGTAAAGACAGACGAGCAGATGGCTGCCACCGAGCAGCAGCGGCAGGTGCAGCATGCTCTGGAAAAACTTCCGAAAAAACAGCGCCTTGCCCTGATTTTTAGCGTCTATGACCAGCTTTCCTATCGCGAAATCGGGCAGCGCCTGGGGTGTTCGGAAGCTGCAGTGAAGTCGATTGTTCACCGCTCGAAGCTGGCGCTGCGGGATATATTGAAAAAAGCAGGCATGGGGATCTGATATGAAGCTTACATGCATGAAATACGAGCACGATCTGGTTGCCTATGTCGACGGCGAGCTGCCGCCCGACAGGGCACGGCGTATTGAGAGCCATGTGCAATCCTGTGGCGCATGCAGCGCCGTGGTTGCAGAGTGTCGCCGGTTAAACGCGCTACCGTATCCTGCGGTGATAGAGCCGTCGGTCGATTTTGACCGTATGTTCTGGACAAAGCTTGCCGGTGTACGCAGTGAGCAGAAAACTCAGGCCGGGGGCTGGCTATCGGGGACGGTGTCTTTTATGATTCGCCCTTCGGGGCTTGCTGTATCGGCCGGACTTGCCCTGGGCGTTTTTCTTGTGGCCCTGTACCTTCTGCGTCCACCCCATGCAGCCCTGCCGCAGCAGGAAATTATGGCAGCAGTAGATCTTGATCTGTATGCCAATCTTGATGTTATTCAAAACAGCGAAGCTCTTGAAATTTTTGAGCTCATAGAAGTGCTTGATGAGCTGGATCAGGACGGGTAGGGGTGAAGCG
>CAIWCT010000102.1 GCA_903911225.1 uncultured delta proteobacterium
AATAAGTGAAATTCGGGCTCGGCTGTCCGATTACTGTGCCCAATAATTTTTTAGATCCCACCCCCTTTCTCGACAAAATCTATATTTTGAAAACGATATTTTTCAGTTATCTCCATCGCTACGATGGCGGAATTATGAACATTAAGAACAATTGACCCAAACCCTATATTGCCCACGGTTTCAAGAACGTCTTGAAGAATGGCTTCATTTATGAACTGCTGTTTTTTTACCGAATTTATCTTCATGCTCATGCTCTTTATTAAAAAAGCCACATATCCTGGGTTAGTTGGATAGTGGCCCGTGCTTTTGCCCATGCGCAAGCATCAGTTTTAACCACTATTCTGAAAACAACACATTCGCATTTGAAGACCTTGTTTATTAGTTGTCATTCCATTAAATCTATTCAATCAATAGATTTAATGGAATTATATCTTGCAAAAAAAACATTGTCAAGTTTTTTTGAATATTTTTTTTCGGGCTCTAAAAAAAAATCTTCGCGGCATACGCGCACAATACCCTGTAATTTCTAACAAAATTTATTTTTTTAATTTCCTTGATTTTTTTATCTACTAACACTATCATTTAAGTATATTAATTTAAACAAAACAATTGCTACTTTAAAAATCCATCAAGAAAAACCCGTGCTGAAAAATCACGAACTTAAGTCTGATACCCCTGTAATCTACTTTGATAATGCAGCCACAAGCTTTCCCAAGCCCCGGAGTGTTATCGACGGGGTTGTTGACTACATAACAAATGTCGGCGGGAATCCCGGCCGGTCGGGACACCGGCTTGCCGTAGAGGCCGGCCAAATAGTCTTTAACGCACGGCAGATGGTCGCCGATCTTGCCGGGGTTGCCAATCCAATGCATGTCATCTTCTGTGCCAATGCCACCGAAGCGATCAACCTTGCCATTCTTGGAAGCTACAAGCCGGGCGACCACGTCATCACCTCGTCCATGGAGCATAACAGCACCATCCGCCCTCTCAAGCACCTTGAAATCGAACAAAAAATATCCCTTTCCATTGCCCGCTGCTCGACTCAGGGCCTGCTGGATCCGGAAAAAATCAAGCTGCTTATAAAGCCTGAAACACGCATGGTGGTTTTAAACCATGCGTCTAATGTAACCGGAACTGTTCAGCCCTTGCGAGATATAGGCTTTTTCTGCAGGCAGCGCAGCATCACCTTTATCGTTGATGCAGCACAGTCCTTCGGGATAATTCCTTTGAATATGAAAGCTGACGGCATCGACCTGCTGGCATTCTCAGGGCACAAGGGGCTCTATGGCCCCACGGGAACCGGCGGTCTTGTGCTGGCAGATGATTTTTACGCGGCACGTCTTCGGCCGCTTAAATTCGGCGGCACAGGCAGCGCCTCTGATAAGACTGAGCAACCCGCATTTCTGCCCGACCGTTTCGAAAGCGGCACGCAGAATGTGGCGGGCCTCAGCGGTCTTTCAGCAGGCATCGCTCATGTTATCGCGCAGCCCGATGGAATTGAAGGCATCTACAGACACAAAAAAGAGC
Source organism: uncultured delta proteobacterium (assembly GCA_903911225.1). Lineage (GTDB taxonomy): Bacteria > Desulfobacterota > WTBG01 > CAIYCZ01 > CAIRTM01 > CAIWCT01. The sequence goes on from CAIWCT010000102.1 coordinate 1,528, forward strand.
TCACTGCGTGTTTTCTGCGCAGGGCCACAAACGAAATTGAAGGATTTACAGGCTGCGTGCCTTCAGCGATGATTGAGACCGGGGTGGTTTCATTTAACCTTGAGGGGCTTGATCCGTCGCATGTCGTGCAGCAGCTTGATGAGCGTTGGAGCATCATGAGCCGTGCAGGGCTGCACTGCGCTCCTCTTGCTCATGCAACTATCGGAACATTTCCCCGCGGGGCAATACGTTTCAGCTTCGGCATATTCAACACCAGCAATGAAGTGGATACCGCCATTGAAGCACTAAAAACCATCCGTGGCGAGGCTCCATAATCATGGCAAAAGAATCTATAGTGCTTTTCCATTCACACAATTATGCCATCTGGGCCGACAGCGCATTGAAAAAAGAATCCGTTGACCACAAGATGATGCCGATCCCCCGCCAGCTCAGCTCCGACTGCGGCTACTGTATTCGCATTAAAAGCGACGACGCCGAACTGGTTGAAAAAATTTTACACGTTAAAAACATCGAATATGACCGCATTGAAGCGGCCCTGTAAAGGATGCTATGCATACTGTAGACGAAGTGCTTGAAAAAGACAGGCTCTCGCGCGATGACATGCTGAGCATGCTGTCGCTGTCCAGCGGCGGGGATATTCAAAAACTGTATGATGCCGCCTACCGGATAAAACGGCAGTATGTAGGCTCAAAGGTTTATTTCAGAGGGCTTATCGAATTCAGCAATATCTGCGATAAAAACTGCCTGTACTGCGGCATCAGAAAAGACAACACCGGCCAGCAGCGCTACATGATGAGCCGCGACGAAATCCTTGATGCCGCGCTCTGGGCATACGACAATGGCTATGGCTCAATTGTTCTTCAGTCGGGCGAGCGCACTGACCCGAAATATATCGGTTTTGTCACCGATGTCATTTCTTCAATCAGCAAAAATACCGGCGCTAAACTCGGCATCACGCTCTCGCTGGGGGAGCAGGACCTGCGGACCTATGAGCGCTGGCGTGAAGCCGGAGCGCACCGCTATCTGCTGCGCATCGAAACCTCTAACCCCGATCTATACGCGAAGCTCCATCCGGCAGACCACAGCTTCATGCGAAGGGTGCAGTGCCTGCGGGATCTGAAAGATCTCGGCTATCAGCTCGGCACCGGCGTGATGATCGGTCTGCCGTTCCAGACACAGGAGAACCTTGTCGATGATATTTTTTTCTTTGAGCGCATGGAAATTGACATGATCGGCATGGGCCCGTATGTCATTCATGATGATACGCCGCTTGCGCAGGCAGCCGCGGAATGTGACAAACAGCACAATTTCGAGCTGTCGCTTAAAATGATCGCCCTGGCGCGCATCATGCTGCGGGATGTCAACATCGCAGCAACTACCGCGCTTCAGGCACTGCACCCGCAGGGCAGAGAGCAGGGCCTTCTGGCAGGCGCAAATGTCATTATGCCCATCATCACGCATAAAAAATACCGGGAGCTGTACCAGCTCTACAATGACAAACCCTGCGTAAACGAGGAGGCCGGTCAGTGCAAGGGCTGCCTTGAAAGCCGTATCGGCTCCATTAACGAAGTGATCGCCTATAATGAATGGGGCGACCCGCCGCATTATTTCAGGAGAACAACAGGCAGGGCAATGCAGCATCCCTGATGCATCAGGCCCGGCATGACAAACAAATTCCAGCACTGTTCACAAGAGCGGCAGATAATGCTATAGTGTCTGCCACGAGGAATTTATTATTACCAATTAAGAAACGTTATCCGGAGAATGCAATGTCAAAACTTGATACCCTGCTGGCGCAGGCCGGTTCCCGCTGGGATGAAAAAACAGGCGCCATTTCCATGCCCGTCTATCACAGCTCAACCTTCCGCCATCCCGGCCTCGGGCAAAGCACGGGCTATGACTATTCGCGCACGGCAAATCCGACACGCGGCGTACTTGAGCAGACGCTTGCACGCGCAGAGGGCGGCGAAGCGGCGCAGGCTTTCACCTTTGCTTCCGGGCTTGCCGCCATCGATGCTGTAGCGCGTCTTTTCAAGACCGGAGACCGGATACTGGTAACCGAAGACGTCTACGGCGGCACATTCCGTCTTTTTGAAAAAATTTTCCGGCCATATGGCATTGAAGCCGTGTATGTAAACACAGCCGATCAGGCTGCGGTGCAGCAGGCTCTAAATTCAAATATCGCCGCCGTCTTTCTGGAAGTGCCCAGCAATCCGCTGCTGAACGTGGCAGACATTTGCGCCATTACAGATCTTGCCCGCAGTAAAGGCGCATTGACCATTGTCGACAACACTTTTCTGACCTTCTGCCGCCAGCGGCCTCTGGAGCTTGGCGCGGATATAGTCGTCTACAGCGCAACCAAGTATCTCGGAGGTCATGACGATGTAGTGGCAGGCGTTGCAATCACGGCAAAGCCGGAGCTGGCCGAAAAAATCGGCTTTGTGCAGAATGCCGCAGGTGCAATCCTCGGGCCACAGGATGCATGGCTTTTGCTGCGCGGCTTAAAGACACTGCCGCTGCGCCTTGCAAAACAGGAGTACAATGCCCGTGTCCTTGCACAGTGGCTTTCCCGGCATGAACGGGTGAGCAAGGTCTACTACCCCGGTCTTTCCCATCATCCGGGGCATGACCTGCTCAAACGGCAGGCATCGGGTTTTGGAGCCATGCTCTCTTTTGAAGTAGCGGATGCGAACCGGATTCCGGCGATTCTTGCAGGAGTGCGCGTTTTCATGTTCGCCGAAAGTCTTGGCGGGGTAGAGTCTTTGATTACATTTCCATCGGTGCAGACGCATGCCGACATTGCCCCCGAGGTCCGTGAGCGTCTGGGCATAAACGACCGCCTGCTGCGGCTTTCCATCGGCATTGAAGATGCGGAAGATTTGCGGCAGGACCTTGAGCAGGTGCTGTGATGAAGCATGATGATTTTCAAACAAAACTTGTCCATGCAGGCCCCGACCGCGAACCCCGGACCGGCGCGTCAAGCATACCGATCTATCAGGTCTCTACCTATCATCAGAACGATCCCGAGCATCTGGGCCGCTATGATTATGGCCGCAGCGACAACCCCACACGCGAAGCGCTCGAGCAGGCCATCGCAGAGCTTGAGGGCGGCGTGCGCGGATTCGCCTTTGCCTCAGGCATGGCAGCCACTTCCAGCGTTCTCATGATCTTTCAGGCTGGCGATCACCTTGTGGTGGGTGAGGATATTTACGGCGGCACCTACCGGATACTAACCGCCGTCTTCAAGCGCTGGGGCCTTGAAACCACCTTTGTCGACAGCACCGATCTTGAACAGGTCCGAGCTGCCATCACGCCAAAAACAAAGGCCATTTTTGTTGAAACGCCGTCAAACCCCACTCTTAAAATCACCGATCTTCCCGCAGTGGCTGAAATTGCCCAAGAGCGCGGCCTTCTTGCCATCACCGACAACACGTTCATGTCGCCCCTGCTGCAGCGGCCGCTGGAGCTTGGCTTTGACATCGTGGTGCACAGCGCCACAAAATTCATCGGCGGCCACAGCGATCTTATCGCGGGTCTTGCCGTGGTGAAGGACGCCAAAATCGGACAGCGCATCCGCCATGTGCAGAACGCCTTCGGCGCAATACTGGGGCCGCAGGATTCGTGGCTGACACTGCGCGGGCTTAAAACCCTTGGCGTCCGCCTGATACGTCAGCAGGAGAGCGCCGGCGCTATCGCCAGCTGGCTGCAGACACGGCCTGAAGTGAAAAAGGTTTATTACCCTGCGCTGGAAAACCATCCGGGCTGCAAGGTGCATCTACGCCAGGCTGCAGGCGGCGGCGCTGTCGTCTCCTTTGAGCTTGCGTCAAAAGAAATTGCCGTAAAGATGATGAAAGCTGTTAAGCTGCCGCTGGTGGCCGTGAGCCTAGGCGGCGTGGAGAGCATTCTCTCCTACCCCGCAACCATGTCCCATGCCGCCATGCCCGCGCCAGAACGCGCAGCCCGCGGCATCACCGATGGCCTGGTGCGCCTCTCGGTCGGGCTTGAAGCTGCGCAGGATTTGATTGCCGATCTTGGGCAGGCGCTTGATTCACCGGAATGTTGACTTCTGTTTTGCAGCTCACTGCGCAATCCGCAATTGGCAGTCCGAATTTGCATGTGCGGGGCTAGCGTACAACAATGTGGATCATGAGCGCATAAAAAGTTTTCGGTTCATGGTATGCCCGTGCGTACCAAAATCCGAACAGCAGGCAGCAACATGCAGACACCGTTCAGTTTTTTCATCAGCGTCTGGATAAAATTTTTCTTTCTCTTCACCCCGTTTTTTTGCACTTTCCATTTCCAAGTACATGCCTCCATATTTTCAATCTTCTGCTTTACGGGAGAGCTTCAATTTTTCACCGGCCTGACCAGATAGAATTGGTCGCGCTCTAAGGCCTTTACCAAAACAGCGCCGATACAGGGCCTTACAAGCAGTGCCTTTTCCCCGGTATCAATGAGATTAAACATTTCCGCACAGCAGGTGCTCATATGCACTGAATCGGATATTGAATACGGGGCATTACCGAATGCTTCACCGCTCCGATAGGCAGGGCAAATAAAATTAGCATGCACCGCGGTCCATGTGCACAGCAGGTCTTCAAAGTTACTGATCTTTGTTCCGAACACCCTGCCAAGGCCGTTGACAATCGCTTCCCCCATTTCTTTCGGAAATGCTCCCCAGCCATTCGGCTGACGCGCCTGATAAACGGGGTCGTCAGAAAGCTTTTTTTGCTCTTCAGGCGAGGGCATGTATGGCGGATTAAACTCGACAGGCTCAATTGTCGTTTCAAGGTACTCCTGAAACGGTTCATCAAGTTCCTGCGATGATACAACAAGATATTTGCCCGCATGCTGTGATGCATTGTACCACGGTGCTGCATCAAACCGGCAGATCACAGGCCAGGTTGCAGGCTCGGCATAACCGATTTCAGCAAGCATGACCTCGCAGGGGTTCTGCTTTGCCCGCGCAATTTCAACACCCTGCGCCTGCATGCGCGCTTTGAGGCTTAAGAGATGTTCCTGCGTAAGCCAGTAGCAATACTTCCATGGTTTTTTCGCATCCATATCAATTCCTTTTTGTATATTAAAGATTGCCTAATCGGGATTATGCATCAAGAGCAGTACAGCAAGGCTGGTTCCCGTTGCTTTGTGTTGTGAAAACCCGGCCCGGTAGATTAGTGCCGGGACAATGACGATTCCCCCACCGATACCGAACAGGCCCGATGCCCCCCCCCAACATTCCGATGATCACAAATATAAGCCATTGTGGCATGGTTATTACTCCGCTCCAGGCTTTTGACTGCTGTTGTATAGAGCACTGATCATTTCTGAAACAAGCGGAAATAGATACTATACATCTTGCAGCCCACACAATATTTAAAAAATGATTCCAGCGCTGCGAAGAGCATTAATAGCGCCATCAGAAGTCTTGATACAAGGTGGGCAGCCGGGATCAAGGAAACAATAAGTATAATAAGACAGAAAAAAAATCCAATTTTAGCGGCAAAAACTTTCGGGGCGGCATTGACCATGGCGGGGGTCCACTTTAGCGCTTTGTTTACCGAGAGGCTTGCAAAACGAATGGGGCTGAGTTTTTGTTGCCAAAAAGCGCGGATAAAAAAGTCGATGAGCAAAAAAGCTATTAAAACACTACTGGGTTGAATGACAAAAACCAGACCGATGATAAATACAAAAAAAGCGTTTAGTCTGACAACATTTTCATTCACCATTTCACGCGAAATAGGGCAGCATTCATTCATGTATTCTCCTTGTACCTTGATTGACAGGAACTCCGCTTTGAGCTGGGGCGAATATAGGACCAGGGCGGGTGTGTGTCAATAAAAAGTATGCCGACAGCAGGGCGACGCGGCACATTCGATTGTATAACAAACACTGGGCGCAGATCCTAACGTTCCCTGACAATTACAGAATTCACAGGCTTTTTTTTTCAAGCCAGTAAAACAAAAAAAACCCGCCGACGATAAAAATGGGTATGATCACCCAGTGGCTTACCCCCAGAGCCTGAGGAAGTGTAATCTTGCCGAAATCGCCCCAGGTTAAAAGTGTTTTTTTAAGTTCAGGATATGCCTCGGCGTACAGCCCTGCTCCGGCAAGCATGCCAAGCACTCCCCACAGACCATCCCAGCGGCCTTCAGCCACTGCGCCAACTGAGGTTCCGGGGCAATAGCCAAGCAGGCCCCAGCCAATGCCGAAAATAAGGCCTCCGGGAAT
>CAIWCT010000103.1 GCA_903911225.1 uncultured delta proteobacterium
CATGGCAAGGCAGGGCTGCCCGGCCTGCCCGAGCATGGGCAGATCAAGCACCCGCGGAACGTCAAATCCTTCACGCAGCCACAGCTCAAGCACCGCATGCTCCGTATTTTGGCGGCCACGGGAGGTATAGGTCGATTTGCCCAGCAGCAGCCGCGAGCCGAACTGGCGCGACAGGGCCTGCAGGCGGCTTCCCTTCAGACCATAGCATTTCACCACGACAGGCTCGCCTTTATAATCGACTTTGAGCACTCGGTGAGTTCCATCGCCCCGCTTGCTCATGGCAAGCAGCTCGGCTTTCATGCCGAGAAACATGGTGCATGTCTTGGGGGCAATGTTGTCAGGCTGCATCAATCATATCGCGCAGGCGGCGCGCCACATTGTATTTAGAAAAATATTTTCTGTTTTTCAGCCGCAGCGTCCGGTCAAGCAATCGGGCCAGGCGCATGAACGGGTTGGCATGCTCAAACTGGAACTCATAGGCGCTTCGCAGCAGCTTCCGGTCGGGAAAATGCAGAACGGTTTCCTTCATGAATACAGGCCACTGGTCGCGCCCCACGGTCTTACACAGCGATTTGAGATAGGCAAGTATCTCATGGGCGACAAACTCGGGCACACGGTTCGGGGAACGGTAGGCCATTTCAAAATCAAAAAACAAAAAATCCCCGTCAGGCATGATCATGACATGCTTCATATCGCCGTTCTCATGAATAAGGCGCGCCTCGCGGCGCTCAATGGCAAGCGCCAGCCTGCGATGCCATACCGGCAGAAATCTGCGCCAGACCTCCAGCTTTTCTTCAAGCGGCACGCTTTTATCGGCAAAATAAATAGCAAAGCGGGGCTTGTCAACATACTCGAACATGGCGTAGAAGCCCTCCTGAAGCCCCTCCACGATCACGTCCTCATAAATGTCAAACACCCTGACTCCAGCCTCCCGCCATACGCGCATGCAGCCAAGCTCGGTTGTATAGCGCCCCTTGGGCATGAACGAAGTCTGGTTATAGTAGAGGATATTGGTGACGCTTTTTTTCATGTACGCGAACTGGCTTCGCGAGCCCTGGTAGTTTTTAAGCACTGCCCAGCCGTCACGAAACGGCACCTTGAAAAGGTAGTTGCCATTCTTGCGGAGCAGGTACTGCATGATATTGTCGTAGCGCACGACTTCAGCCATTGGAGATTCCTTTCACTTGAAAAACAGCCTGTTTTTCCAATAAATTAATAAAGATTTTTCAGTATACAGGAGTCTGCCCGCCAAGGCAATAAGGCTTTTCTGCAGGGTCGAACGGACACATTTAAAAAGCAAATTTGGGCATGCAGCACCCGTAGCGTTCTTGCTTCAAAAGAAATGCTTGAACTTCTGCAAAGCGGATTTGCCGCCTTAAAACCTAAAATCCGCACTCCAAAATCACAATCTCATTCACTCCATTTTTCTTATGATTCCCACAACCTTCCCGATAACGAGAACCTGCCCCGCATCCTTTTTTTGAATCATGATCGGGTTAAAGGCGGGGTTGGCAGGCTGCAGGCGGACAGCTGTTTTTTCTTTAAAAAAATATTTCAGCGTCGCTTCATCGCCTATGAGCACGGCGGCCATATCGCCCCGGGCGACCTCCGCCTGGGGATTGATGAGGGCAAGATCGCCATCCATGACATGTGCCTGGATCATGCTGTCGCCCTTGACGCGAAGAAGAAACATGCCCTCCCCGCGGGCAAGGGACGGATCGACGGCAATGCGCTCTGTGCTGTTTTCAACTGCAAGCATGGGCTCACCGGCCCGTATAACGCCCAGCACCGGAAGCATCATCGCAGCTCGACCCGCAGGGGCATCCCGCAGTTCGATGGCCCGTGAACAGCCCGCACGTCTCCGGATGAAACCCTTGCGCTCGAGTATATCGAGAAACTTCTTGGCGCTGTTGGGTCCGGCAAGGCCGAGCTTTGCAGCTATTTCCCGTACCGTGGGCGGATAGCCCGCCTGGCGCAGATGCTCCTTTATGAAATCAAGCACCCGAGCCTGCTTTGCACTCAGCTGATCCATGGATAATACGCCCTTTGTTGCAGTTGATTATACATTTGTTATATTTTTATCCTGAAGACGGCAACCTGTCAAGCTGTACGCGCTTCGATGTATAAAACAGTTTTAAACCTGTCTTACAGGGCTGCAATTGGCCGGGAAAATTGAGTCTGCATGAAAGCAGAGATGGTTTTCACATTGTAAAATCAGTGCCGTTGGTCTATAGATTCTTTCATGCACAGAGACTTGATTAGGGGATTAGTAAATTTAAATATTTTAACGCTGAGCTTCCATGACAGACATGCATAAAACACCTATTATCATAGCATCTCCCGACAACAGAACTTTCAAGGCACTATGCAAGCTGACCGATGCCCGCGGACAAAAAAAACAGGATCGGACTCTTGTGGCCGGTGCCAAGCTTGTGAGCGAGTTTGTTCATGAGCGACCGGGGGAGTGCTGCTCACTGATTGTCTGTGACGGATTTCAGCACCCCGGCATGGATGATGTGGTGCGGCAGTTTGCCGTGCAGGGTAATCTTACCATGCTCAAGCGAGGACTTTTCAGCCAGCTTGACATGTTCAACACCGGCATGCCGCTGCTTGAGGTTCTGACCCCCGTTATCCCTCAGTGGGACTGCCACCTGACCGGGCAGGGCTGCGTGCTTGCCCTGCCGTTTCAGGACCCTGTTAATGTTGGTGCTGCGGCGCGCTCGGCTGCGGCATTCGGGGTGCGGCAGGTTGTGCTGCTTCGGGAGGCTGCAAGCCCCTTTCATCCCAAAAGCGTCAGGGCATCGGGCGGTGCGGTTTTCAAACTTTCCTTTTTTCGAGGACCATCGCTTCCCGAAGTGGTGCAGCTGCCGGATGTTGCCCCGCACATCGTCGCCCTTGACATGCAGGGCGCATCAATACTGCATTATTCATTCCCCGCGCATTTCCTGCTGCTTCCCGGCATTGAAGGACAGGGCCTGCCCGAAAAGCTGCGGCTGCGGGCTGTCTCCATCCCCATGCCGGGCGCCGTAGAATCGCTCAATGCCGCAACAGCTGTCTCGATAGCGCTGTTTTGCTGGAGCACGGGTCAGCGATGAAGCCTTTATAAATAACGGCGGCTTGATCCAATACTTTTGAATCCGGTCCACCATACCATTTAGAAAAATACTCTAATAGGGCTTTTCAAAGAACCCCCACCATGGTATTAATCAGGCTGATTTTTTTAAAAGAATGAGCTTGATGCCTACTATAATAATCAATTTAAAAGACATTATCATAGACCCCGACAGCACGGTTGACCTTGCCGCCCTGCCAGCAGGTGAGGCCATAGACCGTATAAAACAGTCGTATGGCTTTCTTGCCTCATCGGTTGATGTTTCAGTTGCCAACGGCGCCGCAACCATTAGCCTTAACGAGCCGCCCACTCAAAAGGGGGATGATGCAGTTAAGACCTACAACAAAGCTGTTCAGGATGCTCAGCAAGGCGACTATGCAAAGGCCATCAAGCGTTTTGAGAAAGTGCTTGCCACCCTGCCCCTTCATGTTGAAGCGCGCCGCAATCTTGCCATGGCCTGTCTTGAATCAGGCGATGCCGGTAAGGCCCTGGAGCATCTAAAAGAGTGTATTCAGCTCGACCCGCAGAATGTCTGGTCATATCTGCTACTCGGGAATATCTACGCCCAGCAGCATAAAAATTACGATGTCGCCGAATTCTACTTTCAAAAGGGTCTTTCCATCAGCCCCACGGACAATATTCTTCTGAACAATTATGCTGTTGTAAAAATCGGGCGGCAGCAGTTTAAAGAGGCGCAAAGCCTGTTTGAACAAGCTCTTGCCAGTGATCCGTCATACCCCAATACCTATGTGGGCCTTGCCCGGCTGCATCAGAGCCAGGGCAATACCCAGCGCGCCCTTGAACTGCTCCAGACTTTATTTGCGCAGCCAAAGTCGCAGGACATTCGCAGTGCTCCGATGTATCAGCAGGCATGGAATTTATTTGTGGAGATCAACCGGGAGGTCGCTGAAAAAAATTGTGATGAACTCATCGCCGCAATTTCCGATCACAAGAAAGAGATTGAAGAAAGAACCGGTTTCCCGGTAAGTATTGTTGAAGACGATTCGCTCGACTTTCTTTCCGGGCAGGTGCAGATGGCCTGGAAGCATAACCGCACAGATCATCTTATCAGATACCGTAAAAAACAGCCTGCAGTTGCCCCGCATCTTATCGCCCATGAAATAGAGCATATTCTGCTTGAAGATGCCGCCAGAAAGCGGGGCCGCAATCTCTTTTTCACCACAACCGAACGCTCGCGGGAGCATGCCCTGCGCGCAATCGGCGATCATAGCCAGAAACTTCAAAAGCAAGGCTATGATAAAGAGAAAGCCTCGCAGCTTCTGCTGCAGCTTGCAAGCGGCCTGTGCGGCCAACTGTTCAACTGCCCAATCGATATGATGGTTGAATACAGCGTGTACAAAAAATATGACAACCTGCGCCCCAGCCAGATTTTTTCTTTAAACCACATTTACCAGGAAGCTTACTCTGTTTTCACCAATACTGAAATTCGCAAGGTCGCCCCCCCCTTCATACATCGTGCCAGTTTAACGCTTAATTGCGCCTCGGCTCTTTTTCTTGATTATCTTTTCAGCAATGCCTCGGACTACGCAGCACCCTATAAATCTTCACCGGTTTTTCCGGTAGGCCTGCAACTTTTCAATATCTGGAAAAACAAACTCAACTCCTTTACCCCCGGCGATGAATACGGCCTGGTGGATGAATTTGCGCGCCTTCTGAAATTGCAGAACTGGTATGAGTGGAAACCCGACACCGTAGCCCCGCCTGCGGACGCCGGCACCGCAATCGCCACCAACCCGCAATTACTCAAAGAAAAAGAATCAGCAGCCTACACCTATTGCCTTGACGCCTTAAAACGCTTTGACAGCAAATCGCGCGACGAAATTTTCAAGATCGCATCAGAAATCGGCCTTCTCGGCGAGCACGGCATAGACTACAAAAACCCAACTGCGATCTACACCCTCAAAAGCATTCCGCAGGAACAATTCTGCGGGCTTCATTTGATGAGCCTCATGTTTGTGGGCTTCAAAATCACTCGGCCCGACATCGCCACCGGCCTTGATTTTAACGACGCCTATCAACTGGCCCTTGAAGCGTATAAAGCGAGTGTGCATTGATTTGATAATTTTTTAGACTGTAGGAGCGGCTTTAGCCGCGATTTATCGTCTTTCGATTTAAATAGTAGGCTGGACAAAGAACCTGATCTTTACTCAAGGCATATGCCATCGCCGGACACGCTTCGCTTAGTCCGGCCTACAATGCGCTGATGATTTCAGGTTCGTGTCCGGCAAATAGATTTATTTTATGTGAAATACAGGAGTCGCTGCATGAAAAAAGAAACACCTGAGCCGGAAGAGATTGAACTGCGCTCGATGGACATTGCAGAAGAGAACAAGGCAAAACTGAAAGTGCTTTTTCCGTCGGTCTTTACGGAAACGGTAAACGAAAAAGGCGTGCCAACCGAAAGCATTGATTTTGAAAAATTGAAAGCCGAGCTTGGCGCTTTTAGCGATGTGTTTGAAAACCGCCGCGAGCGTTACGGCATGGACTGGCCCGGCAAAAAAGACTGCATGAAACTCATTCAGCAGCCCAGCATTGCAGCCCTCAAGCCCTGCCGGGAAGAATCCGTCAACTTCGACGCTACGGAAAATCTGTTTATCGAAGGCGATAATCTGGAAGTGCTCAAGCTCCTGCAGAAATCCTATTACGGCAAAGTGAAGATGATCTACATCGACCCGCCGTATAATACGGGAAAGGAATTTATATACCCTGATAACTACTCCGAATCGCTTGACACCTACCTCGCCTATGCCGGGCTTGTTGATGATGAGGGAAAGAAATTTTCAACCAACACCCCCAACGAAGGCCGCTTTCATACCAAATGGCTGAACATGATGTGTCCACGTCTTTACATTGCCCGGAATCTGTTACGGGAGGATGGTGCGATCTTTATTTCCATTGATGACAATGAGGTCTCGAATTTGCGGAAATTGTGTGATGAGATTTTTGGAGAAGAATGTTTTGTCGCTCAGTTAACAATTCTATGTAATCCGAAAGGGAGATCACAGGATAAACACTTTGCAACTAATCATGAATATGCCCTTGTCTACAGTAAAACAATCCTGCAAAAGGGGTCTTTTTCAATTGAGAAAGGGATAGATCAAATTCAAACAGAATACACAGAAGAAGATGAGATGGGCAAATTCAGGGAATTGGAACTACGAAATACACATCGAGAGTTTGGCAAATTTAATAGGAAGAATTTATTCTATCCTTTTTTTGTAAACACCAATGATTGCACTGTAAGTTTAGATCCTGATGATACTAAAGTAAAAGTCTTGCCTGTTTGGGATGATGGTTTTGAAGGCTGTTGGACTTGGGGTGTGCCAAAGGCTAAAGAGGATATTGATTTTTTAATAGCACGAAAAGTAAATGGGAATTGGAAAATATACGTTAAAGATTATGCGAATGGGGCGACTCGCATGTTAAAAACAATTTTTTCTGACAAAAAATTCCATACTGAAAAAGGCCAAAAAGCATTTGACGTTCTTTTCGGGACGAAGACAAAAATTTTTCAGTCACCAAAGTCACCTGAATTATTAAATCTTTTCTTTGAAACTAGCTCTACTAATAATGATATTATTATGGATTTTTTTTCCGGGTCATCCACCACTGCACATGCTGTTCTTGATCTTAATAATAATGATAATGGGAACCGAAAGTTTATCCTTGTGCAACTACCCGAGCCATGTGACGAAAGTTCAGAAGCTTCCAAGGCAGGCTTCAAAACCATAGCTGACATAGGTAAAGAACGCATTCGGCGTGTGATTAAAAAAATTGAGGATGAACAGGCCGCTAAAGCAAAGGAAGCAAAGGGCAAATTGCAGTACGTGGCAGGTGAGCAGGCTAAGCTTGACCTCGGGTTTAAGGTGCTGAAGCTCGACCGTTCCAATTTCAAGGTGTGGGAAGGGGCAAAGCCCGATGCATCGCCAGAGGAAATAGAGCGGCAGCTTAAGATGTTCGTTGAGCATATTAATCCGGAAGCAACACAAGAAGAAATATTCTACGAACTGCTTTTAAAGGCTGGTTACATGCCTACCGAGAAAATCGAAAAGCTGAGCCTTGCAGGCAAAACGGTTTATGCCGTTGCGGACAAGACGCTTTTTATCTGCCTTGAAAATGAAATAACCGGCGAGTTGATTAACGCCGTGGCCGAAGCCGGGCCTTTACAGTTTATCTGCCTTGATAAGGGGTTTAAAGGCAATGACCAGCTCAAGGCCAATGCGGTGCAAACCTTCGCCGCCCGCAACCAGGGCCGCGACAAGGCCGAACAGATAGTTTTCAGGACGGTGTGATTATTTTGCTGGACACGCTCCGCTTTGTCCGGCCTGCGTCACAATGAAAATTTTGTCATTTCGACCGCAGGGAGAAATCTTAGACTGAAGCAAAACTAAGGTGCTAAGATTTCTCACATTCGTTCGAAATGACATCAAGGGCTATTACGACACAGTAATTATTGATGAAGACATAAAAAGGCTTAAAAAAACTGGATACCGGCTTTCGCCGGTATGACGATAAACACAAATTGTAGGCCGGACAAAGCGAAGCGTGTCCGGCACAAATGCTAATGGACAAACATGAAACTGAAATTTGAATCAAACCTTGAATATCAGCTTGAAGCCATCGCAGCGGTGACTGATCTGTTTGAGGGTTTGCCGCCCGTGCAGAGAGGGTTTGATCTGAGCCTGGGCCGGAGCGCGGGCATGCTGGAGTTTATGACCGATCTGGGCGTGAGTAACCGGTTCATTCTCGAAGATGAGCAGCTTTTAAAAAACCTGCACGGGATACAGGAACGCAATAATATTGTCAAATCCGCCGGGCTTATCGTGCCGGGGGATGAATATGATTTTAAAAATTTCTCCGTAGAGATGGAAACTGGTACGGGCAAAACCTATGTGTACCTGCGGTCGATTTTTGAACTGAGCGCGAAATACGGGTTCAAAAAGTTTATTATCGTCGTGCCATCGATTGCCATACGCGAAGGCGTACTGTCATCTATCGAGCTTATGCGCAATCATTTCAAGGGTCTCTATGATAATGCGCCGTTTGATCACTTTGTTTACAACTCAAAAGATTTGAGCAAAGTGCGGCAGTTTGCCGTGAGCAATGAAATACAGATTATGATCATAAATATTCAGGCATTTCAGAAGGATGCCGGTGATATTGAGGATTATTCGCAACTGACCGATGAGCAGCGCAAGCGGCTGAACGTCATTCATCAGGAACAGGATAAAATGTCGGGCCGAAGGCCGATTGAATATATTCAATCAACACGGCCCATCGTGATTATCGATGAGCCGCAAAGCGTTGACACAACGCCTAAGGCGAAACGGGCCATAAAGACGCTGAACCCGTTGTACTGCCTGCGGTATTCGGCCACGCATGTGAATACGTATAACCTGTTGTACCGGCTTGATCCGATCCGGGCATATGATATGCGGCTGGTGAAGCAGATAGAGGTTGCATCCATCCGGGCTGATGAAAATTACAATGATGTGTTCATCCGCCTCGACCAGATAAGCTATGCCAAGGCTGCAAAAACGCCCCATGCCAGGGCAACTATTCTCGAAGATACACCCAACGGACCACGGGAAAAGAAAATAACGCTCAAGCACAGCGCCGACTTGAGCAAGCAGACTAATCGCGCGGGATATGTCGGTTTTATCGTGACCAATATCTGCGCCGAAAAGGGCATCGAGCATGTTGAGTTTGCCAATGGTAAAATGCTGCAACTCAGTCAGGAAGAAGGCGGCATGGGTGATGAAGTGCTCAAGACCCAGATACGCCAGACCGTTGAAGAGCACTTCAAAAAAGAACGCCGGTTTAAAGACAAAGGCATAAAAGTGCTGTCGCTCTTTTTTATCGATAAGGTGGCAAACTACCGCCGCTATGATGAAGGCGGCAATCCCCAAAAAGGCAAGCTGGCTGCATGGTTTGAAGAATCGTATCGGGAAATTTCACAAAAAGATTTCTATAAAGACCTGATTCCTTTTACCGCTGAGCAGGTGCATGACGGTTACTTTTCCGTGGACAAAAAAGGGGGTTCGGTCGTCGCCCTGAAAGACACAACCGGCAAAACAGCTCAGGATGAAGAAATCTACCAGCTTATCATGCGGGACAAAGAACGGCTTTTATCGTCGGATGAGCCGCTGCGGTTTATCTTTAGCCATTCGGCGCTTAAAGAAGGCTGGGATAACCCGAATGTGTTTCAAATTTGTTCGCTGCGTGACATGGGCACCGAACGAGAGCGTCGGCAAACGCTGGGGCGAGGGCTGCGGCTGCCTGTAAATCAGGACGGTGTTCGGGTTTTTGATGATGCTATCAACAAGCTGACGGTCATTGCAAGCGAATCGTTTGAAGAATATGCACAGGGCCTACAGGAAGATATTGAACGCGACCTTGGCGGTGAGTTTAAATTTGGGCGTATAGAGAAAATAGCTTTTTCACTGCTTGTCGATCCGGCTACGGATCAAACCATCGGGCAAGAGGCATCTGCGCAACTCTGGAAGGGGCTTGTGTTAAAGGGCTATTTAAATACTTTTGGTGATATTACCGATGCGTTTCGTCCCGAACAAGAGGGATTCAAACTTGATGTGCCTGCGGAGTTTGAATCCCTGCGGGCGGCCATCATCGATGAAATGAAACGCTATATTTTTAAAAATCGTGTGGTCAATGCACGGGAACGCAAAACTTTGAAATACAATAAGCGCATAGAGCTTAATGACGATTTTAAGGCGCTGTGGGAGAAAATTAATAAAAAAACGCGCTACAGCGTGGAATTTGCAACCGCCGATTTGATCGCACGGGCAGTCGAAAAAATAAAGGCAATGGATGTCATACAGCCGGTGCGGATTCTGATTGATAAAACGGATATAGATATAAACCAGGCCGGGGTGGAAGGCGTGATTGTGCGGGAAAGTAGAACCGAATTTGTGGCGCGCCACGACATGCTGCCGGATATCATCGGTTTTTTGCAGCGAGAAACCGAACTGACCAGAAGCACCCTTGTTGCGATACTGACACAATCAAACCGTTTGAAAGAGTTTGCCGTAAACCCCCAGGCCTTTATGACGGAAAGCGGAAAACTCATCAACCGGGCTTTGCATGAAATGGTGGTTGACGGAATAAAGTATGAACGTATCGAAGGGCAATCCTACGAAATGCGGCTGTTTCAGGAAAAAGAGCTGGAGGAATATCTTTCCCGGCTGTATGCCGTGCAAGGCAGCAGTGGCCGTACGCCGTATGATTATATACCTTATGAGTCGGAGGTGGAACGGGAAGTTGCTGCGCGGCTTGATACAAACGAAAGCGTGAAATTCTTTTGCAAATTGCCGCGCTGGTTTGTGGTGCCTACGCCGCTTGGCGATTATAACCCGGATTGGGCGGTGATGACGGAAAATGATGACAAGCTGTATTTGGTGCGGGAAACAAAAAGCACCCACGACCGCGACAAGCGGCGTGATACGGAAAACCGGAAAATTGATTGCGGAAAGGCCCATTTTACAGCGCTTGGCGTCAACTTCAAAGTTGCCACAACAATTCATGAGGTGCTGGCGGAGTAGAAAAAAACCACTAATGGAAAGCGGGAATGGTTGTATTTGATTAGTTGCATCGCGCTATGATAAAATTTCGGATAGTCCTTTTCTTATTTCATTAAGCATACCATCTTCAAATAACTGCCCTGTAAATATCCAGGTAAGCCATTCATCAATAATTAGCATGGCATCATCACCCAATCGATAGTCTGTCAATTCAATCGAATCATGATGCCTTCCAACGGGCTGTATATGGTCCATGCGCAGCACGGATTCATCTTTACCCGGCAGAGGAAGCATGTCCCACATAAATTACGGATATTCACCGCACTTGACACGTTCAACAAAAGCCGGACTGAACCCTGCGCTTTTGCCGCCTTCATCTGCCCCGTAATAAGGAGCCACTAAAACAGTTGGGGAGGTTTGCCAGGCCGGTTTTCCAAGCACCAAGTGATGAGGCACACTGTTGCCACCCTCTGAAAGTATCACGGCAGGGCGTTTTTTTGCTCGATAAACAGTGCGGACCTCTCCGGGATATAAAGGTAGGGCAGCGACAGGGAGAAATGATGGTTTGCGGGGTTGTTTTATCCGCAAAGGCTCAATTATCACCTCTGCGCTTTTATGTTCAGTTGGGTTTTCTCTACCGACAGGTGTCATTGTGTACGGGATCGCGTCTACATGCGGAAGAAATGCCCGAATCAGCCGGCCCCGACAGAAGTTCTTCGTTGGATCTTCGATCCACCAAGTCCCCGCAACGGCTTGTATGGAGTCATCAGGAAATTTCGGGATCATAACGGCTTACTGACTTCCAGAGATCGTCAGAAAAATAGGCGAGTTTTTCTTCTGCAACAATAGGGCTGCCAGCCAGATGGTCGAGCGCTTTTTGACCGTCAAAAAAGATGTCATCATACCGGGGTGCAGGTTGTGGAGCAATAAGTTTTCTATTTATTCGTGCTTCACTAAATTTCTTTTGAATTTTTTCTTTAAGGTGCTGCATTTTTTCTCTTTTAAGCCTTTGTTGCTTTGTGCTGAGTGGGGCAGGTGCTGCTGCTTCCGCTTGAGGCGCATCCGTAAATTCCGCAAGCACTACACAAGAAAAATCAAGTTGCTCCCCCGGGGCCGCTGAGAGCATGGGTTTTGTTGTATAAACATAATGGAGCAAACCGCTTGTATCTGAGCCAAAGTTTCTTATGGCCCGTTTAACACCGGAGATAACAACAAGCGGCAGTCTTTTTTCAATGCCATCAACAAGTGCGTCATTGCAAAGCCGCCATCTTGTAAAATCATTTTCATATTTAGGATGGCTGATTTTCTTTTCAATTGCTCCGGCGGATAATGCGGTTGGCTTAATCAATTCGCAAGCTTCGTATGACCATGGCCCAAAATTATGAAATTTCCATGGAATTCCCGTAAAGGTTTGTCCGCTATTTTTTTCCGCATGTGCCAAGTCTGCAAGATAGATATATTTTAATACATGGATAGGGCCAAGTTCCTGATAGCCAAAATCCTCCTGTTGGCCTGCAACACCAAGGATGTATTTAATTAACAATTCAATGTTCTGAGTGTTCATTGCGCAGTCGCTCTGGGGATGGATAACTCTATATTTTAAAATGACATATTACATCAAAAAAGTAAACCCTGATGTGCTGATACATTTCAGGGTTCATTATAGCAATCAGAGGTTGTTGTTAACAAATTATACTTTCTTTTCAGAGGGGCGGCCAAGGGGCATTTCTGATTTCAGGAAAGGCCGTATTTTTTTGTTTTCTCCAGAAGCGCCTTGCGTGGTATGCCCAGGGCCTTTGCGCTCTTCTGAATATCGCCGTTCCGGCGAAGCAGGGCCTGCTCAATGGCAATTTTTTCGATCTGCTCAAGTGATATATCGGCATGAATCCTGCCCGAGCCACTGCGGGCTTCATCGCCATGAGACAGCAGGTCCTCGGGCCTCAGTATTGTGCGGCACCCCAGGCTCAGCGCACGGCTCAGCACATTGCGCAGCTCCCGCACATTGCCCGGCCAGTCATGCGCCGTAAGAATGTCGCATGTCTCGGCAGCGATACGGGGGGGGACGCGCATTTTATAGTCTGCAGCAAGCTTTTTCAGCAGTTCCGAGGCAAGCAGCGCTATATCGTCTCTGCGCTGACGAAGAGGCGGAATGACAATGCGGTGCACGGCAAGGCGGTAGAAAAGGTCCTTGCGGAAGCGGCCTGCAGCAACCTGCTCGTCAAGATCGCAGCTCGATGATGCAATAATGCGTACGTCCAGCGAAATGCTGTCCTCGGCGCCCATGCGACGGACTTCGCGATTTTCAAGCAGCCTCAGCAGCTTGGGCTGTATCGCCAGATCAAGCTCACAGATTTCATCAAGAAACAGCGTGCCGCCCTGCGCTCGCTCAAACACTCCCGCGCGGCCCCGGGTTGCGCCGGGGAAAGCGCCTTTTTCATGCCCCATCAGCTCGCTTTCAAGCATGGTATCGGCAAGGGCCCTGCAGTCAAATACCACGAAAGGGTGCGCGGCGCGCGGGCTTTTTTCATGGATAGCGCGGGCCAGCACCTCTTTGCCTGTACCGGTCTCGCCTTCAAGGATGATGGTTGCCTCAGTTGGCGCGATGCGCTCAAGCATTCTGAACAGAGCCCGCATCTGCGCCGAGCTGCCGCAGACGCCCCCGAATTTTACAGCCTCAACCGGCAGGGCTGAGCGTTTCTGCTCACAGGGCACATAGCTCAGCTGCGTATAGCCGAGCTTTATTACCGCCCCTATTTCAAGCCGCGTCTCTGTGATTCGCTGACCATTCACAATAGTGCCGTTGGTGCTGCCAAGGTCGCGTATGATATAGTGACCCTTACGCTCTATAAGCTCGGCATGATGGCGCGATACGGTTTTATCACACAACGAGAGACTGTTATCGGTCAGGGTTCCTATGGAAAGGACCGGCCCTTCTACAACGATAGAGCTTCCCTTATCTGGCCCCGACGTTACAACAAGTTGGCCCTGTTGGCGATGGGGTTCAAAGGCCGTATCATTAAAACCGGTTTGTGATATGGTCAGTTCTGCCATGAAAGCCTGTGCGTAAATAACGGTATTAACTGACTATCGTCTTCCTGCGGAAATAACTTTAATGGAGATTTAGGGAGTTGCAAATCAAAATCTGCATGGATAGCTGCTGGTTTGTGGCTGTAGCTGCCCGAATTTCTGCTCTTACTTGCCGAATAATTTTTTCATGCCCTCGGTGAACCTGTCAACGCCCTTCCTAACGCCATCACCGGGAGACGGAGACGCGGTGTCGGCGGGGCCTGAAATTTTATTACCCGGCCCGGAGGATGAGAGTATCCGCTCATACAGGGCTGCAAGCACCTGGCGCGCCACCTCGGCAGGCGGTGCGCCGGAGCTTCCGCCCACATTTTCCAGGTGGAGTTCGGGCAGGGTAAAAGACAGGGCTTTACTGCCGGAAGAGGACACTATGGCGGTGACCCTGGCCTCCCGGATCACCAGATCGCGAATAACAAGTTTTCCTCCTTTTTGTTTCCCCCTGTGTGGAGCAGATGTAGCAGTATCTGCTCCTGCGGCCTGCTCAGCAGAAGCAGGTAATCCCGTATTCGGCAGAAGCATTTTGAAATTATCCTTCCTGCCGATTCTTTCATAGGCAATATCGGTCGAGTCGATTTCAATTCGATCAATTATCAGGGGACTGCTGAAAATCGTACGGCAGTCAAAACGCATGAAAACAGTGCCCGCTGACAGCATCCTGGGCAGGGAAAAGCCCTGCGGGTTGCCGACATAGATATCTTTGAGGGTGACCTGCCCGTCAAAAAGCCCGGTGTCGATATCCCCCACCCGAACCTCGGTTTTAGCTATGACAGTGCCCCAGGTGTTGACCATATAGGTGGCTATAGGACCAAGATTAAACAGCACCGTAAGAAGCGCGATCAGGCACAGGGTGATGGCAAGCAGCAGCAAATTTTTCATGAATGTTTTACCTGGTAGCAACCGCCACCGGATTTTTTGATAATCTTTTTACCGCAGTCTGCCTGCGACAGCAAAGCGGCTATGTTTTTATGCAGCACCGGGTGCATGAGTCCGGGCGCAATTTCAGCAAGCGGCTCAAGCACAAAGGCCCGTTTGTGGAGCTCGGGGTGCGGTACGGTCAACTTCCCGGTTTTTATAATTTCACTGCCGTAAAAAAGAATATCAAGATCAATCGTGCGTGGTCCGTTGGCGATATCCCGCTGCCGTCCCAGGGCGGCTTCGATGTCCTGCAGACGCTCAAGCAGCACGTCCGGAAATAGCCGTGTCATGCCCTGTATGACCATGTTCAGAAACCAACCCTGCGCTTCATAGCCAACCGGCTCGGTTTCATAAACTGATGATGCAGCCTGAATGTGCACCAGCTTCTCAATCCGTTCAAGAGCTTTTTTCAACAGCATCTCGCGGTCGCCCATATTTGATCCAAGGCAGATTGATACGGCAACATCCCTGTGAAACCGTTTAAAATAGTCCTGCACGATCTCCCTGCAGTTGAAGGCAAACCGGGCCGAATCCAAATCAGCGCAGGAAAAAAAACCGGCCCGCTGTCCCTCATGCACGTGCAGGGTTTTTATATGCAATTCAGTGTCGGTGCAGCGGAACATATAGATGTCATAGCCGTCGCAGGGGAAAACGCCATAGTTCTCAAGCCTCTTCGGACGGTATGCAAGCTCTTCCCGTATTTCCCGAACAATAGCCTGCTCAGGCAGCTCGCCTTCTTCTATCTGTCCGCCGAACGTGCCCCAGCAGTTGGGGTAGGCAATCGTTGGCTTATTGTCCCGCAGCTGCAGCAGTACCTCTCCCCGGCCGTTTTCAATCAGAAGGCCGCACTGGGGGCGATTTTTAAAACGCAGGGTTTTTTTTATTTCTGTTGGGGCCATAATTAAATTATCAATAAATATCGCTGATTATGCAATGCGGCGATTTCTTTTGTGGCGGTTTATTTTTTCTTCTCTAAAATTCACCCGCAATTAAAGAGCCGCTCCGTAACGGGGCGGCTCTTTGTATAGTGCTGCTGCATTCAATACACGCTTAGTCTTCTTCCGCCGCAACTGCAAATGCCTCGACGGCGGGGATGGTACGGGCTGATAAGATTTTGTACCAGGTGTAAAACGCATCCACAACAATCACAATGGCCAGACATGCCATGAATCCGACCAGCAGAGCGTCGATTTTAAGCACCAGAGCGTTTTCCGGCTTTAATGCAGCGTCGGCCCAGAAGCGCTGCATCAGCTGAACGGCTGCCGTAAATGTGACCACGAACATGAAAACCATGGGGACCGCGGTCATGGGGGCATATTGCACCTTGCCCATTTTAATAATTATTGTCGTGCCGATGGCAAGGGCTAGACCCGCAAGCAGCTGATTGGATACGCCAAACATGGGCCAGATGGTGGAGATGCTTCCCGTATAAATAAGCGCGGCCCAAGAGCCCACAACAATAAAACTGCCGATAATGGTGCCGGGCAGCCAATGGTACTCACGCATGGGTTTGTACACTATGCCGCCCAGTTCCTGCACGAGGAAACGGGCCACGCGCGTTCCCGTATCGACGGTGGTGAGAATGAACAGTGCCTCAAACATCAGGGCGAAGTTATACCAGTAGGCCATGAGACTCTTCATCCCGGGAAGAGCTGAAAAAATCGACGCCATGCCCACGGCCAGCGAGACTGCACCACCGGGCCGCTGCGCCACATTGGTGCCAACCATGGCGGAAAGCTCCGCGATCCGCTGAGGCGGAAATCCCAGAGCGGTGAGCTTTTCCACGCTCAGCATGGAGTTGATTGCAAAATAATCACCGGGGATCAGGATGCTGGCTGCAACAATGGCCATGATGGAAACAAACCCTTCGACGAGCATGGCCCCGAAGCCGATAGCCTTCACCTCGCTTTCATTGCTTATCATTTTAGGGGTTGTTCCGCTGGCAATAAGTGAATGAAAACCGGAAATAGCGCCGCAGGCAATTGTTATAAAAAGAAACGGGAATACGGAGCCGGGGATGACCGGACCATTGCCATTAACAAATATAGTCGTAGCCGGCATCTTCAAATCTGGGGCGATAAAAATAATCCCGAGCGCAAGCATCAGCACCGTGCCGATTTTCATGTAGGTGCTCAGATAATCGCGTGGGCACAAAAGCATCCAGACCGGCAGCACCGATGCCACAAATCCATACACCGCCATGGACCACACCAGCTGTTCACGCGACAGGGTAAACATGGATTCCAAGGGCGAGCCGACAATTTTTCCACCCAGCACCACCGCGCTGATCAGCAAAGAAACGCCGATAACTGTCGTTTCGGCCACCTTGCCGTAGCGAAGCTTATAAAGATAAAACCCCATAAACAGGGCAATGGGTATGCTCATGGCTATAGTGAACGTGCCCCAGGGGCTGTGGGCAAGGGCATTTACGACGGCAAGGCCCAGTCCCGCAAGCGTTACAATGATGATAAACAGCACTGCTATGGAGGCTGCAAAGCCCGCCACCGGGCCAATCTCCTTTCGGGCAATCTCAGCAAGCGAACAGCCGTCGTGCCGCACCGATGCGATCAGCACGACAAAATCATGCACTGCCCCGGCGAATACCGCGCCGATCAAAATCCAGAGCGCACCGGGCAAATATCCGAACTGGGCCGCCAGCACCGGTCCGATGAGCGGGCCCGCTCCTGCAATGGCGGCAAAATGATGGCCGAAGAGTACCCACTTGTTTGTTGGATGAAAATCATGGCCATCGGCAAACCGCACCGCAGGCGTTGTATTGACATCACTCAAAGCAAACACCTTGGCTGCTATAAATGTGCCGTAAAACCTATACGCTAAAATAAAGGTGCAGGCTGCAGCGATTACAAGCCAGAGAGCGTTCACCTGCTCAGCGGGTTTTATAATGCGCACAATAACTGCATAGGCAAAAGCGCCAACACAGGCAAGCGCTATAAAAAGTAGGTTTGTAAATATTTTTTTCATGCTGCTTAACTCTCCTGTAAAAAATCCTGCCGGCATGGCTTCAACTCCATGCCAGCTGTACTTCGGGTAATTTATTAAAACCGAAAGGGCAGGCTTTTCCGGCTACAACCGGCAGCCTGCCAAATAAAGATGCATCGCAGTATACATTTCATCGTTTGCGGTTTCCCTTATTTTCAAAATCTTTTTATATCTTTTAATATCATAAACAAAGTCTCCTATCAATGTAAACCGGTTACCCTCTCAGCTCAAGGCGCTGTTTTTATTTGACAAGGGTGATAATGTTTAGTAGAAATCGCCCTTTCTTTGATGAGGTGCGAGACTATGAATATACTGCATGCAGCGGCTCAGGATGGTGATTCTCCGGATGGACTGCGCAAGAAATTTTTCAGCCATGTGCCCGGCCGGCTATGGAATGACTGGCGGTGGCAGATGCGCAGCCGGGTGCGTACGATCGAGCAGCTTTCGCAGTACATGCCACTGTCGCACGAGCAGCAGGAGCAGCTCAGCTTTGTGACAGCCAAGTACCCTCTTTCGATCACGCCGTATTATCTCTGCCTGATGAACACGGTGGATCCCGATGACCCCATCAAGCGGCAGGCGGTACCGGATACCCAGGAGACCGCGCTGTGCAGCTTTGGCGATGAGGACCCGCTGGCAGAGGCGGAGCTTTCCCCCGTGCCGGGACTTGTGCACCGGTATCCCGACAGGGCGCTTATCATCACCAGCAATATCTGCCCGGTTCACTGCCGCCACTGCAACCGCAAGCGCCAATGGCGGCAGGGCCCATGGATTCAGACTGATACGGCCCTTGCGCCCATGCTGGACTATATTAAAAACACGCCGCAAATTCGCGATGTAATTCTATCTGGCGGCGATCCGCTGACCTTTGCAACCGGAAGGCTCGAGCGCATCATTTCAGCCCTTCGCAACATTGCGCATGTGGAGATTATCCGCATCGGCACGCGCTATCCCGTGACCCTGCCGCAGCGCATCACGGTTGAACTCTGCTCAATGCTCACAAAATACGGCCCGATCTGGGTGAACACCCATTTCAACCATCCGCGCGAGCTGACGCCGGAGGCTACCGCAGCATGCCAGCGCCTGCTGCGCGCGGGCATGCCGGTAAACAATCAGTGCGTGCTGCTGCGTGGCGTGAACGATACGCTGGAGGTGCAGGAGGCGCTGTGCCGCGGCCTGCTGAAGATCAATGTACGGCCCTATTATTTATTTCATACCGATGATGTGCAGGGCACCGAGCATTTGCGCACGCCGGTTGAGGCCGGAATTGCCATCATGGCGGGACTGCGCGGCACGGTCTCGGGGCTCGGGCTGCCCACCTATGTGGTTGATCTGCCCGGCGGCGGCGGCAAGGTGCCGCTCCAGCCCGACTACCTTATTTCAGGCTCAGACAGTGAATATGTCTTCCGCAATCATAAGGGTAAAATCTGCCGCTACCGCAACCCGGCAGGCTGAGGCACCGTAGCCATTTTCATCACTCGCCCTTGCGCTGCCAGTGGGTCCAGTAAATGCCTTCCGATGGATTGCCGTACTTGAGCCGGTCGGGGATAATTTCGATGATTCGGTAGTTAAATTCCGCAGGCAGTGTGTTCATGCCCATTTTTTTCATCACCGGCCCGAGCTTCATTTTACGAAATGCCGCCATGAATTCTTTGGGCGTATCCCTGCGGCTGTAAACTTTGGCCGTGCCGAAAGCCTGCACGCCCTTGTAGCCCCAGTAGTTCTCTAAAGAGTTGTACGGAGCAGCGATTGAGAATGAAACCTTGTTATTGTGCTTGAGGTTTTCAAACTTGGCGCCACCTTCGGAAAGAACAAAAAAGTTCATGCCGTCCGTGCGATACTCAAGGGGTGTTGACCGGGGCGTGTTTTCTTTGCAGGTACTCAGGTGCAGCACATGCTGTGTCGCGACAAATTTTTTAAACTCTTTCTCGAAGGCTGCGGCTGTTTTAAATTTTTTCAGCTCAATGCCCTGCTGCTTAAAAACATATTCCATGGGTGGGGGCATCGGGGTTTGCCTGATCTTTGCCATGACGGTCTCCTTATACTGTTTTTTTTCGCAACTGTTCAGGGTTCAGGGTTTAAAGTTCGGGGTTCGGGGTTTGACTTCCGGCTTCTGTCTTTGCCCTTGCTACAGCCTACAGCCTAAATGCCTACAGGCTGTTTTCCTGCCTTTCTTAATTCTGCCTCCTGAACCCTTGCTGCCTGACTAGCTAAATGATGCCTATAATTTTCGTTTGTCATAAAAATACTATGAGCCCATACCATTAGGTGCTTGGCTCTATGTGCGAGACTACTCTTTATGTTCGATGCCATATTCGGCAATTTTGCTTAAAAGCGACGGATAGCTCAGCTCGAGCAGCTTTGCGGCCTGGCTTTTGTTGCCGCGCGTGTGTTTGAGGGCCTTGCCTATAAGCTGCTCCTCAATTATCCGGCTCATGACTTTTATTGAAAAAATGTCATCGGTGAAACGCTTCCGGCCCTGCTGCTGGAACTGGGCAACGGGCTCAGGGATCGCATCGGCGTCGATGCGGTCTTTCTCCGACAGTATCATGGCGCGCTCGACCATATTTTCAAGCTCCCGGATATTGCCGGGCCACGGGTATGCAAGCAGCAGCTTCATAGCCGCGGGCGTTGCGGCCTTGCAGGCAAGGCCATGGCTTGTATTATATTTCGCTATAAAATGCTCAACCAGCAGCGGCACGTCTTCCAGCCGTTCCCGTAGCGGCGGAAGATGAATGGGCAGCACATTCAGGCGGTAGTACAGGTCTTCGCGAAAGGATCCCCTCTCAACCTCAGCCAGAAGGTTCTTTGCCGTGGCAGCTATGATGCGCACATCAACGGCAATGGAGCGCTCCTCCCCTACCCGCCGGACCTCGCCCTCCTGCAGTGCCCGCACGAGCTTCACCTGCAGATTAAGCGGGATATCGCCGATTTCATCCAGAAAAAGCGTGCCCCCGTCAGCCTCTTCAAAAAATCCCTTGCGGTCTTGAATGGCGCCGGTAAACGACCCCTTCTTGTGGCCGAACAGCTCGCTTTCAAGAAGGGTCTCGGGTATGGCGCCGCAGTTGATGGCTAGAAATGTGCGATTTTTGCGGGGGCTTATTTCGTGGACGGCCCGGGCCACAAGCTCTTTGCCCGTACCCGATTCGCCCGTGATGAGCACCGAGCTTTTGAACGGCGCCACTTTTTCAATAAGATCGCAAATCCCCTGCATCTGCGGACTCTTGCCGATAAGGTTTTCAAAACCGTAGAGCTGCTTGAGCTGGCTGCGCAGCTGCAGGTTTTCTTTTTTTAACCGCTCGCGCTCTTCCGCCTTTTTTAGCACCAGCAGAATTTCAGTGGGTTTGAACGGCTTTGAAATAAAGTCATAGGCCCCGAGTTGCATGGTCTCAAGGGCGAGATCCATGGTACCGTAGGCCGACATGGTAATAATGGTAGCAGTGCTGGTTCGGCCGGCGGCCTGCTTTAAAAATTCGATGCCGTCCATGCGGGGCATGCGCAGGTCGCAGAGAATGATGTCGAAATCCTGCTGTTCAACAAGATCAAGGCCCGCCTGTCCATCTGCCGCAAGGCAGACTTCGTAGCCTTCCTTTTCAAGCATCGAGTGCAGTAGATGCCGCAAGTTTTCTTCGTCATCAATGACAAGAAGTCGTTTTCGTTGTGCCATCAGTCTCCCGGTTACAACAAGCTCAAAGGGTTAACGCGGGCTTTATGACGCCGCGACAGGAAAGTATATCGTAAAGGTTGTGCCCTGGCCCGGCTGGCTTGCAACGGCGATGGAGCCTTCCATCACCTCGACAATGCGGTGCACATTTGCAAGCCCGAGCCCTGTGCCCTTAGCTCTGGTGGTAAAAAAAGGGTCGAAAATTTTCCCCTGATGCTCAGGCGCAATGCCGTGGCCCGTATCTGTCACAGCAAGACAAATGCTGCCTCCATTGTGGCCGGTGTCAAGCGCCGTTGTTATCGTCAGCGCGCCTCCCGTGCTGGCCATGGCATCGCAGGCATTTAGCGCCAGATTCAAAAGCAGTTGCCGCAGCAGCCTGTCATTGCCCCGAACGGCAGGCAGCTCACCTGCCAGATCCTGTAAGATCTGAATATTTTTGAACTCACTGTGGCAGTCAATCATGGCGCAGGTGTCATGTACAATATCATTGAGCTGAAGCTCGGCAATCTCCTGGGATGAAGGCTGGGCGAAATCCAGCAGATCACCGATTGTGTTTTTCATCCGCTCGGTTTCATGCTCCATACGATTAAGGTAATCGGCGCGTTCAGCATCGGTTGAATCGTCAGAGCGCAAAAGGTGGATATACCCGAGTATGATGCCCAGCGGGTTTCCCACCTCGTGAGCAATGCCGGCAGCAAGGCGGCCAACGGAGGCAAGCTTTTCAGTTTGAATTATTTCCCGCTGGGCCTGGTGCAACTGAACGTTTTTCTCCGCAAGGGCCTGCATCTGTCCCCGCAGCCGCTCTCGTTCGATCTTGAGATTATCGGCCAGGGATTTTAATGCAAAGGAAAGCTTCTGCAGCTCATTGCCGCCGGACAGGAACAAAGGCAGACCGCTTAAATTTTCCTGGGCAATGCCTTCGGTCTGCCCGATGAGGCGCTGCATGGGACTCACCAGATACCTGCTGAAAAGCAGAAACCCCACGATAATCAGAATGACGGCGTTGGTGATGATATACAGAAAAATAAAGGCATAGGCGTTTTTCATGCTTCGATGAATATCCTGCAGCGGCAGCACGGCCTTGAGTACCCCCACGGGCCTGCCGTCAATGCGAAGGGGCTCTGCGGCAACAAGGCGAGGCCCGCTTGCAGCAAAGCGGTTTTCAATGCGTGTATAGAGAGAGCTGGTTTCAAGCGCCCCGACTATATCGCCGTCAAACAGCGTGCGGCCGCTCTGGCCCTGCGATGCAGCGACAACCCTGTTGTCATTGTCAACCAGAATAAGCTCAAGGCAGCTACCGGCCTCTATAGCGCGCCTGAACAGCACCTGCATGTCGGGCCCGGCCAAAGGCGATTTAAGAAGCTCTGGATACTTCTCAATCATGCCCACCACACCGGCTTCCACTGCGGCAAACACTGCTCTGCCTGCATGCGCGCCCTCCCGAATCATCTCTTTCTCCATGACGCGGTATACCACAAAGCTTATAAGCGCTGCAGAAAGCGCCATAAGCAGGCAGAGATTCCAGAATATGGTTGTACGCAGGCCGATGTGCATGATTGTAATATTTTGAATTCTAGATTTTGGGTTTTGGATTTAATAATGCTCATCCACCATAGGCGCTGATATCTGTTGCCGATTGTCGGTTGTATCTTGCTTCACCTTCCGACCTTATGCTTGTAATGGAATCCTCTTTGTTCTTAACTCCAAAATCCGCAATCCAAAATAGGTTACCATCGCCCGAGCGTCAGGTACCAGAGAAGCAGCTCTTTGCCGTACAGCAGCGAGCAGACCGCACCTAAAGACAAAAACGGCCCGAACGGCACGGCGTACTTTAAATTTTTTCCCTTGAGCAGCATTACGGTGACGCCGATGATGCTTCCGGCGCAAGCTCCCACCACAAGCGCGATAAGAGCCCCTTTCCAGCCTAAAAATGCCCCGATCATGGCAAGCAGCTTAATATCCCCGCCGCCCATGCCATCTTTTTTCGTTAAAAAATAATATCCCGCCGCTACGCCGTACAGCACGCCTCCGCCCACGAGAATGCCGATAGCCGACTCAAACGGTGTTGTCCAGGGCACGACAAACGAGCACAAGAAGCACAGTGGTATGCCCGGCAGGCTGATAACATCAGGAATGATCTGCAGCTGCAGATCTATGAAGGTGATAATGATCAGCGCTGCGCAAAAAATAAAGCTTAAGACCAGCGGAAGCGTGAGACCAAACCAGAAGTACAGCCCGGGAAGCAGCACGGCTGCCAGCAGTTCAACAACAAAATACCTCAAGGGAATGGGCAGTTTGCAGTGGCGGCACCGGCCACCCAGTATGATATAGCTCAGAAGGGGTATATTATCATAAAAAGCTATGGGCTTTTTGCACTGCGGGCAGTGCGAGGGCGGCATGACGATTGAAATTTTTTCGGGTATGCGTACAATGCATACATTAAGGAAGCTTCCAACAATGCCCCCAAAAAGAAAAAGCACCAGCAGAATATACCATTCAATCATAAACGCCGCCAAGAGAGTGAAGATATTATTTTATAATTTTTAAGGCTGTATCGATGGTTTTTTATACTCTTTTCTGAAGTTTTTTGGAACTTAAAAACAATACGCTGGAAAATCTATGCGGCAAGGGTTGAAAGGCTTTGAGTCGAAGAAAGCTGTGAGGGATAAAAAAATGGCGGAGAGAGAGGGATTCGAACCCTCGATACGCTTTAAAGGCGTATACTCGCTTAGCAGGCGAGCGCCTTCGACCGACTCGGCCATCTCTCCGCGATAAAACTATAAAAGCCCGACAGCTGTGGTGTGCTAAAAACAGAGCTGTTTCGGTGACAGATATATATGGCGGAGGGAGTATCCATAGAACGGATACGCTAACCGCATGAAAATACTTTCATTTATAAAATCACAAAAGGCATCATACCCCCAAATATACCCCCAAACCTTAGGGAAAAGGGCTTAAAATGCTCTTTTTCTGTGCGCCTGAAGTATCGCAAAAAAGCTATGGTTTGGCAATTCATTTTTTTGTATTATCCCGGCAAGGTGTGCCATGCACCGGCGCTGGTGCTGCCGGTCTAGTCTAGGTTCACTGCAATGAAGTTTGCCAAAGCCCTCTGCCGGACGGCTGCATGCCCGACAGAGGGTCTGTCTGGTTTCTCGGTTATGAAATTAAGAGTTTATTTAGTAGCTATTTTAAAGCTCACGAGCAATTTTTTCAGCAATCATGCTGCAAAGCGTGTCTGCTCTCCCCCCGGCTGATAGACGCAGTAATACAGTACCACTCCATGCACTATCTGAGCCTTTTGCACTTACATCAAACGTCTTTAGAACGGTATCCCCCTTTTTTACGGCAATATTTCCAACAAGCGAGTCGCTTCCGGCCATAACTCCAAACCAAAAAATTTGCGCGAAAGAACGCAGGTAAAAACCGGTAACGGTAAATTCTATGGTCAACTCTGAAGGCCCAAGTTTTTTATAGTCCTTTAATTCTTCAATTAAAGCGCTGCGTATAGCCCCTGACATGGTGTTCTCTTGATACCATACCTCCGTCGCCTGATCGAAAGTTCCTTTAGGTACGATAACCTGCACATCAGATATAATGCCTGCGGGCTGCGGAGTTCCGGAGGTTTGAAAAACTCTTGAAGACATGCAGCCGTCAAGTGCTGCTATCGCAAAGACTGAAATTGTTATAAGCAGGCCTATGTTTGCTTTTTTCATAATGCGATCCTTTTTGTATTGAGGTTGGCCATTGTTATCGCACATTTAACCAGTGTGTCAAAAAAATAATGATAAAACACTATCGATCCCTCGCCAGACGTCTGCTTCCGTCAGTAACCGTCATTTGCTTTGACACACAACCACCCTCATACTATACTTGCCCACTAAAGGTATCCATTATCAATTTATAACAGGGGGGGGGGCAATAATGCTGGATAAAGCAATTATTATTATTTTTGGTTTTATTTTATTGGGTGGTTGCTCAACAACTACTCCTATTCAAAAAGCTAATGTAAGTAAATCAGCTTTCTTTTTTGACAATCCGATAACAGTCAATGAAAATATTCCAGAAGACGAGCAATATCGAATTTATCATCGAGCTGCTACAGGTTTTGTGTCTATTAATTCTCTCAGATATGACATAGAACAAAGAGCTACTGATTTCTGTGAGAAAAAAGGTAAAGCAATGGAGGTTGTAAGTGAGCAACAATCTCATCAACCATATATTTTGGGCAACTTTCCAAGATTAGAAATTGTTTTTGGTTGTGTCGATAAGCCAAATGCCACTGCACCCCCAACTTTCGATGATGCTAAATATACGAAATTAACAAATCTTAAAAAACTTTTAGATACCGGTGTAATCACTAAAGAAGAATTTGAAAAAGAGAAAAATAAACTACTTAACCAGTGATTCCAAAAGCAGCAAATTTGCTTTTGATTGATGCCAGCCCATTGCTCTAATTTTACCGTGCAACGAGTTTTCTGGAAAGGGCAACCTGATCAGTTTGAATCTGGGTTTTAATATCCTTTAGTGCATTAAGCAGTGCTACTGCTGCAGCAGTTCTCGCCCCATTACTTTCGGTATACCCCCAGTAAAGCGCACAATATTCTGTATCATTACCCAGTGCCGAATATTTTTTAATAAGGTTATTTTGATTATCGTAAATATCTATTTGTGCATCGATTTCTACAGTATAAGATAAAGGAGGTATCCCAAATAAAGCTGATGTACAAAGTGTTAAACAATATGGTACAAACCACCCCCAATTTTTGCTTGTATCTGCAGCAGCTATACGGCAGACAGCAATTCCCTTTTTATTATCAATGGCATTGTCACAGATATTATTTTCAACTTCTCGTTTAAAAATCGTAATTGCATCTTGTACTCGTTTGTCTCGGAAAGATGTTGTATTTAAAGCCGTGAAAGACGTCCCGAGCCCAAAAGCTCTATTCTTGTTAAAGTTCCAATTCGCAGCACCAATAGTACTTGCCCCTCCTGTTGTTGATCCCAGCGTATAGGCGGATTCAATGCTTGTTACGTCAAATTGCGCTTCAATATAGGGCAATTGAGGTGATATGGTCTGTTTGGGATTTAATAAATTCATTTGGAAACTGGCGCAACTTGTTATGGAGAGTAGTGCTAAAAATGAAAAAATAATTTTAATCATAATATCCACCTATGTATTATTATAATAATTACTTTATAAAAAAATAATTTAGTTTGCAATAAAATTCCATAACTTCGACCGCTCCGCTCCGGCCTCCAGGCGGACCAACTTCTTTGCCCTGCCTTTCTATCCAAATGTTACTTTTGTGTGCAGCTAAACCGCCTGCAGGCCTCCGCTGCGCTACACCGTGGTTTGCCCGAGTCCTGTGGTCGGCACCCTGCTAGTCGCTATCGCTCCGGCGACAGGGGCCGCATCTGCACCTTTGCTTATCCGTGTGCGTTCGCCCGTCTTGCGCCTGCTTGTCGCTATCGCTCCGGCGACAGGCGAGGGCATATTCAGACTTAGTTACTCTGCATTGCTGTCTGGGTGCTCGGGCTGCGGCCACCGCAAAAAGCCGCTGTGTCCTTCGCTTCCTGCGCTCCCAGGCAGAAATCAAATGCTTTTTATTCCCCCGCCCGCCCAGACTTTTTGTTCTTTGTAGACCTGGCACGCACGCGAATAGTAGAACGCGTCAATACAGCTGATAACGCGACATTATGAAATCAAAGACAAAAGCTCATGCCAGCGATAAAGCTGCTGTCACGCCTTTTGCGTTCTTACATAATGGGCCGTTATCATCCATTTTGCCGCTTTGATTTTTGCGCGTGCTGAATATCATCTGTGCTTTGCCTCCCGTCCGCCCCTCGGGGCTCCCCTTTATTGGAAAATTTTCGTTTGACTTCTTGATTTTATAATTGCATCCTTGTTTTTACTAAATAAGGAAATTTTTTCAAACAAAGGAGATATTTTATAGAAAATTAATTTAGGCAATTCGCAGTAAAAAAATTGCGTTCTTGTAGTATCGTTCCGACTGAAAACCGCCAAATTTTTTGCATAGGGATCGACACTAACAGGGGCGCGCCAGAAATGGCGCGTCTCCTTGTTTTGTGTTTCCTATGCGGGTACTTGGCGGTACCTCAGTCGGGACATAGGCTTGGAGATCGCGCCTTTTTTTTGGGCAAAACTAGGGGTTCTAAAAACAATTTAAGAAGGAGGGAGTATGAAAAAAAATGGTCTGTCGGTTTTATTATGGCTCGTTTGTTTTAATTTGTTTTTTGTTCAAACCTTTTCTGCAACATCTGAAGCTCAAAATTTCACTAGCAGCATGGATGTATATCAAAAAACAATTACAGATACATCTGTGGACATAGAAAGCTGTCCCGCAACATATCCTGTAGATTGCGGTGATGGCACTTGCTGTCCATTATATAACGTGTGCATTATAGGTGTGGCGTGCTGTCCGTCAAGCACTCCTGTCTATTGCGGTGACGGTATATGCTCCTCCTCGGTAGGAAATTGTCCATCATCATCTGTATGTCCGTTCTCTATGGTTTTGGGAAAAGATAACCCAAAGCTTGAAAATCTGCGCTCCTTCCGTGACAATACCCTTGCCAAAAACACAGTTGGGCGAAAACTTATTGCAATCTATTATAATAACTCTGAAAGCATCAATGCAGCTCTTAACCGTAGTCCTGCTTTACGGGCAATAGCTAAAAATATGCTTGAAGTTATTGCGCCAATGGTGGGGAATAAGCAGTAAGGCTACAGCTGATTTAACTATTCTTCAAAATCAGGGCAGGGCCAATAATCGGCTCTGCCTTTTTTATATTCTTGAGTCAGCAGTCGTTGTGCTTCTTCTTTTTTTAAAACGATCAATCATTTCCTGTAGTTTTGGCGAAAACACTACATTGCGCTGGGCCTCGTTGTAGGCTTCAATTGTTCTATATTTTTGATGAAGCTCTCTTGCCCTCGTTAATATCTCTTCTTCTGTTGGTACTTTACATGATGATGATAAATGATTAGCTTCGCACCTGTCTGCTAACCTCTGTAGGAGATTTGCAGATGCACGTTCCATAGCGATAAATGGCCCTATATCACCCTGGATGTTGGCGCTTTTTTCCAGCCGTGTTATTCTTGTTTGTAGATTCA
The DNA here is from genome assembly GCA_903911225.1 of uncultured delta proteobacterium. Taxonomy (GTDB): domain Bacteria; phylum Desulfobacterota; class WTBG01; order CAIYCZ01; family CAIRTM01; genus CAIWCT01. The sequence continues at coordinate 28,464 of CAIWCT010000103.1, forward strand.
TTTCAAGGCCTCTTTTGTTTTCAGTGTTTCTTCTAACAGTGCAAGCCGTGTTTCAAATTGAGCTGCTGTTACAATCTTAAGGTAATAATCGATTGCTGTTTGCGATGCCCGGAGCCTTATGCTTTCGTCTTTTGAGTTAAGCAGAGTCAGAAGCTTTTCAACAGCGCCGACAATACCAGCTTTCAAGCAGTCAATTGCTCCGGTTATAGTTTGCGTTCTCAACGTGTCCAGCGCTACTTTAAAAGCATTATCCTGCAACCATTCATAGAATGTGCTTTTGCTGATCTTTGCGGCCCGACAACCGACCTCAATGCTTTTCGGCGCAATGAAGTGCGGCAGGGCAGATATTTGCTTTCTGCTCAAACCGTCCATTTTAGTCTGTTTTTGTTCACCCATTATGCTGCCCCCCCAAATCCAAAAGAAACTGAAAACAATTTCGCCCCTTTGGCGGTTCGGGCAGTTCTTCAAGTGAAGAGTAATTAATACCGTTGCATTCATACCCATCCGGCGTTTTGTTTATTATGATTAGCAGGGGTCGCTTTGTTTCTATAGCCTCCATTCGCTCAAGCCTTCGTAGTTGGGTTTCTAGTGTAGTGTTTCATAAATAGTTATGCAGCATTGACTTTCCGTTGTCGAGTTGGAGGTTGAGTGCAGCCAGGTTTGATTTTCTCGAGTTTCTTTCTCGCACGATCAATCTTTGCTAAAATATCGCTGACCTTGGCG
>CAIWCT010000104.1 GCA_903911225.1 uncultured delta proteobacterium
ATCATAGGATGCTTGGAAAGTCCGACAGACTCCTAGAGATGATATTAGTAAAATTATGTATATGTCTGTTTTAGCATTTATTATTACAGTTATTTTTTGCATTTATCCAGTGAATCAACTGGCGAATTGACTAGACATAACAGATAGTGCGTCCATATTAACAAGAAAAAGGCTTTAATGTTTTGACATGGCATGGCACTGAAAATCTTTCTGTCGGTCAGAAGACGGAAAGGGCAGGCATAATCCACAAATAAGTTTTATAGAGTTATTTTATTGTGGGGCCATGCTGGACAGGGCTTGAGATAGATGGGTGACAGGCTCGCACTTGTGCCCGCAACTAACCACAAAAATAATGGGAGCAGGAGATGAAACATGGCAGTGTCCGTGCTCGATGGTTATTCATGAGGGCAAAAAAATAAAAAATTTGCAGGAGAATAGTTCATAATGAGTGCCTAATTTTGAACAAAAAAATCTTTGTTTTCATTATACATTCCGAGAACCATGAGAATGATCGATTCCTGAAACACCGGATAGCGTGCGTACTGTATATCGGGAAATACGACACCCGTTATGGTTGGGTCATTCCAGAGACCACCTGATTTCTGGGTTGAAAGAAGATAGTTTACGGCGTCGTTAACCGGGGTGCGAAGTTTATCAATTAAGTTAAAGTCGGAGCCTTTTAAAAAATTCAGCAGGCCGAAAAGCACCAGAGCTGTCTGCGCCGGGCTGCTATGGCCCAGGACAATATACTGTTTATAGGAAAAGGAATAAGGGCTTTCGCCCCAGCCTCCATCGCTGTTCTGTTTTTCCAAAATATAGTCCAGGGATTTATCTACAGACAAATCGTTCTGTTCGGCCTTCACCAGCGCAAGCGCCCCCAATACATTTGCCGTCTGGTAGACATAATCGACAAACCAGGTGCCTTCCCAGCTTCCATCCTCAAGCTGCATTGATTCTAGCCACTTTACCGCACGGGCAACGCGAAGGCTGTTTGCTTCGGTATACTCAAACTGGCTCAGCGCATTGAGAACTCGGGTGGTATGGTCAACCACGCTTTCGTTGAACACAATGGGCGGCGCAGCTGCCTTCATCGTTTTTGTTAACAGGGAGCTGCGATCCCAGGTTCCCCAGCCCCCATCCCTGTTCTGCATTGCAAACAGCCACTGCAGGCCTCTGCGGAAGTCGCTTCGGCGCGATTTCCAGCTGTCTGCATAGGCGGTCCTTAGGGTCAGAAGGGCGGTGGCGGTATCATCGGTATCGGCAAATGACTCTGAATTAAGTGTGAAGCCCCAGCCCCCCGGAACTACCGGGAAACTGGTCTGGTATACCCAGTCACCGTATTTGGTTTGCTGCCTGCTCCAGAGAAAATCAACCCCCTTTTTGACGGCTTCATCTTCAAGAGACTGGCCAGAGTGCAGTAGCGCAAGGACGACGGAATATGTTGATGGCATGGCATCATCTGCGGGCGGCTGATATATTCCTGCAGGCAGATTTACCTGCATGGCACGTAGCCCCTGAAGCGCTTTGTCTATAGCTGGCGAGGTTTTGATTTTATCATCAATTGTTTTCAGGGAAAGCAAAGCGAAAAAAGTGCTCGGCATATAATCATAAAAGAGCCCGTCTGTTGCGTTCTGACGCTCCAGAAGCCAGTGCGCATATCTTCTATATCCCGGCCTAAAGATGGCGGTGTTATTATCAGCCTGTGCAATAGTTTCAATCTCCGCGGCTGAGCTCTGCAGCAATGAAATAATGTCCGCATCCGGTGAAATAAGCATGCCGTCGGTTTTGTTTATGAACAGTTCGGAAATATAGGCCTGCGCAGGCGGATGATAAAATGCTTTTTCCTGTACGACCACCATAAGCGGGATCGCAATCATTCGCAGCCAGGATAGTTGCGGGGCAATATAGATAAGCGACTGAGCGGGGAAAGAGGGAATTTCGGGAAAAGAAAACTGATCAAAAAGGGCAAGAAGTATTTTATATATTCTGTTAGTGGCTTCAGCTCCGCCATGGTTGCGTATATACTGATATGAGCGCTGCAGTGCGGGCTCTTCAAGCCCGTAGCCGGAAAGCTTCAAGGCAAAATAGTTCAGCACCGTTAAGCCGAGATGCGGATAGCCGCCATCAAAAAAAGGCCAGCTACCGTCCTGAGCCTGAGTATTCATCAGGTATCGGCAAAGGCCCGCTATATTTTCCTTCGCCTCATCCTGACGATTAAGATAAAAATAGAGAAGTATCTGGAGAGACGTGTACATGGTATTGGTTTCGACACCGCTGAACCAATATCCCTGTTGAGTGCGCTGCTCCAAAAGCGCCTGCCGGGAATCAGAGATGGCAGTTTCAAGCCGGGTTGAATCAACGGAGGCGTACAGACTGGTTGTGCTGAGTAGAACGCCCGCGCATAACATTATAAACCAGCAGCGCGTGATTTTTTTTATACACATAAGGGGCTCACTTTTAGATTTCAGTGTAGACAGTCTACCTGTACTGTGCAACTTAATAAAAGAACCTCATGGAACGTCATTCCTGCGAAGCTTGTCCTCGACCAGATCGGGGAGCAGGAATCAATAAAACGCCCAAAAACCGGACTCCCGTTTTTTCGGGTGCGACGGATTTTTTATATATGGAGTTCAAAAAAATAAAGTTGCACAGTGCACATACGCAATTTTATCAATTATATACCCATTGATTGTACTCTGGGGATTATACAGAAAACAGATAGAAAACAACATGCTTAAATAACATATATTTCTATCTGTTTTTCATATAGGCCTCGCGGGCTGCACGGTAGCTCAGTGTCGCGGCCTTGATTCGCTCGCGAATGGGCAGTTGATACGGGCAGCGCTTTTCACATTCGCCGCAGTCAATGCAGTCGTCAACCTTCTGCATAAATTTGTCCCATTGACCCTTGAAGATGATTTCCGGATCATAGCGCTTGAGGGCAACCTCAGTGTACATAATGGCCGATACCATGATTTGTTGAGGGCAGGGCTGGCAGTAGTTGCACATGCGGCAGAACCCGGTACCGAGCTCCTGTTTGATCCGCTGCATTTCAGAAAGCTCTTTTTCCGTCAGTGCCTCGGCCATATCAACAATCTTTATGTTCTGCGGCATTTCTCCCAGACGGGCAATGCCGATCAGGGGCAGAATATCGGGGAACTGCAGCAGGTATTTGAACGACAGCACCGGATTTTCAAGCATGCCGCCTGCCATGGGCTTCATTATGATGACGCCCATGTTGCGCTCGCGGGCAAGCGGGATCACATCGTCAGCAGCCTCGGTATTGACAAAGTTTAGCCCCAGCATCACGGTCTCAAAGCAGTCCGTCTGGAGGGCCTCTTTTGCCACCGACAGCCGGTGTGATGTAATGCCGATATGCTTCACCGTGCCTGCATCGCGGGCCTTACGTACAATATCAAAAGGCCCCCCTGGCGAAAGCACAGACTTCAGGTCCTCGGGCGTGCTGACATTGTGAAACTGATACAGGTCGACATAGTCCGTCTGCAGGTTTTTTAGGCTCGTTTCCATATCCGCCGCAACACCATCACCGGTTCTGGTGGCTGATTTAGTTGCAAGGATGACCTCTGAGCGCTTTCCCTTTATGGCCTTGCCGATGCGCTCCTCGCTGTTTGTATACATGCGGGATGTATCAATGAAGTTTATCCCGAGATCAAGTGACTCGCGCACAATGCTGATTGCCATTTCTTCGGGAGGTGTCTGAATAGGGATACCCCCGAAGCCTATCTGTGCCACCATCAGGCCAGTCTTCCCAAGGATTATTTTTTTCATGCGGTGATACCTTTTAATTGATATATACTTGTGTATAGCACGTATTTATTTTCCATGCCATCGCGAGAGATGTGTTCGGTTTACATGATTCTGTAGGCGGAGTTATTAATTGATATATAAAACATGAAGGTGTTATCTTTGCTTTTTCTCCGCCCATAGCTACTGTGTGCTATACTGAATTATGCTACAGCAGAAAACAATAAATAATGTAAACATAAACCACAGTATAATTTTTCAATCAGCGAGAAAGGAAGAAGTATGGAAATGAAGAAGCACATTATTCTGGG
>CAIWCT010000105.1 GCA_903911225.1 uncultured delta proteobacterium
CTGCGCATGGGCTTTTCTAAATCCTTGATAATACTTAAAATAGCATTTTTTTTCTTTGCGGCTTTTTCATTCATTCCGGCAAAACCTCCCAGTCTCAATTGCAGCAAAAATTAATTTTTTGCTGCCGATTTTCAAAACATAACAATAAAGATTTTTGCAGGTTAACAAATATTATATGGCTAATCAAACGTTTTTTAGAAAAAAGTCGCTGGCGGAAGTATCATTAATTGGCAAAATCTCCGGATAATATGTAAAAAAAATGGCAATTATGCCAAATTCTCAACATATAACTAAAAGCATTGCAAGCTAAGTACTTAAAATATATTGACTATTTCCTATATAGCTGTTAAAAAATAAAAATTAACGGGCAATATCATGCCGAATCAATGGCACTCGATTGCCTTTTTAAGCTACGGCTTGTGCATCAGTTACACAACCCGCAGAGAACGCAATTGAACAGGCAAACGGCCTAAACAATCCGCAAGGGTTCTGACCAGAGCTGTTGACGGAATCAAACCAATAACTATCAAGAGAACGGGAGGTTTCAACATGTCGGTTATCAGTGAAGTACTCGAAAAAATCAAAAAGCAGGACCCGAACCAACTTGAATTTCACCAGGCAGCGCAGGAGGTTCTCGAAACTCTTGAACCAACAGTGAAAAAGCATCCTGAATTTGTTAAAGCTAAAATCTACGAGCGCATCGTAGAGCCTGAAAGGGTTATAATGTTCCGCGTTCCCTGGGTTGATGACAAGGGCGAAGTACAGGTTAACCGCGGCTACCGCATACAATACAACAATGCCATCGGACCATATAAAGGCGGGTTGCGTTTTCATCCTTCTGTCAATCTCAGTATTCTGAAATTCCTCGGTTTTGAGCAGATACTCAAAAACTCTCTCACAACACTGCCCATGGGCGGCGCCAAGGGCGGCTGTGATTTTGACCCCAAAGGCAAATCAGATATGGAAGTCATGCGTTTCTGCCAGGCGTTCATGCGCGAGCTCTATCGCCATATCGGCCCGGATACGGATGTGCCGGCTGGAGATATCGGCGTCGGCGGTCGCGAAATCGGCTACATGAATGGCTATTATAAAAAGATACGAAATGAGCATACCTGTGTGCTGACCGGTAAGGGCCTTGAGTACGGCGGAAGCCTTATCCGGCCTGAAGCAACCGGGTATGGCTGCGTGTATTTCGCGGCTGAAATGCTTGCGACCCGCGGGCTTGATTTTAAAGGTAAAACAGTAGCCGTCAGCGGCGCTGGAAACGTTGCTCAGTATACGATTGAAAAAGTCAATCAGCTCGGCGGTAAATGTATTTCTGTCTGCGATTCAAATGCCACCATCATTGACGAAACGGGCATTGATGCTGAAAAACTGAATTATATTATGGACCTGAAAAATGTCCGCCGCGGCAGGATCAGCGAATATGCAGAGAAATATCCCAAGGCCAAATGCTTTGCCGGCCAGAGCATTTGGGATGTCATCAGTTCCCAGGGCATTAAGGTTGACGTAGCCCTACCCTCTGCAACGCAGAATGAAATCGACGGAAGCCATGCATCTGCCCTGGTCAAAAATGGTTGCATCTGCGTCGCTGAAGGCGCCAACATGCCCTCAGCACCTGAAGCGATCAAGGTGTATCAGGATGCTAAAATACTGTACGGCCCCGGCAAGGCGGCAAATGCGGGCGGCGTTGCAACCTCGGGCCTTGAAATGTCACAGAACAGCCTGCGGCTCTCCTGGACCCGGGAAGAAGTCGACAGCAGACTGCACCAGATCATGAAAAGCATCCACAAATCATGCATCGATGCTTCTGAGGCCTATGCCACCAAG
>CAIWCT010000106.1 GCA_903911225.1 uncultured delta proteobacterium
ACAGCCTGGGTGCTCGTGCGCTGCGATTTTCCGCTGAAGCGCGAAATCAATGCTATTATCGATCTGCCTTTCGCCATTCCGACAATCGTGACCGGCATTATGCTGGTGGCCCTGTACGGCCCGCGCAGCTTTATCGGCGCATTCATGCAGAATAAGTTTAATATCGAGATTGTTTACAACAGCCCCGGCATTCTGATCGCCCTGCTGTTTGTGACATTCCCCTTCGTGGTGCGCTGCGTGCAGCCGGTGCTGCAGGAAATGGAGAAAGAAATCGAAGAGGCTGCCATGACGCTCGGCGCATCGCCTTTCCAGATTTTCACGAAGGTCATCATGCCGACACTGTTTCCGTCAATCGTCACCGGCGCGGCCCTTTCCTTCAGCCGGGCACTCGGCGAGTTCGGCTCGGTGGTCATCGTCGCGGGCAATATCCCCTTCAAAACTCAAGTGGCGGCTGTGTATGTATATGGTGAAATAGAGAGCTCCAATGTCCCGGGCGCAACGGGTGTATCGTTTATACTGCTGGTATGCTCATTTGCCGTGCTTCTGCTTCTCAACTTTATCCAGTACTGGAACAGGCGGCATGAAGAAGGGTGATAAAATTCTCATGGTGCTCGTGCTTGGCTGGATCGCCGTGCTGGTGCTTCTGCCCCTGTCGGGCATTGTGCGGGAGGTATGGTCAAACGGCCTGTCCTCGCTTGCCGAACTGCTGCGCCAGCCCACGGCTCTGCGGGCTTTCATGCTCACGTTCTGGCTGACCCTGGGGTCGGTGGCCGTCAACACAATTTTCGGCACCATGCTGTCTTTTATACTCGTGCGCCACAGCTTCCGCGGCAAGATTTTTCTTGAGGGTATCATCGACCTGCCCTTTGCCGTGTCGCCGGTCATCGCGGGTTTCATGTTCATCATTCTTTTTGGCCCGCGGGGCTGGATCGGCAGCTGGTTTGACGCACAAAATATCAAAATCATCTATGCATTTCCGGGCATGCTGCTTGCGACGCTGTTTGTGACATTTCCCTTCGTCGTGCGCGAGGTGGTGCCGGTGCTGCGCGAATACGGCATCGATCAGGAGGAGGCGGCCATGACGCTCGGCGCATCGCGCTGGCAGACCTTCTGGAAGGTGACGCTGCCCTCCATCAAATGGGGCATGATCTACGGCATTACCCTGACCATAGCCCGGGCCATCGGCGAGTTCGGCGCGGTCATCGTGGTGAGCGGCGGCATCATAAACAAAACGCAGACCGCCACCCTGCTTATTCATCACAAATTCATGGACTTCGACTTTACCGGCGCCTGCGCAGCAGCCATGGTGCTGGCGGCAGTGTCATTTATCATTTTGATTGCCATGCAGTATATTTTTTCCAAACGCAAGGTGTGATATGGGTATCAGCATTCAAAACGTGAGCAAGCGGTTCGGCGACTTTATCGCCGTTGACGGTGTGAGCTTTGAGGTTCAGACAGGCGAGCTGGTCGCCCTGCTCGGGCCCAGCGGCTGCGGCAAGAGCACACTGCTGCGGGTCATAGCAGGCCTTGAGACGCCCGATGCGGGCGCAGTTATCTTTAACGGCGTCAATATGAACGCCATGTCGGCGCGGCAGCGGCGCGTGGGCTTTGTCTTTCAGCATTATGCACTGTTTAAGCATATGACCGCCGAGCAGAATATCGCCTTTGCCCTGAACGTTCAGAAGCGCGGCAAAAAGGAGATAGCAGAGCGCGTCGGCCACCTTATCGATCTTGTGAAGATGCGCGGCTATGCCGGTCATTACCCGTCGCAGCTTTCCGGTGGCCAGCGCCAGCGCGTGGCCCTGGCACGCGCTCTTGCAGCCGAGCCCGCCATGCTGCTGCTGGATGAACCGTTTTCCGCCCTTGATCTGAAGGTGCGCGAAAGCCTCGTGGGGTGGCTTCGCAACATGCACGACAAGCTGAATGTGACAAGCATTTTCGTCACCCACGACCAGAACGAAGCCATGGAAATCTCCGACAAGATCATCGTCATCAACAAGGGCCGGGTCGAGCAGATCGGCGCCGCGCGCGACGTCTATGAGGAACCATCCAATAAGTTCGTCGCAAGCTTTATCGGCAATATCAATATCATTGATGCGCACCTTGAAGGCGAGGCCATCTTTGTACACGGCACACAGGCCAAACTTCACAGGCCAGCCGGGTACGATGCGCCGTCGGGGGATATCGTACTGCTGGTGCGGCCTGAAGATATCGGCCTGCAGCACGTTGCAGAAGGCCCGCATGCCATACCTGCCGTGGTCACCGGCATCCGCTACAAGGGCAGCGTTACTGAAGTTGATCTGCAGCTCACGGATTTCAGCCTCACAGCACTTGAGTTTTCTAAATACATATGGACTGTCGGCGAGAAGGTTTTTGTAAACTTTAAAAAATACAATGTTTTTGCCGTCGGCGACAGTCATCACGCCATCCGCCGCCAGCTGGAGCAGCTCGGCTATATTGAATAAAAACCTGCGTAAAATTAAAAATTTAACTATTATTTGCCACTTAGCAAAATAAAGCCGGATGAAGTCATAAGGGGTAAAAAAAATAGTCCTTGCGAACGAAGTGAAGCAATCTCTGCGTTTTTAAGTGCTTAAAAAACCCAGATTGCCACGTCGCTCCGCTCCTCGCAATGACAGGTTCCGAGACTTTTTGCGAGAATGACAAAGTTAAGTTGCACAGTACAGCTACTGGCTGCCGAGGACATATTTGCAGCAGTTTCAATTATTTTAAGATAAAACAGATAGATACAGTATACGCTTACCGCACAATACTTGCCCACCTGACCT
>CAIWCT010000107.1 GCA_903911225.1 uncultured delta proteobacterium
GGTGAGGAAACACTGCATCAGGTTATGTCGTGGCTGGCCAAACGCGGCGTGACCGTTGCCGTAAGCCGCGCCAATCCGTCGACCACGGCATTGCTTCGTCATTATCATCTATTGGAATTGATTGGGGAAAACCGGCTGTACCCGACCAACCGCCATGCGATCGCGGCCTTTCGTAATGAAACGGGGCAGGCGGCGCCAAGGCAGGGGAGCTAATATCATGAGCTGGATTCAACGCTACAAGCTGCGTCATTTCATCCGCAATTCGATCTGGATTCTGCCGGTCTTCGGCATAGTGGCCGCGTTGGTGTCGGTCAACTGTCTTGACTGGATCGAGCAATGCGCCGGCTGGCAATCCGGCTTTGACCCGGGCTCTACCCTGGCGCTATTCGGCACCCTGGCCGGATCCATGTTTACCTTTATCGTATTCCTTTCTTCCAGCCTGCTGCTCGTGGTGCAGCTGGCCAGCGCGCAGCTTACGCCGCGGATCATCGGAGTCGTATTTCGAGACCGGGTGACCCGGTTCTCCTTAACACTGTTTACCTTCACCTTCACCTTCGCGCTGGCCGTGCTTGTGCGAATCAGCACCTCGGTGCCCGCAATCACGGCGTATATATCGGCCTACCTGTGCCTGTTCAGCGTGGGCGTCTTTCTCTTTCTCATCGACCATGTGGGCAAAACGCTGCGCCCGAGCGGGGCATTGCGGGCCGTGGCCCGGCTGGGGCACGAGGTGATCCACAGTGTCTATCCCCAGCGTCTTTCCGGACAACCGGATACTGGCCACCATCCCGAGAACGCACCTGGCGGCGAGCCTGCCGACACGGTACTGAGCCCGAAGGACGGGGTGCTCCTGGCTTTCGACCTCGCGGGGCTCGTGGCCCTGGCCCAGGAGGCGGATTGCGTTGTCGAGCTGGCGCCCGAGGTGGGGGATTTTGTGGCGGCCGGGAGCCCGCTATTCCGCATCTTTGGAGGCAAAGGTAAGACACCAACAAGTGCGCTGTGTAAATCGGTCGCTTTGGGTCAGGAAAGGACGATGGAGCAGGACCCGGTTTTTGCTTTCCGGATCATCGTGGATATCGCCTCCAAGGGGCTTTCACCGGCGATTAACGACCCCACTACCGCGGTGCTGGCAATTGACCAGATCCATCACCTCCTGCGCAGCGTTGGCAGCAGGCATCTGGATGAAGGGATGGCCCTTGACCGGGCAGGCTCGCTGCGGCTTGTCTACCGGACGCCCGATTGGGAAGATTTCGTCTATCTGGCGGTCACGGAAATCCGTCAATTCGGCAGCGCAAGCATCCAGGTGGCCCGCCGCCTCCGCGCCATGCTGGAAAACCTGGCTGAGATCCTGCCGCCAGAGCGCACCGCGCTGCTTCGCAGTGAACTGGCGCTCCTGCACCGCGCTGCCGGGCGCTGCTTTCCCGAACCCGAGGACCAGGCTCTGGCGGACGACAGCGATTTGCAGGGTATGGGTGGAAAACACTCCAGGGACAAAAGCCCTGGCAAGCAATCAATATGAAGTTAACGTCTTACAAATACAAGGCAAGGGCATGAAAAAAATCTTTACGCAACCATTAATCGAAAGGAGAACAGAGCTATGAAAAAACAAAGAAACAGTGTGTTGCAGGCAATAACAGGTTTGTGTGTGCTGATGCTGCTAGGGGCCTGCGCGACGATGCAGGCGCGCAGCACGGAAACAACAGGATTTCTGAAGGACTATTCGCAGCTCAAAGAGGGCAAGGACGGGCAGTCGCTGCTCGTGTACAGAGACCCGTCTGCCGACATAAAATCCTACACCCGCATTCTCATGGATCCGGTCAAGCTTTATGCCTCATCGGAGCACAGCATGGAGAATGTTTCTCCGGATGACCGGCGGAAACTTTTAAATTATGCTGATGCGACCATTCGCGAACATCTTGCAAAGAATTATGTTTTCGTGCAGCAGCCGGGCCCCGGCGTCATGCGACTGCGCATAGCACTCACCGAGGCCGAAAGCTCCTATGTCGTACTTGATACCGTCTCCACCGTACTGCCCATAGGCCTTGCTTTGGCGGGCCTTCAGACGGCTGCAACGGGCTCATGCTCTTTTGTCGGCTCCGCGGGAGTTGAAGCCGAGCTGCAGGACAGCCAGACCGGCAAGCGCCTGATGGCAGCGGTTGACCGCCGGGTGGGCGGCAAAATGACCGGCCAGGGCGACAAGTTTGACGAATGGCGCACGGTGAAGAATGCCGTCGACTACTGGGCCGACCGGCTCCAGACCCGCCTTGCCGAAGAGCGGGCGAAGTAGCAAAAAAACATACCCTCTGCAGTTCTGTGTGACCCGTGCAAAATGGGCTTTGTGCTCTTAACAAGGCCCAACTTTATAATTTTTGAGGAGACAGCCATGAAATACATGCTACGGACGGGAATGGCATCATTGTTTCTTGTTATAGTGGCGGTTGGTACATGCCGGGCCCAGACAAAAGCTGCTGCTCCGGCGATTGACCCGCAGGCCGAGAAAATCATGCGGGCCATGAACGCTGAGAAACAAAAGGATATAAGGGCCAACCTTGAAGTCGTTGATACCATGGACGTGGTGGCCGAAACCGGGCAGAAGATTCAGTACTGTCATGTGCGCAAGTTGGTGGTCAGCGAGCCGAAGCGTTTTTGGATCGAATCAACGGGTGACATAACTAACACCACGATGTGGAAAGACGATGCCACGCTTACCCTGCTTGACCGCAGCGCGAACGCCTATGCTCAAACAGCCGCTCCCGGCACCATTGATGAAACCATGGATATGCTGCTTGACACCTATGGGGTGACCACGCCCCTTGCGGACCTGCTTTCAAATGACCTGTATGATGTGCTGATGAAAAATGTGAAAATGTGCCGCTACCTGGGCTTGCACTACGCCGACGGCGTAAAATGCCAGCATATTGCAGCGACGCAGCAGGACATTGACTGGCAGATATGGATTGATACCGGTGATACGCCACGCCTGCATAAATTCATCATAACCTATAAGCGCAAACCCGGCGCCCCGCAGTACACAGCAGTGCTGAAAAGTTTCAATGCGGTTTCACAGCTGCCCGGGGACACGTTTACCTTCAGGCCTCCGGAAGGAGCCAGAAAAATCCCGTTTATCCCTGTGCAGAAGCCTGCCAAAAAAGTTTCTGCAAAAGAGCAGTAACTCTTTTTACGGGGAAGGAGAAAGATATGAAACGAATACGGATTTTTTCTGTACTAATGTGTGCGGGTTTTTTTCTTTTCTGCCTTGCCTTGGATGCTGATGCCCGCGGCGGTGGCGGTGGCCGCGGGGGTGGAGGGGGTGGCGGAGGCCGCGGCGGCGGTGGGTCCAGCCGGGCAGGCGGGAGTTTCGGCGGCGGCGGTGGTTCTGGCTCGGTCAGGCAATCAGGCGGCTCCAGGGGCTCCGGCGGCAGCAGTTCAGTGAGCAGCCAGGGGCGGTCCTCGTCAGACTCAGGGCAGGGAAGCCGTGAGGCGCAGCGCGGCCAGTACGGATCGGTGCGGGAGAGTTCGGGAACATCAGGAATGCAAAGCCGGAGCCAGAGTAACACGTCAGGTAGAACTTCGGGCCAGGATGCGCGAACCACGGACCGCAGCGCAAAGCAGGATACACGCACGACGGAACGAACAGCAAAGCAGGACGATCGGACGGCATCGCAGGACGAGCGACAGACAGGCCGCACCGAAAAGCAGACAGGGCGGCAGGAAGACCGGCAGGGGAAGCAGGATGATCGCCAACCCGCCCAGGATGAGCGGCGCCAGAATGTCCAGGATTCAGTCGCCGGTGAGTATGCCGCTGCACGGGGACTTCAGGAGAATCAACAAGATTACTACAATGATATGTACGATGATATTCGCGAAAATTCGCCTTACTATCACCACGCGTATGCCCCGGCAACCGCCTTTGTCGTTATGCCTCAGCCCGTTGTCGTTCAGTCCACCACCTATTATTATTCGAGCGACGGACAATTTTACACCCAGGCTTCAAATCAGGGTGAGACCGGCTATGTTAAAATCTCGACACCCCCCGGCTATGAAGTAACCCAGCTGCCGGCAGGGTACAAGACCGTCACGGCTAACGGGAAGACCTATTATGTAAGCAACGGCACATTTTATACGAGCGGCCAGCTGGATGGAAAAACCGCGTATATAGTGGTTAGACCTCCTCTTGGGATCGAGGTGTTCGAGCTGCCCAAAGGCGCCGTGGAAGTAAAAGCCGAGGGCCGGATTTATTACCAGCAGGACCAGGTGTATTACCGCAAAGTCACTGAAGGCAGCAAAACAACCTATGTGGTTATTGCTCCTCCTGGTAAGTAAATAATGTTTATTCACTGAGAGCTTGTACGAAAAGTAAAAAAATACAGTGTGGGTGGGCAAAGGACCGTAATTAAGGGAAAATGCGCGGCTTTCATGCCGGACTCGCTTCGCTTAGTCCGGCCTACCTGTGCCTTGCTAAGGTTCGTGCCCACCACAAACGATTTTTCGTACACACTCTTACAGGCGGGAGAGTTTTTATAAGTATTAAAATATAGCCATATGCTATGGATATAAGAATAAATATTTCTAAAAGGTAAAAAGCATGAACAAAAAAACTTTGAGGATGCTGATGCTGCTCGGCCTTATTGGCCTTGGAAGCGGACAAGCCTATGCGGGCGGGCTGGGGCTCTATGAGGGCTCGATTCCCGACATGGGCATGGCCAATGCCGGCCGGGCAGCCTCTGCCCTCGACGCCTCGACCGCAGGCGGCAACCCCGCTGGCATGACCGTGCTCGACCGCAGCCAGCTCGTCACCGGTTTTATGGGCATTCAGCTCAATTCCAGATTTCATGTTGATCACAGCACCTATGAAGGAGGTGGCGGTGGTAATGTCGGCTATTTTACCCCCAATGGGACGTTTGCCTACGTATATCGCCTGAATGACAGGCTCAGGCTCGGCATTGTCGTCGGCTCAAACTTCGGCCTCGGGCTTAAGTATGGCGATCACTGGTCCGGCAGGTATTATGTGCAGGATGGCAATGTCATGACCGCAACCATCAACCCGTCGATCGCTTACAAAATCAACGACTATCTGTCCATCGGCGGCGGAGCGAGCGCGGTAGGGGGGAAGATGTACACAAAAGTGGGTGTCAATGCACTCCTGCCACGGCGCGGCGACGGCAGCCTTAAATTTGAAGATACGGACCTTGGGTATAATTATAATTTGGGCATTTTATTTGAGCTAAGCAAGCAGACGCGGTTTGGCCTCACGTATCGCTCGCAGGTGGATTTTACCTATAAAGATAAGCCTGAGCTGAAGCGCGAAGGATGGCTGCTTGACTCCATTTTGAACCTGAAAAATCAGTCAAAGCGAACCCTGAGCATTAGTACGAACATTCCGCAGGCCATTATGTTCAGCGGCTGGCACCAGCTTACCCAGAAGCTGGCCATCTGCGGCAATCTCGGCTGGCAGGACTGGAGCAAGTTCGGCACGCCCGAAATCAGCGTGAGCGGCAACAAGACGCATGCCTTTACGGCTGATCTGCACTATTATGACACCTATCACTTCGCCCTTGGAGGCCAGTACCGCCTTGCCCCGAAATGGCTCGCAAGCGCGGGTGTTGCCTATGACACCTCACCCCTCAAGCATTCAAGCGACCGCTCCCCGACCCTTCCCCTTGACCGGGCGATCCGCTACGGCGTGGGGTTGCAGTATGACCTGAGCGACGATATAACCCTCGGCTGCGCTTATGAGTTTCTTGATGCGGGCAAAGCACAGGTCAATAAAAAAGGCGGCCTCTTGAAGGGCGACCTGAAAGGTGAATACGATACAAATTTTATAAATCTTTTCAACATGAATATTGTCTGGAAGTTTTAACATGTTGTCGCCGGTAGCCACTGGCCGGTCTAAACAACAAAAAAAGAAAGGGATGGGTATGAAAACGCAGCAAAGAAATCTCCTGTACGGGGTGCTGGGCACGGCTGTTCTTACAGTTCCGGGCGCAGGCATGGCCCAGCAAATAACCGAGCGCACGACGCTGCCCATCCCCGAGCCCCAGTACCCGCACAGCACCGTGCTGGACGTGCGCAACGCAACGCCGCCGCCGCAGTTCGCGGTCAAGGCTCCGGCCGCTGCGCCCAATGTGCTGATCGTGCTGATCGATGATATGGGATTTGGGCAGTCGGGCGCCTTTGGCGGCCCTATTAGCATGCCGACCGTGCAGCGTTTGGCCCAGAATGGCCTGCGCTATAACCAGTTCCATACGACAGCCCTTAGCTCTCCGACGCGCATGGCCCTTTTGACAGGCCGCAATCATCACATGGGCAATACGGGCTCCATCATGGAGACTGCAACGTCTTTTCCAGGAAACACCGGGCAGCGTCCCGAAAGCGTGGCCCCGCTGGCGATGATGTTGCGCTACAATGGCTATTCGACGGCTCATTTCGGAAAAAATCATGAAACCGCCGCATGGGAGGTAAGTCCTTCGGGCCCGACCGACCGCTGGCCGACCCGCTCTGGGTTTGACAAGTTCTACGGTTTTATGGGCGGGGAGACGAACCAGTGGGCACCCGCTATTTACGATGGCATGACCAAGATTGAAGTGCCGAAAGACCCGAATTACCACTTCATGACCGACATGACCAACCAGGCGATCAAGTGGATGCAGTCGGAAAAGGCGCTGACGCCGGACAAGCCCTTCTTCATCTACTTCGCGCCGGGCGCCACGCATGCGCCGCACCAGGTGCCGAAGCAGTGGATCGCCAAATACAAGGGCAAGTTCGATCAGGGCTGGGGCAAGCTGCGCGAAGAAACACTCGCGCGCCAGATCAAGCTGGGCGTGGTTCCTGAAGGGACGAAGCTTGCGCCGAAACCCGCTGCCATCAAGGATTGGGACAAGCTCACCGATGATGAAAAGAAACTTTTTACCCGCCAGATGGAAGTATTCGCGGGATTCGGCGAGTACGCCGACACCGAGATCGGACGGCTCGTCGACGCCATTGAAGCCATGGGCCAGCTCGACAATACGCTCATTTTTTACATCGTCGGCGACAATGGCGCCAGCGCCGAAGGCGGCATGAGCGGCATGTTCAACGAGATGACGTACTTTAATGGCGTGCAGGAAACCACTGCCGATGTTCTGAAACATTACGGCGAGCTCGGCGGCCCGAGCACCTATAGTCACTATGCTGCGGGCTGGGCTGTTGCCGGAGATACGCCCTTTACCTGGACCAAGCAGGTTGCCTCAAATTACGGCGGCACGCGAAACGGCATGGTCGTCCATTGGCCAAAGGAGATCAAGGCTAAAGGCGAGGTCCGCTCACAATGGCACCACGTGATCGACATCGCCCCCACGATCCTGGAAGCCGCAGGCCTTCCGGAGCCCAAGACGGTGAACGGCGTTACCCAGACCCCGATCGAAGGCGTGAGCATGCTCCCCAGCTTCAATGATGCCAAAGCAAAAGACAACCATCTGACCCAGTATTTCGAGATCTTTGGAAACCGCGCCATTTACCATGACGGCTGGCTCGCTGGCACCGTCCACCGGGCGGCATGGGAAACAAAGCCGCGGGCCACGCTGGAAAACGATGTCTGGGAGCTCTACGATACCCGCAGTGACTTCAGCCTGGCAAATGATCTGGCGAAACAGAACCCGGACAAACTGAAACAGATGCAGGAATTATTTATAGAAGAAGCGGTCAAGAACAATGTGCTGCCCATCGATGACCGCAGTCTCGAACGCACGAACGCAGCCCTTGTCGGGCGGCCCGACCTGATGGCCGGCCGCACATCGCTTACGGTGTATGAGGGTATGGCCGGCATGTCGGAAAATGTGTTCATCAACGCCAAGAACCGTTCCCACAGTATCACCGCCGAGGTCACGATTCCCAGGGGCGGCGCCAGGGGCGTGATCCTTGCCCAGGCCGGGCGGTTCGGCGGCTGGAGCCTGTACCTGAAGGATGGAAAACCGACCTATACCTATAATCTTTTGGGATTGCAGCGATTCACCATTGCCGCCAAAGAGGCAGTGCCTGCCGGGAAAGCAACGATTCGCTTTGAGTTCGCCTACGACGGTGGCGGCCTCGGCAAGGGCGGTACAGGAACCATCTTTGTCAATGACAAAAAAGTTGCGCAAGGGCGAATTGAAAAAACACAACCCATGATCTTTTCGGCTGACGAAGGCGCTGATGTTGGCGAAGACGGAGAGACCCCGGTGGTCGAGGATTATGGCATTCCGGCCCCGTATACGTTCACCGGCCATATCGCCAAAGTCACCATTGATCTAAAGGAAATGAAAATGGCTGAGAAGGCAGAAGCGGACAAGGGCACCGCAGAAGCCGCGCATAAGAAGGCGCTGGCGGACTGAATATTCAACGGCAACAACACAGAAAGGGATGTCAAATGAAAGCTATGAAACAAACAATCTTCAAGGCGGTTTTTGCGTACGTCTCAGTGGCTCTCATATTTGCAGGTTGCGCGACAGCGGCAGAGCAGAAATACAAGATGAGCACGAAGGTGCCGCCCGGAATTGAATCGCCGGACACAGTAGATACCCGCCTGGGCACGCTGAAGTTTTTCGATGGCTTCCCGGACGATGCCAGCGTTGAAAAACTTTATGACAACCTGGACTTCCAGCACGCGGTGCAGGCCTATTTGCTGGGTCTGGCGCCCGTGAATCAGTTGGCCAATCGCAAGGGGATGCTTGCGCTGGGACCTGCCAACACGACCGTGCCGATTTTTGAGACAATGATGAACGCCCGGTCGATCTTCCTGACGCCAAATAACAACACGCCGTACACCTGGTTCTGGCTTGATCTGCATGGCGGCCCACTGGTACTCGATGTTCCGCCAAAGGTCCTCGGGTTGATCGACGATATGTGGTACCACTTTGTCACCGATGTGGGCATGGTTGGGCCGGACAAGGGCGAGGGCGGCAAGTACCTGCTCCTTCCACCCGGCTATAAAGGCAAGGTTCCGAAGGGTTACTTTGTCGTGCGGCCGGCGACCTTTAGTGTCTGGGTGCCGTGGCGCACCTTTCTAGAAAACGGCGACCCCAAACCGGGTGTGGACAGGGTGAAGAAGTTCACCAAGATATATCCCTTGTCACAGGCCGCTAACCCTCCGAAGTTGAATTTCGTCAACGTTTCCGGGCGGGATTTCAATACGGTTGGTCCTGCCGATTATCCGTTCTGGGAGTATCTCAATCAGGTGGTACAGGAAGAGCCGACAGAATCGGTTGACCCTGTCACGCTGGGCTTCTGGGCAGCCATTGGTATTCAGAAGGGCAAACCATTTAATCCAGATGTGCGGATGAAAAAGATCCTCACCGAGGCGGCGCTGGTGGGCGATGCGACAGCCCGCGCTATCATGTACCGCTGGCGGACTCCCGAGGGGTACTATTATTCGGACACGAAAAGCGCATGGCGCCTGGCATTTATCGGAGGCTACAAGTTCGAGGAGAACGGTGCGCGCGTTCTTGACGCATACTCAGAATTCTTTTTTTATGCCACCGGCGTAACGCCGGCCATGGATTCGAAGGCGGTCGGACAAGGGTCGCAATACATGGCGGCGTTTGTCGACTCCAAGGGCAAACCCCTGGACGGGGGCAAGAACTACAAGCTTCACCTGCCTCCCAATATCCCGGTCGCCAATTTCTGGTCGGTGATCCTCTACGACAGCCAGACCCGTTCGATGCTCCAGAACGACCAGCAGTGGCCGGCTGTCAGCAGCCAGACCAAAGGGCTTATCGTCAATCCGGACACTTCGGTGGACGTCTATTTCGGACCGAAACCTCCGGAAGGCAAGGAGAACAACTGGGTGCAAACCATCCCCGGCAAGGGCTGGAACACGCTCCTGCGCCTGTATGGCCCGCTCCAGCCCTGGTTCGACAAGACCTGGCGGCCCGGTGAAATCGAAGAGATACCGTGAATAAATGCGATAATGATTGACCGGTAAGGAGCTATCCTCGGAGAGATCGATACTCTTTGCCGGTTATCGCCAAAAGGCATTGTTAATTTCCATGGATGTCGGACAAAAAAACAGTCAATCAGACACTAGCGCGAAGGGCATTCATGTCGTGGCAAAGCCCATCGGCCCGGCCTGCAATCTCAACTGCGAGTACTGCTTTTACCTTGAGAAGCAGGCCTTGTTCAGTGCAGGCGAAAATTACCGGATGGGTGATGACGTGCTTGCCGCGTATATTACCAAGTACATCACGGCCCAGCCCACGCCGGTGGTTGAATTCGTCTGGCAGGGCGGGGAGCCCACGCTGCTGGGAATAGATTTCTTTAAAAGAGTCATCGAGCTGCAGCGGCCTTTTTTAAAGCAAAAGTCGATCAGCAATTCCCTGCAGACCAACGGCACGCTGCTCACGGACGAGTGGTGCGCATTTCTCAAGGCGAACGGCTTCATGGTTGGAATTAGCCTGGACGGTCCGAAAGAGATCCACGACCGCTATCGCCGCGACCGCAGCGGCAATGGCACCTTTGACCGGGTGCTGCAGGGCTTGCGGCTGCTGCAAAAGCATAAAGTCGCGTATAACGTGCTGGCCTGTGTTGCCGGAGAAACGGCACTGCGGCCGCTGGACGTGTACCGGTATTTTCGGGACGAAGGGATCGAGTTCATCCAGTTTGCGCCCGTTGTGGAGCGGCTTGCCGATGCCGCAGAAAAAGATAGCGGCCTTCGCCTCGCCTGCCCTGCGGTGCTGGACCGGCAGGAAGAAAATACGCGGGTCACGCCCTGGTCGGTTACACCTGAGGACTATGGCGATTTTCTCATCGCCGTGTATGAAGAATGGGTGCGCCATGACGTGGGAAAACTCTTTGTCATGAACTTCGAGTGGGCGCTCAATGCCTGGATCGGCAACCCCTCGCCCGTGTGCATCCATGCAAAACAGTGCGGCCGCTCGCTTGTAATAGAGCATAGCGGCGATGTTTATGCCTGCGATCACTGCGTGTATCCGCAATATAAACTGGGGAACATCATGGCCGACGATCTTCTCGCCATGGTTGACAAGTCCCTGCAGTCTGGATTCGGCACATCAAAGGAAACAGCCCTGCCACGCTGGTGCCGCGAGTGCGGGGTGCTTGCGGCCTGCCAGGGCGGGTGCCCCAAGCATCGCTTTGCAAAAACCTGCGACAATGAGCCGGGGCTGCAGTATCTGTGCGAAGGGTATAAAAAATTTTTTCTGCATATCCGGAAGTATTTACGCGCCATGACACAGCTTCTTGAAAACGGGCTTCCCGCGTCATATGTGATGCAGGCAATCAAAGCGCCACTGGTCGTAAAACTTGATGGAATTTGATGTATCTGTTCGTAAAGGACGACCTGAAAGGTGAATACTATACAGACTTTATTCAATATGAATATAGTGGAGAATACGGCAAGGCAGCCTTTAAGAGAGCCTCTATAAACCATTAATCTAAAGGAGAACAGAGTTATGAGAAAACAAAGAAACAGGGTGTTGCAGGCAATAACAGGTTTGTGTGTGCTGATGCTGCTTGGGGCTTGCGCGACGATGCAGGCGCGGAGCGTGTCAAAGTCCGGATTCCTGGGTGACTATTCCCAGCTCAAAGAGGGCGGCGATGGCAAGGCGCTTCTCGTGTATATCGACCCGAAGGCTGACATCAAATCCTATACCCGCATTATAGTGGATCCGGTCAAGCTCTATGCTTCATCGGAGAACAGCATGGAGAATGTTTCCCTGGATGATCGCAAAAAGCTCCTGAATTATGCTGATGCAGCCCTTCGCGAACATCTTGCAAAAAATTATACCCTTGTGCGCGAGCCCGGCCCCGGTGTCATGCGCCTGCGCTTTGCACTTACCGAAACCGACAGCTCCTATGTCGCCCTTGATACCGTCTCCACCGTTCTGCCCGTAGGCCTTGCTTTGGCCGGGCTTCAGACGGCTGCAACGGGCTCGTGCTCCTTTGTCGGTTCCGCGGGTGCTGAAGCCGAGCTGCAGGACAGCCAGACCGGCAAGCGCCTTATGGCAGCGGTTGACCGCCAGGTGGGCGGCAAAGTGACCGGCAAGGGCGACAAATTTGACGAATGGCACACGGTAAAAAATGCCATCGACTTATGGGCCGAGCGGCTGCAGACCCGCCTGGCCGAGCAGCGGGCGAAATAAGGAAAAGTAGAAAAGTTTCACGCTGCTGAATGTACCAGCCGGACGGCCTCACCAGCCGTCCGGCTGTTTTTGAAAGTCGATAGTTGTTTTCATGCAACATGGTTTGACACAAATGCGGCAAGCTGATAGTTTGTTTTATATTTTAAACAAGCAAAGATTTTCGCAGGCAGGACAAAGCATCGCTGTACGGGATAAACTCCGCGCATCCGGCAAAAGGGCTGATAAAAAAACAGCCAGACTTATTCGTCACGGCAGATTTAATCCGGCCTGCATTAAGATGGCCGAATTCGACGGGTCTAAAACCTGGTCACGATAATCAGCAAGGAGAAAGCTATGGACGAAAAATTGCTGTTGGATGAATATACGGGCGTGTCCCGCAGAAATTTTCTTCTCTTGCTGGGTGTTGCCGGGGCCTCTCTTGCAGGGTGTTCGATGGCTACAAAGTCCGCAGGGGTGGAACCCATTGCCATTAAGGACTTCAAGCAGAACGAGGATGTGTTCGCCTATATCAGCAGAAAAAAGGGAGGCTTTGATCAGACGCTCTATCAGCAGATGATCGGCGCCGCCAATGCATTCAAGGAGGGCGACGAGACCATCGGGGTGGGCGCTAAGGATGAAGCGACCCGGCAGAATGCCCAGGCTCTTCTGGCCAACACGAAGATCAAAGATCTCTACGAGCACCCCCTGTTTGTTGACGATTTACAGAAACTCATCTGGCAGACCATTGACCAGTCCCAGTACGCCAAGGTCAAAGACTGGACCATGGGACAGCTGAAGGAATTCCTGTTGACCAAGTCCGAGGTTGAGATCAAGGGGATCATGGGCGGCCTTACCAGCGATACGATCGGCTGCGTGCCCAAGCTGATGACCAATGAGGAGCTCATTGCCTTCGGCAAAAAAATATTCAACCCCCTGCCCGGAACCCAAATGGGTGCAAAGGGCTACATGGGCGCGCGCATTCAGCCCAATTCCCCCACGGACCATCCCGATGACGTGGCATGGCAGACCTTTAACGCGTTTTCCTATGCCACGGGCGATATAGTAATCGGCACCAACCCCGTGGACAGTCAGGTCAAAAGTGTTGCCGCTGTTGAAAGCGCGCTCAAGGACATCGTCGAAACATTCAGGCTGAAGGACACGATTCCGTGGTGTGTGCTGTCCCATATCGATGTCCAGGCCGAGGTCAGCCGGCAATACCCGGGATCGGTTGAGACCATGTTTCAGAGCCTTGCCGGAACGGATGACTGCAACAAAACATTCGACGTCACGATTGCAAAAATCCTGCAGTATGCAAAATCGAAAAAAGGGGAACGCTACGGCCTTTATTTTGAGACCGGGCAGGGGTCCGAGTTCACCAACGGCGTGGCTAACGGCGTGGACATGATGGTGCTTGAATCCCGCAAGTACGGCTTCAGCCGGGCGGTGGCGATCGAGCTGGCCAAAGTGCAGACGAAGGGGCCGTGGCTCCATGTCAATGATGTGGCCGGATTCATCGGCCCCGAGGTCTTCAAAACCCGCGAGCAGCTGGTGCGCTGCTGTCTGGAAGATATCGCCATGGCAAAGCTCCACGGGCTGACCATCGGTCTTGATGTCTGCTCAACCCTGCATATGAGTGTTACTCTCGAAGACCTTGACTGGTGCCAGGATCAGATCATGCCGGCCAACCCGGCGTACCTGATAGCACTTCCCACCAAGAACGACCCCATGCTGAGCTACCTTTCGACATCGTTTCAGGACCATGTCCGGCTGCGGGATAAATTCGGCTACAAGGTCAACGATGCCATGTGGGATTTCTACAAGCGCATCGGTATCGTGGATAGAAACAACACGTACACGGAGCGCTTCGGCGACCCGCTCTGGGTTTATTACCAGTACCGCCTCGCTAAGAATGACAAGCGCTCCCGGGATGCCATCTATGCCGAGGGCCGTAAAAAAATGAAGGAAGTTGAAGACAGAGGCGTTGA
Organism: uncultured delta proteobacterium; assembly: GCA_903911225.1. Classification (GTDB taxonomy): domain Bacteria; phylum Desulfobacterota; class WTBG01; order CAIYCZ01; family CAIRTM01; genus CAIWCT01. The sequence goes on from CAIWCT010000107.1 coordinate 14,072, forward strand.
TCTGGCCACCGGCCATGGCAAAAATATGTGGGACCTCAACCCCGCGCTTGCGGCCAAGGTGCAGTCCTATTACGATGACGCCAAGAAATGCCTCTGGACGGAGCTTACCCCGGGTTTCATAAACACCATCCCGAATGTGCTGCGGGTGAGCACCATATCCAGGGACCGCAACGACTATATTGCGCATCCGCCCACAGGCGAACAGCTGGCGTCTAAGTCCATTGCAGCCTTGAAAAAGCTCCGAGATTCATGGAAAGCGAGCCCCAATCCCATTAAGGGCCAGATCGTGATTTCTGATGGCTTGAATGCCAAAGCCATTATGGACCCCAATCACCTTGCGCCGTATCTTGACGAAATAAGAAAGCTGTTCGCGGAGGCCGGCGTTACGATAAGCGATACAAACATCGTGGTCACCGGCGGAAGAGTCCGGGCCGGCTACCGGATCGGTGAGTTGCTGTTTGAAAACGCCGATCCCAACACGTTCATGGGTATTCTCCATATCATCGGCGAGCGGCCCGGCACCATGCATCACTCCTATTCGGTGTATATTACGGTGGTAAAGGGCAAAGTGTGGGCTGATAAAAAGATTGATCACGACATCACAAAACTGGTATGCAATATAGCAGATACGGCTTTAGCGCCTAAAGAGGCAGTCAGGGAAACCCTGACGATCATACGGGAATTAGTAGGCAGGGAGGCTGGCAGCAGCCGTCGCCCCGGCTGAAAACCTGCGTACATTTGTTTTGTGCAATAACCTCTTGTGAAAGGATTTTCTTCATGGCTTGTGAAATTATTCGAACCGATGGCGCTGTTGTGTACGCCAGGATTTCGGGCGTCATGCGGATAGCCGACCTGCAGGCCCTGCAGTCGGCCGGCATGGATGTGCTCAAACAGGGCATCAAGGCCAGGCTTCTGGTCACGCTTCAAGATTTTCAGGGCTGGGAGAAAGGGGAGGATTGGGGTGATGTGGGCTTTCAGATCTCCCATGGCAAAGACATTGAAAGAATGGCCTTTGTGGGCGAGGAGAAGTGGAAGGATGATGTCTTCGCCTTTGTCGGCAAAGGCTTGAGGTCTACGCAGATCGAGTTCTTTTCTCCTTCTGCATTGAAGGAAGCCGACAGCTGGATACGTGCATGAACGGGATGGAGGGTTTTCTCTATGCAACGTGTGAGTGACCGGCCGTCCCTACGGATCGGAGTTGTTTATAAAAAGGCTTGAGCGACGACTTGATCGCAGGCTCAGCGCGTTACCAGTTGGCAGGCCACGAAAAACAAGGCAGGAGGGAACCATTAAACAGGTGTCCCTGATTCTTGGATTAGAGGAGTTTCGTCATGAACAACATCAAGCTGTTTGAATCTAAAAAGATTCGTTCTGTCTGGGACGAAAAAGCTCAAAAGTGGTATTTTGCCATTGTAGATGTTGTGTCAGTTCTTACCGCTAGCGTTGATGCAGGCGCCTATTGGCGTAAGCTGAAAGAGCGGCTAATCAAAGAGGGTAATGAAACTGTGACAAATTGTCACAGTTTGAAAGTGCTTGCAGCAGACGGTAAACAGCGGAGTGCTGATGTGGCTGATGTAGAGCAACTGCTCAGGCTTATCCAGTCCATTCCTTCACCCAAGGCCGAACCTTTCAAGCTTTGGCTTGCACGAGTAGGTTATGAAAGGCTTGAGGAGATAGAAAACCCCGAGCTTTCCATGGAACGAATGCAGGTGCTGTATGAGAAAAAAGGGTATCCGAAAGAGTGGATTGACAAGCGGATGCGCGGCATTGCCGTCCGACAGGATTTGACAGACGAGTGGAAAAATCGAGGAGCCAAGACCAGCCTGGAATATGCGTTATTGACCAATGAGATTATGCAGGGGGCGTTTGATTTGAATGTGGATGAGTACAAGCACGTAAAAGGGTTGGCTAGGGAGAACCTGCGTGACCATATGACCGATATCGAGCTGATTCTGACCATGCTTGGCGAGGCAACCACCACCAAGCTGCATCGTGACCGCGATTCACAGGGGCTTTTACCGTTGAAGAAAGATGCCCAGGAAGGCGGCGCGGTTGCTGGCAGCACTCGCAGGGACATTGAAAAACGGGCAGGTAAACCGGTAGTAACGGGTGAAAACTTCAAAGGATTGACCGATACAAGAAAGAAAAGGATATCCTGACGCAAGGGCGGATTTGAAACCAGCCTCTGCGGAATGAATATTATCGAATATATAGGGAAGCCGATAGCTGGATACGCTCGTAAACGACCAAATGATAATATGTAAGGAAATGCTGAGATGAAAAAGCGAACCATGATGGGAAGGTTAGTTCTGCTGGCGTTGTTTGCAGCAACGCACGCCGAAGGGGCGGACAAGCAGCCGGAGTATCAGCAGCAGCCGCTGATGCTTAATGCCGCCGATTTCGTGCCTGCGAAGCTCCTGAAAGGGGCCGGGTACAGTGTGGACGGGCAGGCGAAAAACGACGGGCTGGTCAATGTCTATAGCGTGACCGGTGCAGATGGCACCGCTGCCGTCGAAAGCACGCAGGCCCTGTTGATCTATATCAGTGAACATGAGGCGCTTAAGGAAATAGAGGAAATTGCAAAAACGGATGTGTATAAAGAAGCGTTTAAAAACGCCGCCCTGGGACCCTACAACACCGCCAAGGGGCTGGTGACCGAGCCGGTTGATACCGTTAAAAAAATCGGCTCCGGAGTCGGCAAGTGGTTCAGCGATATGGGTTCCTCTGTCACCAGCAAGGACCCCAATCAAGCCGGTCTGGCCAAAACAGCTCTGGGGCAGGCTGCCGCGAAACGTGAGTTCGCCTGCCGGCTTGAGGTCAACCCTTACTCTCCGAACAAAACCCTGCAGGGGAAGCTTGATGATCTTGCCTGGGTAGCATTTGCCGGCGGGCTGACGGTGTCGGCCGCATTTTCCGCCATTCCAAATACTGCCGGTACGGTGGTCGGCATGTCAGGCACCTCGAACTCAATGAAGGAGATGGTGCGCGATAAATCACCGGCAGAGCTGAACAAGATCAACAAAAAGGCGCTGAGCGACATGGGCGCCACGCCGCAGATGGCTGATGAACTGCTGAACAACTACGTATTTGATCCGTATGAAAAAACCCTGATGATCGGGGCGCTGGAAAGCATGCGGGGGGTTAAGAACCGCTCTGTTTTTATCTGGAACGCCTTCGGCGTCGACGATCCGTCGGTGGCTGTTTTTGTACGCCTGCAGGCCGAATGCATGGCAGCCTATGCCGCAAAACATAAGGATATGGCCGCCATGGTCGATGTCTGCGGCAAAACATTTTTAAAAGGCAAAGACAACAGCCTAGTGGGCATTTTTCCGCTTGATTATGTCGCCTGGACGCAGCGGCTTGATGAGAAGGAGCGCATGTTTTCCGGCGCCATTGAAAAAATAAACAACGGCAAGGGGAAAAAGCTCATTGTCTACGGCAAAATAGATCCCATCGCCCGCAAGATGCTGGAGAGCCGCGGCTGGAGCGTTGTTGAGGAGAAGCCGGTTGGAGCGTCGTAATACGTGAAGCCAGGGCTGGGTCATTTCCGTGGGTGGCAGCTACACGCGCCGCTGCCTATAGCGCCATGATACGCACAACAGCCTTGGCCGGCGCCTTATCGACGACGGTGTTCTCAACAGCATTTATTGTTCTCATGGTGGTGACGACCGTGCTCGGGCCCATGCGTACCCAGGGGTTTTGTACCCGTGTTGTGAAGGAAACAAACGGTTTAAATCTTTAAACTTGATATAAGGAGATAGCTATGAAACACATGCTGCAGACGGTGATGGCATCAATATTTTTTGTAGTGTTGGCGGCCGGCGCCAGCTGGGGGCAGCCAAAAGCTGCTGCCCCGTCGATTGATCCGCAGGCCGAAAAAATCATGCAGGCGCTGAATGCACAGAAAAAAAAGGATATCAGCGCCAACCTTGAAATCGTCGATACCATGGACGAGGTTACCGAAGCCGGGCAGAAGATTCAGTTCTCCCATGTGCGCAGGCTGGTTATCAGCGAACCGAAGCGGTTCTGGATCGAGTCGACGGGTGATATCACAAACACCACTCTTTGGAAGGATGATACGACATTCACCCTGCTTGACCGCAGCGCGAACGCCTATGCGCAGGCGCCTGCTGCCGGCACCATTGACGAAACTATGGATATGCTGCTTGACACGTACGGGATGACAACGCCCCTTGCCGATCTGCTTTCAGATAACCTGTATGACGTGTTGATGAAAAACGTCAAATTCTGCCGTTATCTTGGCCTGCACTTCGCCGACGGCGTGAAATGCCATCATGTTGCAGCGATGCAGCAGGACATTGACTGGCAGATATGGATTGATGCCGGTGATACGCCCCGCCTGCGTAAATTCATCATAACCTATAAGAGCAAGCCCGGCGCGCCGCAGTACACTGCGGTGCTGAAAAGTTTTAACGAGGTTTCGCAGCTGCCCGGGGATACTTTTACCTTCAAGGCGCCGGAAGGAGCCAAGAAAATTCCATTTCTCCCTGTGAAGAAGCCCGCCAAAAAAGCATCTGCAAAACAGCAGTAACTCTTTTTACAGGGAAGGAGAAAGATATGAAACGACTACGAGTTATTGCCGTATTACTATGTGCAGGTTTTTTTCTTTTCTGCCAGGCCCTGGATGCTGATGCCCGTGGCGGTGGAGGCGGCCGAGGAGGTGGCGGAGGTGGCTTTGGAGGCGGTGGCCGCGGAGGCGGTGGCTTCGGCGGCGGAGGGTCGTATGGCTCGGTCAGGCAATCCGGCGGTTCCGGCAGCGGCAGCTCATCAAGCAGATCATCTGATTATGGCCGTTCGTCAAGCCCATCGAGCAGCAGATCCGGTGATTACGGCTCTGCCCGTGGAAGTTCGCAGCAGGCAACGCCCCGTGATTCCGGCTCAGCGCGCACCAGCGGGAAAGATTACAGCTCACTGCTGAGCAGCAGCCAGAGCGGCAGCCGCGATATGCAGCGCGGCCAGTACGGATCAGTGCGGCAGAGCGCGGATACTGGCAGGGCGCAAAGCCAGCGTGAAAGTAGCATTACCGACAGGTCCTCGCGCCAGGATACGCGCACCACGGATCGTACGGCAAAGCAGGATCAGCGCACTACGGATCGTACCGCAAAGCAGGATGAACGGACAACCGAGCGTACCACACGCCAGGATGAGCGCACTACTGAGAAAACCGCCAGACAGGATGAGCGGAGCGCGAGCAAAACCGAGCGGCAGGAGGGCAGAACGGAAAACAAAGGCGAGCGTGATCAAACGCAGCAGGAGCGGCGCCAGAACATTCAGGACTCCAAGCTCGGGGAATATGCGGGCATGCGGGGATTGCAGGAAAACCGTCAGGATTTCATCAATGATTCCTATGATGACTACTGGGATGACTGGGATGACTATTATCATGATAACCATTATTATTATGACAGTCATTATTACCCTTCAACAACTTTTGTTATAATACCTGCTCCCGTCGTGGTCGGCACAACCACCTATTACACAAGCGATGGTCAATATTACAGCCAGGTTTCAAAGCAGGGTGAGACCGGCTATGTGAAAGTTTCGACTCCCGCAGGCTATGAAACAGCCCAGCTGCCGGCAGGCTATAAGACAATAGTGGCCGACGGCAAAACCTATTATGTCAGCAACGGGACTTTTTATATAAAAACCAAGGACCAAAGCGGCTATCTTGTGGTGACACCTCCCTTCGGGATCGAGGTGCCTGAACTGCCCAAAGATGCCGTGCCAGTGAAAGTGGAGGGCAAGACCTATTACCAGTATGACTTGGTATATTACCGCAAAGTCACTGATGAAGGTAAAACGAGCTATGTGATAGTAACCTCTCCATTTAAAAAATAGTAGTGCCCGCTCACCAGCGCAACGGCAGATTCGGCGTTTCCAGCTCCGGCCGGACCGCCATTGACTTCCGGGCCGGGCTGCAGGCCGAAGAGCGGACGAAGCAGGGCAAGGGAAAAGGAGCATGAGCAACATGCAAAACCGCATGCAGGACCGGCGGGATACTATGCGGGAACGATGGAGCACTATGGGAAATCGTGGCGGCGGATATCATGGAGGAGGTATGCGCCGCTAAAACGTAAGATAGTTTACATCAGCATCTAAGGCCCTATCTCAAAGAAAGTTCCTATAAATCAAAGGAGGTCAAGTATGGCAAAAGATGATTTAAAGCAAAAGGTAGTTGAATTAATCGAACGTAACAGCTACTCAAAACTCATTACTTTTGGAACGGATGGAGCACCCCACGGAAGGATCATGACCAACCTTCCCCTTGGCAAGGATATGGTTATCTGGTTTGCTACAGGGTTAAGCACCAACAAAATAAAAGATATCAAAAAAAATCCCAACGTGAGCGTGTTTGTCGATGATCCGGACGATCAGACAAACGCATCAATTATCGGGAAAGCAGAGATTGTCACGGATGCCCGGCTCCTTAAAAAATATTGGCAGGAGCCATTTGGTTTTTTCTTTCCAGGCGGCCCTTCTGATCCCGACTATTGTTTACTCAAGGTTACTCCAAAAAAGGTAGAATACCTCAACCCCGGGCCGTTATTCCATCACAACCGCACACGTCTGATCATTAAGCTTTAATTACACGTGTGGCACAGAAAAGGATATCTCTGAATCCTGAACAGAGGTAATGCAGGCATTACGAAGGCCTGGCCGCCAGATATAGCGGCCAGGCCTTTTGGTTTTGCAGATCTTATGACAAAGCACCGGAAGGTTGCAAAGCATCCACCAAAGGATGGCACGTATGACCTGTCAATCCTGTATTGAATTGTAAAAATTTGGATTTGAACTGGCGGTTTTCGGAACATGTTTTTGACTTTATCGGACAATGACAATGTTACCAGAAGTAACATGTAGTATATTGAGCGTTGTACAGCAGTCAAAGCCTTGACACGTAGTGTGGGCTTTTTAGAAGATAGGCCCCACCACTATATCTAGTCTAGTGTATCTTAAATAACTAGACATAGTTGGGTGACTATGTTAGTTTGGGGGAATGAAAAAACCACTCGTGTTGAATGCCGCTGACAGAAGCCTGCTTGAAGAATGGACCAAAGCCTATGGAACTCCCCAACA
>CAIWCT010000108.1 GCA_903911225.1 uncultured delta proteobacterium
GCAATCATGATACTGAACTATTTGATCTGGCTTACAAGCGCAGGAACTATTATGAAACCATTATGAAACCGCGCAGGTATACGGTTGATATTGGCAACATCCATCTTGTTTCGCTGGATTCAAATGTATCCCGGAACCCGCTGTCACCAGTACTGGTGCTGCTTGATAGCATTCAGTTGCACTGGTTTAAAAAAGATTTAAAGAACAACGCAGGGAAATTTACTATCGTTATATGGCATGCGCCTGCATATACATCTCATCCTGCGGAAGGAAAAGGTCATGGCTCCGATCTTTTCATGAGGTGCCGCTATGTGCCGGTTTGTGAAGCGTTTGGTGTTAAGCTTGTTCTGTGCGGTCACAACCACTGGTATGAACGAACGCTGCCAATTAAAAATGGCTCTGTTTCTGATGAGGGAATAACATATGTCACATCAGGCGGGGGAGGAGCAAATCTTTACCCTGCTGCTGTCGAACAGAAGGATAAGCTTAAAGATAAACAAGGGAATATCCTCTCTGCGGTGAATGTGAGCGCATATCACTTCTGTGTTCTCAGCGTCTCTGCCACTGCTGTCACAGTAAAAGCTGTAACCTATGAGACCCATGAAATACTTGATTCATTTGAAGTGCAAAAAATCACAACGGGGCAATAAACTGTCCAGCCGCAAGCGGACGGAGGATTAGCAGAGAGCTGATTCCGTTGATTGCAATTTGTTGTTTGTTATTCAATTGTAGTAGCCCGTACTTGATCTTACATTTGCAGAATTTAGGTTTAACTTTATCTGGCAGAAAAAATATTACTTCTGGTAATATGGAATAATTACGTACATGGTCCAGAGTCTACATTAAGCCGTAATGTGGAGTTTTGGGCGGGCAAGCACTACCACAAGATATGGGAATGAAAAAAAACGGTCGAAATAAATACTGTAACCGCATACTTTTAATAAATGTTATGATATAATTATGTTATAAGCTCGCATTCTAATGAGATCCTGCCTAGGATGAACAGACTGATTGCTTCATTATTATTGCTTGCGACTGGCTTAAAGCCGTGCCATAAGCTGTATTATTAGTTGGAATTTCACCTTACATATAAAATCTTGAATCTTTATTATAGGGTGTACTGCAATGGCTGCAAAGAAACCAACCCTCAAGAACAAAATTACTCCATCTGATCAATCTGGTACTCAGCTTACCCCCCCCCCCCACACACACAGTATACGGCAACTGATACAACGCCCAGCCCCTCAGAGGGGTTTTCTATTGTCTGTATCGGCGCATCAGCAGGCGGACTCGCGGCTTTTGAAGCCTTTTTCTCCGGCATGCCCACAGACAACAATTCGGGCATAGCGTTTGTGCTGGCGCATGCTTCCGGTTCCGCCTGCCGGGTAAGCCGGTTCAAAGCTAGAAGGTTCAAAGTTGAAAAGCGTAGGGGCGAGGTCGTCCCGACCTCTGGTTCGGAGTTCGGAGTGAAGACGTTCAAAGTTCAATGAATCAATGTTAAAAACTGCAGGGGCGGATCCGCGTGTCCGCCCGAAGACCTTGCAGGGCAGGCACCTCGCAAAATCTCAATTCAAACTTTGCGCTGAAAGGCAGGTATGTGCATGTTTACTGCAATGTTCGCCGTGAAAAAGCCCTATGAAAAAATATTGCGGCGGCTGTATACCGGCCTTGCCCTGCTCAACCTTTTCATCTTCCTGACGGCCCTGCAGTCCCTGTACGAAAGCAGAGAGGATCACAAGGATGTGGCTCAGGCTTCTGTGGAGAACCTCTCCCGCGCGCTTGAATGGCATATTGCCGACACTTTTGCGAACATCGATCTCACCCTGCGTTTCGTGGCCAAAGAATACGCTTATTTATCTGCTAATGCCGCTGCATGGGAAAAGACGCTAGCCGCACATAGAGGCCATCTTAAAATACTCAATTCTCTGCTGGTCGCCGACAGTGCGGGAAATATAGTCCATGGCCTGGGCACGCCCGGCCCTGCCGGGGTAAACGTCTCGGATAGCGACTACTTCATCAGCCTACGCGATGATCCAAAAGCCGGGCTGGTGATCTCGCAGCCCCTGGCGGGGCAGGTAACCGGCACCTGGATCATTATTTTGGCCAGACGCCTCAGCAATGCGGACGGATCCTTTGCCGGTACGATCATGGCAGGACTGCCTTTGGATCATTTACAGAAATTATTCACCTTTTACACGTTTGGAAAATTCGGTTCCATCGCTTTGCGGGATGACGGACTGCGGCTGATCGTCCGCAGTCCGTCCCTCAAAGGAGCCTTGCAAATAGGTTCGACTATAATGGCCGATGAGTTTGCGGCCGCCCTAAAGATCAATCCGGATGAGGGTCTCTATACCTCTGGGGACACCAGCATCGACGGCATACGTCGGCTTCATTACTATCGTCGCAACGCCGCCTATAGTTTTTATATCAATGTCGGCTATGCCAGAGATGATTTTCTCGTTGAATGGAAAATTTTCGCCATCCAGAATGCTTTTTTGGTCGGCCTTTTTCTCGCCGCCTCCATTTTTCTGGCCAGATACCTGAAGCATGTCTGGAGCCAGGAGCATGAGCGATTTGAGAATCTGCGTGAGAGCGAAGAGCTGCACCGGACAATTCTTCGGACGGCAATGGACGGATTCTTGCTGGTTCGCCCAGATGGCCGCCTGGAGCAGGTCAATGAGGCCTATTGCCTGATGAGCGGCTATAGCGAACAGGAACTGCTAGGCATGAGCGTTTCCGACCTTGAGGCCGTCGAGACGCCTGAGGAAACAGCCGCCCACATGCAAACGGTCATGGCCCAGGGCCATGACCGTTTCGAGACCCGGCACCGCCGCAGGGATGGCGGCATTTTCGATGTAGAGATCAGCTTGCAGTGCCAGACCATGGGGGGGGGCCGGTTTGTTTTTTTTCTGCATGACATCACCGACCGTAAGAAAGCCGAGGAAGCGCTTCGGGTAAAAAAAACCGAACTGGAGCGCTTTAGCTATTCGGTGTCGCATGACCTGCGAAGCCCCCTGGTGACGATACAAACCTTTCTGGGCCATCTTGTGCAGGACATGGCCAGGGGTGGCACAGACCAGGTGGCGCAGGATATATCTTTTATATCGTCCGCTACGGAAAAAATGAACAATCTGCTCGATGAACTGCTGAAATTCACGAAAGTAGGCCACGTGACAAATTTATCTGTTGAAACGCCGCTGCAGGAGATTGCGCACGAGGCCATAGGTCTTGTTGCGGGACGCATCGACAAATGCGGCATCCGGGTTACGGTAACGGATAACCCTGTTGTGCTCTTCGGCGACCGGGTCCGGCTGGTTGAGGTGTTCCAAAATCTTATCGACAATGCAGGGAAGTTCATGGGCGATCAGAGCAATCCGCTAATTGAAATCGGTGCTGAAACAAAGAATGGTGAAATGGTCTTTTTTGTCCGCGACAATGGCATGGGCATCGATCCCAAGTATAAGGATAAGTTGTTCGGCATGTTTGAGAAATTTAATCCGGAGATGGAGGGTACAGGCATGGGCCTTGCACTGGTAAAACGTATTGTTGAAGTGCATGGCGGCAGGATCTGGGCCGAATCGGAAGGCCTTGGCAAGGGCGTGTGCTTTTGGTTTACACTGCTCCGAAAGAGTTCGGAGTCCTGAGATTGGAGCTTTTAGTGAGAACTTAAAAATACAGTTTGGCATCGGGTTCGGTGTTTGTACACAAAACTCAATACTATTAACAAAAAGATGAATCGACTATGATCAAGGGCGAACCCATTATTATCCTGCTTGTAGAAGATGATCCGGCACATGCCGTTCTAGTTCAGCGCAATCTGAAGAACTTCCACGTGGCAAACAGTATCATCCATTTAACGGACAGTGAGGCCGCGCTTGACTACCTATTTCGGCAAAACGACTTTGCCGATGAGGCAGTAAATCCGATGCCGAATCTCATTCTCCTTGATCTTCACCTGCCGAAGGTAGATGGCCTTGAGGTGCTGCGCCGTATCAAGGAAGATAACCATCTGAAGCTGATACCTGTGGTCATGCTCACCACATCGGATGTGAAATCCGAAATGGTCAAAGCCTACATGTACGGTGCCTGCAGCTATCTTGTAAAACCGGTCGATTTTGAAAAATTCACGAAGTTGATGGAGTCTTTCAGCAATTACTGGCTTGCATGGAACCGGTTTCCTGATCTCGCTTAGGGGTAATGGCGAAGCGCCTGTGTCCTCAGTTTCGAACTCTAAAGTTTGGAGTTGGGAGCCCAGAGTTATTGCAGTAATAGCGCCAATGCGGGGGAAGACTTAAACTGAAACATCAAAGAGGGCCTAACTACTAGATATAGTGGTGGGGCCTTTCTTATAAAAATTCCACATTGCGTGCCAGCGTTTTGACCGCAATACGAAACTTGATTTATTACATGTTAGAGCATTTTTAAAAATAGTATAGCCCTATACGCACAGGTGAGCTTTTGGTGAAGGCAGCCCGTGCGGTTCGAGCGATTCGCTTTCCATCATTGCTGTACAGCAGGCTTAAAGATATTGCCGGCCAGTGGAAAGCAGTTGACGCCTACTGAGCCTCGGGCGCCAGACCGTGCTGATTTTCCCTCCCTTTTATATGCTACAATGAAAACAGCATCCGCTGAAACGGGCGTAAAAAACATAGCGCCCGTCTTTGTTGATGTTCCGTCAGAACAGTGCGGGCTGTTTCACGTGGCGCTCGGCAGCCGATACTATGCCCACAGTGCCGTACTCACCGTCATAGCCGGGGTTGATGCTGACCTGGCCGCAGCGCATTCTATCGATGGCCTCGGCAAGCAGTTCCCAGCCTGCGGCGCGCAAGCCGGCCGTGGGGCAGGTACGAAGGATTGAAAGCTCGCTGCCGTAGCGGGCAAGCAGTTTTTCATACTCGCTTTTGACGCGTTTAGTATTGACGCCCATGCCATGTACTTCGGCAATGATTTCGGCAAGCGGTATGAGGCTTTCAAAGCCGAATGCCTGCAGCGGCCGGAAGCCCTCGGCGCGATCGGCAAGAAGGCACACCCGGTGCATCACGCCCACGGTCACTTTCCGGCTGCATACCGGGCATAGGCCATCGTGGCTGCGCGTCTCCTGCGGCGTGAGCCGCACGTTGCAGGCTCGGTGGCCGTCGAGATGATATTTGCCCTCCTCAGGAAAAAATTCCAGCGTGCCTTTGAAACCAGCAGGGTCCTTGTCGCGCAGACTTTTCATCATGGCCGGGTAAGAAAAATCGCAGGCAAATATATTCGCCTCTCGGGCAAGCTTGGCAGGAGAATGGGCATCGGAGTTTGACACGAGAGCGAAACGGTCAAGAGCAGAAAGCGTCCAGTTCATGGC
>CAIWCT010000109.1 GCA_903911225.1 uncultured delta proteobacterium
AACCTCACTGGTAAGAATTAATAAGTATATTCATGACTGCTGATCTATCCGTGTTTGATACCCCGGATGACGCACTTACGAGCTGACAACTGTTTCGCGCATTATGCGTACGGGATCAGCCTGCGAATATTGCGCTGCTCGACAGCCGAAATGGTCGAGGTTTTGCGCAGATTGCGTTTCCTTTTGGTTGTCTTTGATGTAAGAATATGGCTCCTGTACGCTTTTCCCCGTCTGACCTTGCCAGACTTGGTCAGCGTAAAACGTTTTGCTGCAGCTTTGTTTGTTTTAAGTTTCGGCATGGAAGTCACATCTCCTGATGTTGTTGCTGTTAGGGTGTTGTTTTTTTCGGGTTAATCATCATAATCATGCTGCGGCCCTCCATGGTTGCGTTTTTCTCAACAACTCCATGTTCGCCAATCGTTTCCGTTACCTTTGCAAGCATGACCTCGCCCTGTTTTTTAAACTGTAACTCTCGTCCACGGAAGACGACGGTAATTTTTACCTTGTCTCCCTTTTCCAGAAATTCAATCACATGGCGCATCTTCACACCGAAATCATGCTCGCCGGTGAACGGTCGCAGCTTGATTTCCTTGGTCTGCACTGTATGATGCGGTTTCTTTTGAGTTTTTTTACTCTGCTGGTACTTGTGCTTGCCGAAATCCATCATACGGCACACAGGCGGATCAACATTCGGGGATACCTCAACGAGGTCATAACCCTGTTCCGCAGCCATCTCAATGGCCCTTCTGGTCTCAAGAATGCCCAGCTGTTCTCCCTCACCGTCGATGACTCTGACGCGGGGTGTCTTGATAGCGCTATTGATCCTTTGTCCGTCGCTCTGTTTTTCTATGTCTCAACCCTCCTTACAGGTTATTGCTACATGCCCTGCAGCTCTTCGGCGCAGGTGTCTTTTATTTTTTGAATCGCTGCCGCTATCGGCATAAAGCCGGAATTTTCTCCTGAGCGCAACCTGACGGCAACCCCTCCCTGCTCGATTTCCTTATTGCCCACGACAAGCATGAAGGGGATTTTCTGCAGCTGAGCCTCGCGTATTTTCAGATTCAGGCTTTCATTGCGCAGGTCCATGTCGACGCGCAGATCATTGCCGGTCAGTTCTTTGTGTACCGTGCGGGCAAATTCGTGCTGGCCCTCCGAGATCGGTATGACAATGGCCTGCACCGGCGCGAGCCATGTGGGGAAGGCGCCTGCGAAATGCTCTATCAGAATACCCATAAACCGCTCAATCGAGCCCAGTATAACGCGGTGCAGCATGACAGGCCTGTGCTTGCCGCCGTCTTCGCCGATATAGGTCAGGTCGAAGCGCTCGGGCAGGATGAAGTCGCACTGTATGGTGGCGCATTGCCAGGAGCGTTTGAGACAATCGCGAAGCTTGAAGTCGATTTTCGGGCCGTAGAAAGCGCCATCGCCCTCATTGACATCGTAGGCAAGGCCGTTTGACTCAAGGGACTCCCGCAGAGCCGCTGTCGCCAGCTCCCATGAATGATCGTCGCCGATTGATTTGGCGGGCCGGGTGCTCAGCTCAACCTCAAATTCAAACCCGAACATTGTCATGACATCTTTGACAAATGTGATGATATCGGAAATTTCCTGGTGCAGCTGCTCGGGCATGCACAGTATATGTGCATCATCCTGCGTGAATTCGCGCACGCGGGTAAGCCCGTGCAGAACCCCCGACTTTTCATGCCGGTTTACGGTGCCCAGTTCGAAGTACCGCAGGGGCAGGTCCTTGTAGCTGCGAAGGCGCGACCCGTAAATAAGCATGTGGGCCAGGCAGTTCATGGGCTTCAAGCCGTATTTTTTTCCTTCAACTTCGGTGAAGTACATGTTTTCAAGATAGTTCTGCAGGTGCCCGGAGCGCTCCCAGAGATCAAGCTTCAGTATCTGCG
>CAIWCT010000110.1 GCA_903911225.1 uncultured delta proteobacterium
ATTGAAGAACTTTTCAAAAAAGGTGTGCGCGCCTTCATCCGAAAACCTATAACGCCTGAAATTCTTCGAAATGTGGTTAAAGAAGTCATGGGGGATTATGATGCAGCCCGATTGGCATGAAACAGTCAAGGGAATATGCTTTGAAATTTTCGAACAGCTTGCTTTTATGTTTGGCGAAGAGCTGGATAAAAATGATGTGCAAAGCCCCGACGATGAGTTCATTAAAGCCACAATGACATTTTCTGGGCATCGCAGTGGTGGTATGGACATCATTGTTCCTAAACGGCTGGCGCCGTCGCTTGCGTATAATATACTTGGAATAGATGAAAGCGATCCGATGGACGCAGGGATTGCTGAAGATGCGCTCAGGGAATTACTCAATACACTTTGTGGCAGAACGCTTCCGGCGCTTTTTACTGATGTTGAGGTGTTTGATCTGCATCCGCCTGAAATAGAAGCAATCAGCCATAAAAAATGGCAGCAGATGCTTGATCATCAAAATTCCATAGCTTTTGTTATTGAAGATAGCCCTATTCTTATAAATATACATTTTTTAACATAATTTTTATGAAAATAAAAGTTTTGATTGTTGACGATTCCGCGGTTGTACGTTCAATTTTCAGCAAGGAGCTTTCGCAAGATCCTGAAATTGAAATTATAGGATCAGCTCCAGATCCATATGTGGCAAGAGATATGATAGTCAATTTGCATCCTGATGTTGTTACTCTTGATATAGAAATGCCTCGAATGGATGGAGTAACTTTTTTACGAAAGCTTATGAAGCATTATCCGCTTCCCGTTATCGTTGTTTCATCCCTTACAAAAAAAGGCAGCGATCTGGCCATGGAAGCTCTTAATGAAGGCGCTGTTGATGTTATGTGTAAACCCGGGCCATCATACAGTGTGGGTGATATGTCGCTGAGTCTGATTGATAAAATTAAGACTGCAGCACGTGTAAATATACGTAATATGCAGATTGCACGAAACGCAATGCCGCATGTGCCGTTGAAATTATCATTAACCAAGACAACCAATAAGGTGTATGCAATTGGAGCTTCAACCGGTGGCACACAGGCGCTGGAATATATCCTGACGTCAATGCCAGCCTATGCACCGGGAATTATCATAGTTCAGCATATGCCTGAAAAATTTACAAAAAATTTCGCTGATCGATTAAATGATCTATCAAAAATTGATGTTAAAGAAGCTGAAGATGGAGATCGCGTAATTCCAGGCAGGGCTCTCATTGCGCCGGGAAATCAGCATATGGTTTTGCGGCGCTCAGGTGCGAACTATTATGTTGAAGTGAAAAGCGGCCCACTGGTTAAACGACAAAGACCATCGGTTGAGGTACTGTTTAATTCTGTTGCTAAATATGCTGGAAGCAATGCTGTAGGTATAATATTGACGGGAATGGGCTCTGACGGCGCAGAAGGACTTCTAAAAATGAAGCAGGCTGGTGCAGCAACCATTGCGCAGGATGAAAAATCATGCGTCGTTTTTGGCATGCCAAAAGAAGCGATATTACTCGGGGCGGTGGACAGCGTAATGGATCTAAAATTGATTCCAGAGGCAATACTTGCGTTGGCCTAGTTTGGTTTACATAATATATATTATCAGACGCTTTGTTAGCATCTTTCATATTCTAGCTTCTTATCAAACTCTGCAATTTTACACGGCCATCAGTTTTGAACCTTGTTTATTCGGCAACGTAAACCAGAAACACGAACCTTTGCCCAACCCTTCAGACTCAACCCAAATCCTGCCGCCGTGCACCTCAACAATCCGCTTCACCAGCGCAAGGCCCAGGCCCGTGCCTTCGATTTTAGGATTGAGTTTTTCAAACAGGCCAAACAGCTTGTCCTTATGCCTTGGATCGATGCCCAGGCCATTGTCGCGCACAAAGCACACTGCCTCGCCGTTCTTTGTTTCAGCCCCTATTTCAATCATCGGCTCGCTCTGATCGCCCATAAACTTCACGGCATTGTCGATAAGATTTTGAAACACCTCCACCAGCCGGACCCTGTCGCCATAGAGCAGCTTCGGTTCTTTCGTAACCTGTACCCGTACGCTCCGCTGGGCAATACGGCCCGCAACCAAAGCTAAAGCCTCCAGCATGATGTCCTGCAGCGAAACTTCCACGGCTAAATTGGTTGTTCTCCCGATGCGCGACAAACCGAGCAGCTCTTCAAGCAGGTCATTCATCTTAATGGCTGCCGTATTAATAAAGCTAAAATCCTGCGCCACTCGTTCCGTATCGGCTTTTGCCATATCACTCTCAAGATAGCCAATAAAAGTTTTGATCGTTACCAGCGGGCTTTTCAGGTCATGGGAGACCGCGTAGTTAAAACGAATAAGCTCATCATTTTTTCTCTGCAGCAAATCCTCAGCCCGTATGCGCATCAGAGCCTCCCCGATATACGAGGAGATTTCTTCCAAGAGTTCAACCGTATTGAGTGTGAAACATCCTTTGCGCCGGTCGTTGAGTTGAATTAGACCAACAATACCATCACTGCTCCGAATGGGCACCAAGGCAACTGAGGCATAACCTTGCAGTATGCATTGGTTGCGCGGATGAAGCCGGGGATCCTGATCGGACGGAAGGTCAAGCAACGGGAAGGAACAGTTCGTCCAGAAGCTCCCCCCTCGCGTGAAAAACGGATGGGCCGGGTCGGTCTTGCCAGAAATGATCAGACCGCAGGTGCATTCAAGGCTGACTTTACCGTCTTTGTCCCGGCACAAACCCCCATCTGCGGCATGCGCGATCAGCGTGTTTTCTGTCTGCAGAAAATCTTTGGGAAAGCCTTGCTGGGCGCAATACGGGAAGTCATCCCCGGCTTGCAGGCGAATGCCTACGGCATCGAATGCGGTTCGCGCCTTCATAGCGGCAAGTACGCGCTGGATTAAATCATCCCGATTCTCCTTTTTGTTTAGTATCTGCAGGACTTCCCGGCCCAGCTCCCGATATGTTTCAGCCTGCTTGCGCTCGGGGTTGTCGCTCAATACGATGCGGAACACGGACGCACCGTCGTTATCCTGCACGGCAGTTGACGCCAGATGCGCCCAGAATTGAGCGCCACCCTTTATTACCATTCGTAGTTCGTAGGCCTGCGGTGCGCCGGTTTTAAAGATTTTTTTGTGATATCGGTAAAAGATGTCCTGGTCCTCGGGAAAGATAAAGCGGGTTAAGGGTTGCTTAACCAGCGAACCCCGTTCCACGCCCAACAATGTTGCAGCCATTAAATTAGCTTCCAGTATAACCCCATTCCCATTGAGGGTGAAATATCCTACCGGGGCTAGATCGTACAAGTCGAAATAACGCGCCCGTTCGGCGTCCAGCTCCTCGTGCGTCCGGCGCAAATCCTTGTTCTGCATCTCAAGCTCTATCTGATGCACCTCCAATTCATGGATAAGCTGTTTTGTTTCATCCATACTGCCCCCCCCCCCCCCATCCTCATCAGCATGGCGCCTCAGCAGGGTCTTTAGGGCCTTTTGTCGCAGTGTTTTGCCAGCATCGTCAGCGTTAGAGGCGATAGCGACAGATGATGAAGAATTATTTTTCTTTTTAGTCATAGCATTTGTGCCTGTGTTATTTCCCGGTGATTTTAAACAAAGGTTGAAGGCGTCGCAAAAAGTTGAAAGCTTTTTTTACTATAGTCGGCGTATCTATTCTGTCATCTTTACCGCAGTGAGATATCCTAACACCTTGATTATACCACAGACTAAGATCTCTCCCTCCGGTTCAGATGACAATGTGGCTACAAAAGCACCGGGCACTTTTTTTTCTGGGGTGACTGCTTTATACGAAGCCATCAAAGTTTAATATTAAGGATTCAATGCAATAATTTTATCCATACTAAATAAATTATAGCATATTTAATATATAGGAAACTAAAAAGTTGAAGTTTATGAAGTTTGTATGAAGGGCCTAAATTTATGAACTGTATGGATTGTCACCTGCAAGGGAATGACAACTGTGCACCCCTGCCCTTCCGTGGACCATCTGCACGGCTGTTTTTATGGCGCTGATCAGACTTGCCGGACTGGCAATGCCCCTGCCGGCAATATCATAGGCTGTGCCGTGGTCAACAGAAGTGCGAATAATGGGAAGGCCGAGTGTGACATTAACCCCTGTATCAAAATGCAGCAGTTTGAGAGGAATGAGACCCTGATCGTGGTACATACAAACCACTACGTCATACTTTCCTTGTGCGGCATAATAAAAAAGCGTGTCAGCAGGCATTGGGCCGGTTGCATCGATGCCGAGGCGGCATGCCTCAGCCACCGCAGGGCCAATTAAATTTTTTTCCTCTTCACCGAACAGACCGCCCTCTCCCGCATGGGGATTGAGAGCCGCTACCGCTATGCGCGGTTTTTTGCCAGCAAGAACATTCTTGAGGCTTTCATGGGTGATGATTATAGTTTTTAATATTTTTTCGGTTGTGAGAAATTTTGGCACATCGGTGTAGGCGCAGTGAATAGTGGCCAGAACCACCCGGAGCGTTTCGCCAGCAAGCATCATTACGACATCTTTTGCGCCAGTGAGAGCGGCAAGCATTTCAGTATGTCCCGGATAGTTGTAACCTGCATCATGCAGCACCGTCTTACTAATCGGTCCGGTGACGATGGCATCTATTTTTCCGGCATTTGCCATCTCAACAGCACTGATGATATAGGCGGCCATGGCCTTACCGCTTTCTGTCGTGGGACTTCCGTAACGCACACAGGAAGGATTAAGGCGGGATACTTCAAGAATGGCTAGTATGCCGGGGCAGACAGAGAAAGTCTCAGTCGAGGTAACAGTCTCAAACGTACTGGAAATGACAAGACGGTCAGCTTCCCGTTCCAAAGCACCTCTATCGCCAAAAATGATGGGCTGGCATATTGAAGTGACAGAGTTATCCTGCATGGCCTTGACGATAATTTCCGGCCCGATACCTGCAGGATCGCCCATGGTTATGCCGATTACAGGTCGTTTGTTAGTCATGGGCCTTCTTTGTTGTGCGTTGCTGTTTCTCGACAATTCCTGAGACCCCAAAGCGGCGCATAAGCTCGCTGTAGATTTCATCTGGGGCTATGTCCCACTGCCCCAAAAGCACCATCGTATGAAAAATAAGGTCGGCTGTCTCGTGGATAATGCCTTCACGATAGGCCTGCTGAGATGCCTCAATCAGCTCCCCGGATTCTTCGGCGATCTTGGCATGAATCTTCTCAGTACCTTTTTTGAAGAGCGATGCAACATAGGAGTCAGGGCTAAGACTTGCTTTGCGCTCCAGTATGACGCTATAGAGCTTGTCCAGGATGCGGGCATCACTTTTTATAGACTGATTCTTCATCAAAGAGTTTCTCCCCGATTGCATCAAATGATGTGCCGTTCCATTTGCGGTAGAAACAGGATCGGTATCCGGTGTGGCATGCGGCGACAATCTGTTCGACCTTCATAAGAATACAGTCTGCGTCGCAGTCTACAAACACTTCTTTAACCTGCTGGGTGTGGCCTGATGATTCGCCCTTCATCCAGTATTTCTGTCGCGAGCGGCTCCAAAAATGCGTTTTGCCGGTTTCAAGAGTGCTTTTAAGGGATTCGCGATTCATGTAGGCAACCATAAGTAGCTCGCCGTTCTGAAAGTCCTGAACCACAACGGGCACCAGTCCGTTTGAGTCGTATTTAATTGTATCAAGTATTTCCATCGCCGTAAACCTCCTGATTAATTTTCAATTTATCCGCCTCAGCGGTGATTTATTTTGCAGTATCAGACACAGTAATGTGATTAAACCAAACGGACGGGAACACCCTTTTCATGCAGATACTGTTTAACATCTCGGATAGAATGCGTTCGGTAATGAAAAATGGATGCAGCAAGCACTGCATCAGCCTCGCCAAGCACAATGCCGTCATACAGATGCTCCATGATACCAACACCGCCCGAAGCGATAACCGGTATGGTGATGGCTCTGGCAATTGCCTTCGTGAGAGGCAGATCAAAGCCTTCCTGTGTGCCATCGCGATCCATGCTGGTGAGAAGTATCTCTCCTGAGCCGAGGGCCTCCATCTTTTTTGCCCAGGCAACGGCATCAATGCCTGTAGGGGTTCTTCCCCCATGGATGAAAACCTCCCAAGGGCTTTGAGTATCACTGCCGGCACGCGTCCGCTTAGCATCCACGGCCACCACAATGCACTGGCTGCCGAACTTTTCTGCAGCAGCCTGCACAAAATCGGGATTGTTAACCGCGGCGGTATTTATTGAAACTTTGTCAGCCCCGGAATTCAGAAGATTGCGAATATCATCAAGATCGCGAATGCCGCCACCCACAGTTACCGGCATAAAAACCTCGGCAGCCGTGCGCTCAACAACCTTCAGGATAATATTTCTGCGTTCATGGGATGCGGTGATATCAAGAAAAACCAGTTCATCAGCGCCCTCGGCATCGTAAAACTTGGCATTGTCAACTGGATCGCCGGCATCCCGCAGATTTACGAAATTAACACCTTTTACTACGCGGCCGTCTTTTACATCCAGACAGGGGATAATTCGTTTTGCTAGCATGATTCCTTAATTGAAGAATTAAAAAATTATTTTTTAATTTATTAATTCGTTTTTGTTACCGCAAGCGCTTCTTTCAGATTAATCCCGCCGGTATACAGGGCGCGTCCGATGATTACACCCATAATGCCTGAAGCTTTAACGGAAAGAAGCTTTTGCACATCCTCTATATGTGACATACCGCCGGAGGCAATAACAGGAATAGAAATTGAGGCGGCGAGCTTTGCCGTTTCATCTATATTAGGGCCTGTAAGCATGCCGTCGCGGCTAATGTCGGTGTAAACGATTGCTGCAACAGCATCTGCGTCAAGCTGTCGGGCTAATTCTACAGCGCTCAGCTGTGTGCTTTCTGTCCAGCCCTGGAGGGCCACCATGCCGTTAAGAGCATCAATGCCGATAATGATTCTGCCTGGGTATTGTTTGCAGCAAGACTGGCGAAATGCAGGATCGCGCACTGCTGCAGTGCCCAGTATGGCGTACTGCACGCCTACGCTGAGATATTCGTCAACAGCGGCCAGGTCGCGAATACCGCCGCCCAGCTCAACCTCCATGGAAACAGAGGCGCAGATGCGTTTTACCAGTTCTTTGTTGCGAGGTATTCCGGACACAGCGCCGTCAAGATCAACAATGTGCAGCCTTTGGGCACCCATTGACTCCCAACGCAGGGCAACTTCAACCGGGTCGCTTGAATAAATTGTGGCATCTTCCATGCGACCCTGCGACAGGCGAACACATTGGCCGTTTTTTAAATCAATTGCAGGAATAATGATCATTTAAAACCTTTCTCAGCATAAAGGCGCTAAGCCTGAGCAGCAAATGCAGTAAAATTTTTCAGCAGTTGCAGGCCAACAGCCTGACTCTTCTCGGGATGAAACTGGCAGGCAAAAACATTATCTTTGCAGATGCTTGAAACAAATTCAATGCCATAGTCTGTAGTGGTAGCAATAACAGCCGGGCCATCAGGGGCCACATAATATGAATGTACAAAATAGAAGTAAGCTCCTTCTGCAATGCCATTAAATAGCGGTGTGCATTTCTGTTGCCTTAGGCTGTTCCAGCCCATGTGAGGAATCTTCAAAAGCACGCCGCCTGCATCGCGCTGCTCAGCAGGGAAGCGCACTACTCTGCCGCTGATCACGCCAAGGCCGGGGCAGGAGCCAAACTCTTCACTCTCGGAAAATAAAATCTGCAGACCGAGGCAAATACCGAAAAATGGCTTGCCCGACTCTATGGATTTCACAATTGAGGATATAAGACCAAGGCGGTCGAGGTTTTCAAAACATTTCCTGAAAGCTCCGACTCCAGGCAGCACTAGCACACCGGCATTATCAACCTCATGAGCCGTTGTAACAATAGTAGACTGGCAGCCTGTTTGTTCAAATGCCTTTTGAACGCTGCGAAGGTTGCCCATGCCATAGTCGATTATAGACACACGCATTAACTACAGAACTCCCTTGGTCGAAGGCACACCGCATATACGCTCGTCAAGCTGTGTGGCCCGATCAAGGGCCCTTCCCAGAGCCTTGAAAATCGCTTCTATAATGTGGTGGCTGTTCTTGCCGTAGGAAACGTTGACGTGCAGCGTTGCCTTGCAGTTATTGACAAGGGCCTGAAGAAATTCTTCAACCAGCTCGCTGTCAAACTCTCCAATTTTGCCTTTAAGGCTGGGGGCATTATAAACAAGGCATGGCCGTCCGCTGAGGTCAAGGGCAACGCTTGCCAGAGACTCATCCATGGGCACAGTCGCCTGGCCATAGCGGCGTATACCGGACTTGTCAGCCAAAGCTTTAACAATAGCCTGCCCAAGGCAGATGCCGATGTCCTCAACAGTATGATGAAAATCAATGGCAGTATCACCCTTTGCCTGCACAGTGAGATTGAAAAGCCCGTGTCTGGCAAAAAGTTCCAGCATATGGTTGATAAAGCCGACTGGCGTCTGCACGCTATAGGCACCGGTTCCGTCAATCTCTAACTCAACCTTTATATCTGTTTCAGAGGTTTTTCGTTCAATCTGTGCTGAACGTGCCATTTGATCTCCTGTATCTGTGATGTGTTTGTTGTAGCATACCACGTAATAGGTTGATTTTTCAAGACGGATCAGCAATGGCTCCATCCGCAGTTAAAAAAAAATAAGTTTTTTTTCTGACTCTTTTATGAGCTGCGCAGGGCCATAACATTACGGAGCCGCCGATTCGCCATTGATGCTAAACAAGGAGAAAAAACGAAAAAACTGGGCAACCTTAATAAACCTGTTTCCAGCATTGATGACTTCAAAGGTTTTTGCTTCAGCAACAGCCTGGCGGTAGATGCCGATAATGAGATTTACACCCAGGGAGTCAACTATTTCAACACCAGTGGCATCCAGTATAACACCTGTCACGTCGGGATGCTTTTTCATCTGCGCGAGCACAGCATCGCGAAGCACCTCAATCTGGCTTGCCACCATGTCAGACTGAGGCTGCAAAATAAGTCGTTTATCCTGTAGAATTGCGTTCATATTTATCCCTTCATATAAGTTATTCTATACATTTGGTTAAAAACAGCTCTCTAACCGGTGTTTTTAATGTTTATTAAACACCATGGTAACTGTACCTCCTTCAACTGTCATGATGTCGGCTACTGCAAACATTGCAGGTAACCCGCGCTTGCCAAGCTGGTTTTCCGAAGTCGCTGCTGCGAGTGCATGATCCAGATCAAAACCAGGGCCTTCATCAGAAACCTCAATCACAACACTTTGCGGTGTTATGAAAACCATAACATCGACAAATGCATTTGGATTATGACGATTGCCGTGTTCAACAGCATTGAGCATGGCTTCTCGAAACACAAGCAGTATGAAGTCGATATCCTTGCCTGTTGGAACCCTATCATGAGTTAGAATATTTGCAGCCCACGAACATGCACGGTCAACGCCGTCATAGTCGGATGCAAAAGAATTGAATAGTTCAGAAGGCTCTGACGGCTGCGGTATGTAATAAGAAAGAAGCACCATGTCATCCTGCTGGTCGGAATCAACATGTTTCAAAATTCGACGACAAAGGCCTTTGGCACACCCGGCATGGAGTATGGACGGATCGGATGCAATAGCTGCCTGAATTGTCTGTTTATCAACACCATCGGAAGACAAAAATATATAGCTTTCCGCAGGGCAGACGACTGTACTGACACCAATAAGATCATGGTCTGGCAGTAACCCAAGGCACATACCCCCGCCTTCAAGTTCATGAAAGGAAAAAAGCCCGTCTGCCGTACGTTCGAACAGCAAAGCTCCGGGATTGCCTGCCGTAGCGATATGCATGGTGCGGCGGGGGGCATCCCAGAGCATGGCGGAAACGCAAACGTGTGATTTTGAGTACCCAAGCTTGTTGAATTCAGAATTAATCACACGCAGAAGACTTTCAGGTTGCTGATATGCATCCCAGCACGATGTAAGAATTCCAAGAAAAACGGCGCTCATATAGAGGCTTGGCAGGTCATGCCCGGCTATATCAGCCAGCACAAAACCACAACGACCGGCATGGTTGAATTTGCGGCAGCGTACGATATCACCTCCGGCATCACGCAGATTTCTGAAGTCAAGGTCGCATGACAGGCAGGGCTGCTCACACCCGAAAGCAATTAACTGTGCCTGAGCTAACTGCATCTGACCAGTAAGTCCGGCACCTGACATGACACTTTGCTGCTGCCTGCGGTACAATGCCGACTCTATCATGCCCACGGCAGGGCCATCAAGAATCGATGCAGGGAAAATACCGTCAGCGCCCTGCAGCATGGCAAGCTGGTACATATCAGGATCATATTTTTCCGTATAAATAAAAACTAGAACATCAGGATACTGCCGTCGAACCATGGCAAGCAGGCCCAGGGCATCGATGCCGCTTGTGTATAGAGCGCTGATAATAATATCTACAGAGGCAGAATCTTGATACAGCATATCAAGCGCTTCGCTGCAGGTTGCAACGTGCCGCAGGGTAAAGCCAAAATGCCGCATGGTGGGGATGTATACAGCAGCACGCTTCGGATCTTCCTCTACAAAAAGCATGCGGAACCGGGAAAAATCAAACGACGGCCTTGCAACCGTCTTGACAGCCCCCGATGCTAAAACGTCGCAGTTCGGCTGACGTGTGAGGTAATCATCTATGATGTCTCGGATAGTTTCCAGATCGATGGGCTTGGATACAAAAGCGTTGCAGCCAACATCAATGGCACGATCCTTATCCTGCTTCATACTTAAGGCCGAAAGGGCAACAATGGGCGTGGTAATTTCCATTGCACGAATCCGCCTGACGGTTTCAAAACCATCCATGCCCGGCATGAGCAAATCCATAAAAATAAGTGAAAAGAACTGTTCTTTAACTTTTCCAAGAGCTTCTCTGCCGTTCTCAGCCTGCTCGTACCGGCAGCCAGAGCTCTCTACAGCGGCAATAATCAGTTCGCGATTTAATGGGTTATCGTCAACAACAAGAATTGTTTTCTTGCCGGAATGACTTACCATATCATTACCTGCTGTGGTATGTAGGTTGACAGAATAAGGCGCAAAAATTTCACTCGCAGCATTAATTAATATTTAATTTATGCAAGTATAACACAGTAGCAAATATGGCGCTTTTACCCTCCATCAAAGGGAATCATAATGGCTACCGTATCACCGTCTTTGAGCGGAGACTGAAGATCAAAGGTTGAACGCAATGCAGTACCGTTTACAAGTATAAGAAACGGCACAATCTCGCCGCTAAGCTGATCTCGTATCTGACGGGTAAATGCCGATCCGAAACGACATGTAAGCCGGGCAAGTAGTACGGCAAGACTCGACAGCGGCGGCAAATCAATTTCAAGCTCGCGGGAGCCCAGCACATCTCTGATATTTGCAAACGACTGCACAAGTATTTTCATTGCATATCGCTGTCTCTATTCATTAGTTCTGGCTGCTAGCCCTGTAATCAAAAAAATATGCCTCGTCCAGCCTGAGTATTTAAAAGCTGCAATTCATGCACGTGGGTTATTCATCAACGGGGTCAGCTATATTGTATTCAGAGAGTTTCCGGTACAAGGTCTGACGGCCGACACCTAGAATACGTGCAGCTTTTGCCTTGTTCCAGGCAGTTTTTTCCAGAGCTTTTCGCACAGAATCTTCGGAACAGTGCGTTAAGGGCTCCTTTTTGACGGGTGCTTTCTCTACTGGTACGGGCGCAACCAGTTCCGATGGCAGATGTGCAAGGGTTATTTCAGTGCTTCCGCAGACAACAAAAGCATGTTCCATGGCATGTTCAAGCTCCCGAATATTGCCGGGCCAGCGATATGTTAGAAATGCTTTGTAAACATCCTCAGCGATATGCAAAATATTTTTGTGAAACAGCCTGTTGAAAAGCACCCTGAAATGTTCAACCAGCAGCGGGATATCATCCCTGTGCTCGCGAAGGGACGGCAGTGCTACCTCTACCACTTTGAGGCGGTAATAGAGGTCCTCTCGAAAAACACCCCGCTCGACCCTGGCCATCAAATTCTGATGGGTTGCGGTGATAACGCGCACGTTCACCTTTAAAGACCGGGTGTCGCCTACCCGTTCAAACTCCTTCTGCTGTAGAAACCTGAGCAGCTTCACCTGCACGTTGGGGCTCAAGTCGCCAATCTCGTCCAGAAAAACAGTTCCTCCATCAGCCATCTCAAAACGTCCTATTTTATCTTTTATGGCACCGGTAAATGCGCCTTTTACATGTCCAAACAGCTCGCTTTCAAGGAGATTTTCTGAAAGTGCTGAGCAATTTATTTTTATCAGCGGCTTGGAGCTACGCGGGCCGATAGCATGAAGCGCATCGGCAACAAGCTCCTTGCCAGTGCCGCTCTCTCCGGTTACCAGCACCGTTGTTTCCGTTTCGGCAAGGGCCTCAAGCAACTCATAGATTTCCTGCATCCGTTTGCTTTTGCCGATCAAGGCGCGAAAACTGCGCCGCTCCTGACCACCTTCAAGATCGATAGTGCGCGTTATATCACGCAGCACAAGAACAGCTCCCGGAACTATGCTGCTGGGATCAACAAGTTGTGAACAGCTGATTAGAACCGTTTGAGGTTTGCCGTCTGGACATATCCATTCGGCCGGATATTCTTTGATCATTGCCCCTGTTTGCAGCGTCTTTTGTGCAACGTCGGTCAGAAATGGTTTCTGTGACTGGCTAACCACATCTGTCAGGATCTGACCGATAATCTCACCGGACGAACGTTGCAAAAAATTTTCTACAGCGTCGTTGACGGTAAGTATTGTCAGATTGGAATCTATGGCCAAAATTGCCTCATAGACGCACTTAAATGTCGCTTCAAGGGTGCGGCGGTATGTTTCGCGCGATTCAACCGTATGCTTATGGCGAAGAGACTGATCTGTTATGCGCAGCATCATCGTCCTGGTGACAGGTTTGGGCACATAATCGAAAGCGCCCATGCGAACAGCTTCTCCGGCAGTCGCAATATCCATTTTACCCGTAATTATGACAACCTGCGTCGGAAGTTCGAGTTTTTTTACCTCACGCAAAATATCGATTCCCGTACGGGCACCATTGGATAAATCTGCAAAAATCACATCAAAAACTTGCCTCGAAAGGGCCTCGATGGCGTCGTCATAGTTGCTGGCCGTTACAACTTCATGGCCCGTCTCAACAAGAAAGGCTTCTAAAGTCTCCTGAAGTTTCGGCTCATCATCAATAACTAAAATCCTACCATTCATAATGAATCTCCCCGGCATTCAGTTCAATATGTTTCGCAGCTTGAACTGCACATTCGCCGTGTGCTGATGCTGTCTCATCGTAGTGCAGCCAATTGCTGAATACAAAAAAGTTATAACTGTGCGGCAACTGTAAGTAAATTACCATCGGCCAGGAAACTGCACTTAACAAAAGGCTCATTTGGATCAAACGGCCTGTCGGCTATCTCCGGAAGACCGAGGTGAAACGTACATTCTGCAGGAAGAACCCTTTTCATCACGCGGCCCGATATAGTATTCAAAAGCTCACAGGTGACATCTTGAATCACAGCCTCAGTCGGCTCCCTATCGGAAATGCTGTACAGGTTCTTTGAAATTTCAATGGCTGTACTCTTGGGCATGGCCAGGCGAAGCAGGCCGGGTCTAGGCTCGAGCACCATGAGCGTTGCCATGACAGGATCACAACCGATGTCCTCGGACAAACCGTTCAGATCAGTATCAATGACCATAAAAACCATATTCTCAATGCTCTCCGTCACCGCAGCTTTAATGGCCAGGCACAGGTTTATCTCATGCTGTTCCATCAAGTAACTCCTTTTTCTTGAACAAAGAACCTATCGATGCGATAAGCACAGGAGGGGTTATGGGCTTACTGAGCACAGCATAAGCCCCCTCGGCAACCAGTTCAACATCGGATGCGGGGTTGCTGGCGCTTGAGATGACGACAACCGGTATTTCGCAAGTTCGGGGGCTCGATTTGAGTCGCTTGAGCATGTTTCTTCCGTCGAGCACAGGCATATTCAAGTCGGCAAGGATGAAATCAACGGGCATTTCCCGTAGCATATCAAGGGCCTCCCTGCCGTTACATGCTTCGTAAAAATCAGCATCCTGACACCCCGATATTTCAAGACAGCGTCTGATGAACATACGGGCTGTACTGGAATCATCAACGATTAAAATTTTCTGCATTGCCTGCTCCTTTATTTACAAGGGCCATCGTTCTTTGAAATTCCTCATCTACGCGAAGCATAATGGCCGGCAACTGATTTTTGCGTATGCCCAGAAGCTCCTTATATCCGTTTTCGAGCTGATAGCACATGGAATCGCATCCGGTGCCGATCCCCCTCATCATGGCTATGATATCACCCAGGTGTACGGTGTAAATTATCCGGTGATATTTCTCATCAGCGGCCTGCGGATGATGATGATGGCGGATGATCTCTGGAAAAGGGGAAGGCAGCTTCCACATCTTGGCCATTGCGGCACCGATAATGCAGTGATTTGTTCCTAGTTTTTCCTCCTCGGCCGTTAGATAATCCAGAACCAGGCCCCTGTCAATTTCCATAATAACCTCATCGACGGAGTCTGTTAAAAATTCCGACAGTACCGACTTGCCTATATCATGTAAAATTCCCCCGGTAAATGCCTCATCGGCATTAACCTCCATGGGGCTCATAATTGCAATGACTTTTGCCGCTATAGCCGTCAGAAGGTTGTGTTCCCAGAGTTTACCCTGTTCGGCCTGATAGCCATCCAGCGGCTTAAGCATAAGCCCGTCGGTGCAGTAATCCAGAGCAATGCCCAGCATGACCCTGTCTCCAATTGCTGTCATCGCGCCTGCAATTGTTGTAATGGGCGCAGCTGGAAAAAGTGTGTGCGCATTTACAATCGTCAGCACGCGTGCGGTAAGGGCTGCATCCGTTTCTATAATCCGGGCCAGCTTCTCGACAGACTGCCCTCTATCACACAAAATCTCCATGATCTGCTGGGCCGTATGTGACAGAGGCTTCACACTTCTTATTCTGCTGATAATCTCATCCTTAAGAGGCATATCGTACCTGAATCATGGTGAACAATTATAAATTTTCGGATCCATCAATTCTTTAATCACCAAAATCCCTGAATTATCCTAATCATCGGGTACTGCTCACTGAACATATCTTTTAATAACATCTATTAACTCTTGAAGCTGAACCGGCTTAGCCATAAAATGAGTAGCGCCCTGTTCAAGAAGGTGGGAAATTTCTTTAGCTCTGATTGCGCCCGATACAATAAGAATTGGAAGTTTGGAAAACCGGCTGTTTTCTCTAATAAGCTTGATTAATTCCATGCCTTCCATCTCAGGCATCAACATATCTGATATAAGAAATGAGATATCATCATTTGCCTGCAGCACCTCCCAGGCCATTCGTCCGTTTATAGCACGTACGACACAGTGGCCCATTGACTCTACTGTTGCGCTGAATATATCCAGCATTGAACTGTCATCCTCTGCTATAAGTATCTTTGCCATAGTTCACCCGCATCCATCTATCAAGATTGGGGCCGCGACTTTGTATTGTTTCAAAGGTGACGATTAAATTTCCCAGCTTCCACGGCCGGCAGATGTGATAACAACTCTTCCGGAATCAACATCGGCCGCGATGCTTCTGCTAATATGTCCACCGACATCTTCAGCCTGCACGCCCATGCCCAGTGTCCAGAGCATTTTTTTTAGGGCCAGCTCATTGCGTTTGCCGATATTGAATGTATTGTTCGGATCCAGCACCTGCGCGCCGCCTACCATTTTTACAATAAAACTTTTATCATTTTGAAGGTGCGAAATGCGCTTCATTGCATCGAAAAGGGCAAAAAAACCTGTGTCTGCGAAGTAGCCGGGTTTTGCCATTGCTTTCGCACGGTCTATTGATGATTCAGGTAGTGCCACATGCACCATGCCTACAGACCTTGTCCTTGGCTCAAGTAAAATGAGCGCCACACATGAGCCAAGCGCAAGAGTTTTAATAACATCTCCTGGAGCATTTGATACGCCTAAATCTCCAACACCCAGTATTATAATCGACATAAATTGTTCAGGTTTGAAATGTTATTTCCGCCAGCAGGGTTAAAAAAAAACCTCAGGCATATATTATTGATGCTATTGATGCACATCACCTTGGATCGTCAGATGTTTCTTATAGCAGGGCTAAGCCGTACCGCTCATGCTATCTTTCAACATCTCATAGCCTACAAGCGCTTGTGTAAGCTGCTCTTGGCTGATCACGCCCATCTCAACCAGTATTTCTCCCAGCTTCGGGCGTTTACTCATTTGAATGCTGAGAATGAAATCAGCCTGCTCGCGGGTAAGGAATCCAAGGGCAATTGCGATATCGCAAAACTTCAAATCGGTGTCGACCTGACGGTTCAGTATGGTAAACATGTGGTTCATTTCAAGAAGGCGGTATTGCAGTGCTATCTTCCCGACAGCCATCTGTTTCTTCATCTGGCGGTCAAGGGCCTGTATGATATGTTCAGGGTTTACAACACCCTGCTTCACCAGAAATGTTCCAAAATGCATCATGTCTAAATCTTTCAATCAGTTTTGCTTTTACCCCTCGTCGCTGTAACGCTTGCCCTCTATGATTTTTCTCAGGTAAAAAATTCAGCGCCGCACATTAAGAATTGAAAAAA
This sequence comes from uncultured delta proteobacterium, assembly GCA_903911225.1. GTDB lineage: Bacteria > Desulfobacterota > WTBG01 > CAIYCZ01 > CAIRTM01 > CAIWCT01. Next base: position 16,687 of record CAIWCT010000110.1, read on the forward strand.
CAAGGCCTGCTGATTCTGATAGTCGTCCAGGGAGCGTGCGTATCGTTTTCCAAACGGACAGGGTATAGGGCATTCAAATAGGCTCTTTTGATTTCTCGTATGCATCTAGAGCTTCCGTGAGCTGTTGCGGGCTTAAAACGCCCATCTCAACAAGTATTTCTCCAATGGGTGTTCGCATATTTTTTTGCATGGCAAGCAGATGATCAACCTGCTGCCGAGTAAGGTAACCGAGCTCAAATGCGATGTTGCCAAATTTTAAATTTACTTCAAACTGACGGTTTAATATTTCAAAAACCTGATTCATTTTAAGAAAGTGGTGTTCCAGCGCTATCTTGCCGATCGGCACTTGCCGCTCCCGCTGGCAGTCGAGGGCTTTAACGATTTGCTCTGGGCTTACCAGCCCAAGCCTCACCATAAATAAGCCAAAATGAATCATGTTATCATCCTTTCAAAAAGGAATCGAAAAACACATCTCATTGGCACATGAGAAAGCAGCCTAATCAGGTTCTTAAATATAACTCAATACTGTTTGAGCAATTTTGTCAAGCGGAACGAAGCTTTCAACCCCGCCGCGATCATAGGCACTCTTGGGCATGCCAAACACTATGCAGCTCTGCTCATCCTGTGCGATAGTGCGGGCACCTGCTCTGCGCATGTGCAACATGCCTTCGGCGCCGTCATGGCCCATGCCGGTGAGCATGACGCCAACTGCATTAGCACCGACATGCTCTGCTACCGAAAGCATCATAGTATCAACCGACGGGCAGTGGCCGTTGACTTTTTCTCCTGTAAGGCAATCCACATAGTAAAAGCCACCCGTTCGTTTCACTTTGATATGATAATCCCCTGGAGCAATAAGGATTCTGCCCGGCATTATCCTGTCGCCACTTTCGGCTTCTTTAACTTCCATGAGGCACTGCATATTCAAACGCTCAGCAAATGCTTTTGTGAAACCTGCAGGCATGTGCTGAACAATAACAACACCTGGTGCAATCGCAGGAAAACGCTCAATAACAAGCCGGATAGCTTCGGTGCCACCGGTTGAAGCGCCGATGGCAATCACCTTATCGGTTGACTCGGCAAGAGATTTTGTCATTCCGATAACATTCGGTTTTTCGTCAGGGCGTTTAAGTTTCCAGTGGGAGACATTAGCCGTCGATGCTATTTTTACCTTGGTTCGAAGCTCCATCATCATATCGCTCAGGCTTTGAGCAATATTTGTAGATGGCTTTGGCACGATATCAACTGCGCCTGCCTCAAGGGCTTCGATGGTGATCTGTTTGCCCTTCTGTGTAAGGGCACTGACCATGACGACAGGCATCGGAAATTGCGGCATAAGACGCTTAAGAAATTCCACGCCGTCCATTCTGGGCATTTCCACATCCAGGGTGAGTACATCTGGCCGGTGCTTAATGATCATGTCGCGGGCAACATAGGGATCCGATGCAGCGCCAACAACTTCAATGCCGGGATCCTGTGAAAGACCCTGCGAAAGGATTGTGCGCACAAGGGCTGAATCATCAACAACAAGAACACGGATTTTTCTTTTGATCATGGCTATTCTGTCAATTGCAGCTCTAAAGAACTGCATTCGCGTCAGTGAAATCTATATTACAGTTCCCGCCGCCTGTATACCGCCGGCATGATATATTTAAACAGGGCTTGTTCTCTGCCCAGGGATTCCGAGTGTCCTATAAAAAAATATCCCCCCGGTGCAAGGCTGTCATAAAATCTTTTAATAAGTCCGTCGCGGGTCGCCTGGTCGAAATAGATCATGACATTCCTGCAGAATATGACATGAAACAACTTTTTAAAGGGAAACGTCTTGTTCATTAGATTCAATCTGCGAAATGTTACTTCATGTTTGATCGCAGAAGTAACCTCATATTTGTCATCCTGAATTTTTTTAAAATAGTGCTGCGCATAGCCAGGAGCATTTTTAATGTTTTCGTAGGGATAAACACCTGCTACAGCCTTATTGAGAGCTTTTGCCGATATGTCTGTTCCGAGTACACCGGCATCCCACAGGTGGTAGTCATTACGAAAAAATTCCATCATCTCTATGATAATCGTATATGCTTCTTCGCCGGAAGAACATCCAGCGCACCATACCCTGAGATCCCTTCGCTGCTCCTGCTGCAATCGCAGCTTTATTTCCGGTAGAACCGTATTTTTGAAATAAGCAAAATGCGCGCATTCTCGATAGAAAAAAGTATGATTGGTTGAGATCTGGTTTATAAGTGCATCAAGAGCAGAACCGCTTTTGTCCTGCACAAGATGCTCGTAAAATTGCATAAACGAATCAAACCTCAACTGCCTGAGCGTCTTCTGCAACCGTCCAACAACAAGAGATCTCTTGGCTTCGGTTAGGTTGATTCCGAACCGCTCATACACAAGAGTGCGAATTAGATTAAATTCATCATCAGTAAGTTGCATCAGTTTATGCACGAAAGGTTCAGGCGAAAAGCTTACGGGGGCATATATTTTTAAATCAACCATCATAGCCTGAAGCTTTACCAATTATCATGTCTTGAGCCGTTTCTTATGCACCGGATAGTGCTATCAGACCTCTTATAAAACACTACATTTGATCGAACTTTGTATCATCAGGACGAATCGGGAATTCTGTATCTTGTCCCTCCGTCTTAAATCCACCCCAGGGTGTACTTTGCTTTGTATGTGACGCTACCATTGCCTCACCCATTCCAAGCATTCTTTGACCACTGCTATCCTGCGGAGTTTCAAGTCTGCTATTAATACTGTTATCTTCAATTGTAAATGTTGCTACCAGTTGCTGTAGCACCAATGACTGGCTTGAAAGCTCCTCAGCGGCCGCCGCACTTTCTTCGGCATGGGCAGTATTCTGCTGCGTTACCTGATCAACCTGACCAAGGCCCTGCGTGATCTGGCTTATGCCTTGAGCCTGCTCATTGGAAGCAGCAGCAATCTCGGCAACAAGGTCGGTCATCTTTCCTGCTGCTGTAACTATCTCGTGCAACGCCGTTGCTGTTTTGTCAGCCATCTGAGTCCCGTCAACAGCCTTCTTAACAGAACCTTCAATCAAATCTGCAGTTTCCCGGGCTGCTTTGGCGCTACGGGCGGCAAGATTTCTCACCTCCTCGGCCACTACAGCAAAGCCTTTTCCGTATTTGCCGGCACGTGCAGCCTCAACCGCAGCATTCAACGCCAACAAGTTGGTTTGAAAGGCGATTTCATCAATAACTTTAATAATTCTAGAAATGTTGCGGCTTGAATCATTGATTTCATGCATGGCGTCAACCATTCGATTCATCCGTTCATTGCCTCGTTCAGCAAGCATCTTTGTCTCACCTGCAAGCATATTTGCCTGCCTTGCATTTTCTGCATTATGTTTCGTCTGCGATGCTATTTCATTCATGGAACTTACTATTTGCTCAAGAGAGCTTGCCTGTTCGGTTGCGCCCTGGCTCATGGCCTGGCTGGTTGAGCTCATTTGATGTGCCCCGGCAGCAACATTGTTGGCCAGCACATTAATATCTGCCATAGTGGATAAAAGCGTTTCTACCATGGTTTTAAGTGAATAACCAAAAGCGTCGCTGTCGGAAAGCGGCACAACATTCACGGTTAAATCTCCGATAGCAATTTTTCTGGCAACTTCAACAAGACTCTGCATATTTTTAACCATTTTTTTCATGGCCTCGGCAAGTACGCCGATTTCATCATGCTGGTCAATGTTGATGGTTTGCTGCAGATCGCCTTCAGACACGGCATTTGCTAGTGCAACACTTGCACGTATCGGCTCAGTTATCATGCGTGTTAAAAAAAGCCCTATACCAATCGCAAAAAGTGTTCCAAAGATCATCCAAAAAATTTCTGTCTTAACTGTCGAAGATACTTCAAGCTTCACCCTGCTGCTTAGATCTCGTGCGGCAGTATCATTGATTTTAATAACTCTGTCTATTAATGCAGTAACCACTACCTGCTTTTCGTGGCACTTTTCCAATACCTGTATGTTCATTTTATTATACAAATCAACAGCCAGGTTAGCTTCTGCCAGTATTTTTTCAAAAATTCTGAAGGTAATATTCATATTTTCAGTCATATCGTTATAGACTTTCAGGGCCGTATCCTTGTCTGCTTTGGTCATCAGTTCTTTCACATCATGCGCACCTTGATAAAATGCAAAGTGAAATTGCAAAACTTGTGAGATCAAGTCCTCAAGTTTGCTGTTTTTAGTCTTGAAGGTTGCAGACCATATTCCAAAATTGGATGTCGCAGGGTCGTCACCGCCTTCGAATGTGGCCCCATTGTAGATCAAGCCCGAAACAGCCACTGCCAACCGGTAATTTTCGGTGCGAAAAGACAGTATCTTTGCCATAAGATCGACCGGATTGCGGATATCGGTAGCGACAAGTTGTTTGGCATAATCAATAAATATGGTATTCTCCTGATTCCATGCATCTACTGCATTCATCAGTTGCTTCAAAAGCATCGCCTCTTCATCTGTTTTGGGCAGGGATTCGTAGACTGTCCAGGCAGCCTTATAGCGTTCCTGCGCGTGTATAAAGTTATCAAACTGTTGGTCGTGTTCTTTATCAGCTAAAAGGGGATTTAGAAGGGTATACTGTGTTGCTCTGATGTTTTCAAATTCTTGTTTTATAATCCGCAGGTTGTCGATACTCGGCAGTCGAACATCGGCTACTTCTTCTGTGCTTCTGCCCAGATTAAGGGCGCCAATCAAGCCCATCATGCCGACAATAAGTGTTATGAAAGCAACTAGGATAAATCCCCCGGTAAGTTTTATGCCAAGTTTTATGTTCTTAAGCATTATTACTCCTTTATCCAATTACCAAAATTCAATAATCTGGAATAGTAAAACGTCTATTCCGCATTGTTCCATTCGCCAGACTCTTTATCATTTAAAAATATAACCGGCTCAGATTCACAGCTATTTTCACTCTGGGCGAGTGTGCGCCTTCCTCCCCACGAATTTTCTGCCGTATGTACGGCTTGTCTGCCGGCAGAAGAGATATGGATTTGAGTAGGCCTAAACAGAATGCTCTGCTTACGGGGTGTTTCAAGGCGGTTCTTTATGTCTTCCGAAACCGTGAACGTGCTGACCAGTTCCAGCAGCATCTGAGCCTGGCCTGTCAGCTCTTCGGCAGCAGATGCACTCTCTTCGGCATGGGCTGTGTTCTGCTGAGTCACCTGATCCACCTGCGAAAGGCCCTTGGTTATCTGACTTACGCCCTGAGCCTGCTCGCTGGATGCGGCTGCTATCTCGGCAACAAGGTCGGTTACCTTGCCTGCCGCAGCAACTATTTCCTGCAGGGCATCCGCGGTCCTGCTTGCCATTGAAGTGCCTTCCTCAATTTTTCTTACTGCTCCTTCAATCATCTGTTCAGTCTCTTTAGCCGCTTTTGCACTGCGGGCCGCAAGATTACGAACCTCTTCTGCAACCACGGCAAACCCCTTACCATATTTGCCAGCACGGGCAGCCTCAACCGCTGCGTTTAGTGCAAGGAGGTTTGTCTGGAAGGCGATCTCATCGATGATTTTAATAATTTTGGATATGTTACTGCTTGCAACACTTATATCATTCATAGCAACGACCATATCCTTCGTCTGCAGGTCTCCCTTTTCCGCAGAAACCCGTGACTCGCCGGCAATCTTGCTAGCTAGGGTAGCATTCTCGGAATTTTGTCTGGTCTGCGAGGCTATCTCATTCATAGAGCTTGATATTTCTTCAAGCGAGCTTGCCTGTTCGGTTGCGCCCTGGCTCATAGCCTGACTGGAAGCGCTTAATTGTTCAGATCCGGAGAGAACGTTACTGGCTGAAAGATGTATTTCTGAAATAATTTGAGAAAGTTTTTCAGCCATTCGCTTTAACGAATGCCCCAGAGTATCCTTCTCGGATAAAACCGAAAATTTTACCGTCAGATCACCGCCTGAAATTCTCTCTGCAGCTTGTGCGAGCACTCGCATGTTTTCAACCATTATATTCATGGATTCTGCAAGAATTCCAATCTCATCACGCTGCTGAAAATGAAGGTTGCCGGATAGATCTCCCTGGGAAATTTGTTGAACAAAAAGCATTGCCTTTTTGATTGGTGTGGTTACAGCCCGGTTTATAAAAAAATAGAGAATTGCAGCCACAAGCATGAGCAGAATTATTATATTAATAACAATACCAAGGGCAAACATGCGCAGTTCAGCAATTGTTTTCTGCATGGGAACGTAGACATTGAGTGTGCCAAGAATTACGTTTTGCTTCAAATCGCTGTCCAGTCCTTTGCGCAGCCCCTGATGACATTCAGCGCAGCCCGCATGCGCTTGGCTGACCAGCGGTACGGCAACCCGCATATAACCATCACGCAGAACCTCAACACGGTCCCTCCCCTTTTTTATTTCCTCGGCCGCTTCTCGTTCAAAGGCTGTTTGAATGCCGGTCTTTTCCTTTGCGCCAAATGGTTCAATGCCAAAAATATTAGTGTCACCAATGAGTCTGACGCGAGTAGCTCCCTCACCTAAATCATGAGACAGGGCATCATTCATAGCTGTCTTTGTGCGGCTCCAATCCTCAAGAGCCAGCAGTGTATCAACCTTACCGGATTCACGTGCCTTTTGGAAATCCTGATGAAATTTAGTGGTCGTCACCATAAGCATTTTTGTTGTGCGGTCAATTTGATTCTGCGCCTCAGTCGATGCATAATTAAAAACAAGCTTCTGGGCGCTTCTAAACATCATGACAGAAAAACCCACCCCGCTCATGATAACTACCGTCAGCAGAATCATGACAACTTTAGTTTTTAATGAAAAGTTTTTCATATACCCTCCAGAAAACATTGCTCAAAATCTGATGGCTTTAACTATATACGGCATCAATAAATTTGTTTAGGTGAATTTCAAAACTGCATAAAATAAGTATTAATGCAACTTCCTACGCCCTAGTTGTCTAACTGAAATCCGCAAGTGATTTAATTGAATCCATGTGCTCCCTGCGCACCAGATTATCAACATCAAGCAGTATCTTCACATCTTCCCCAATCTTGCCAAGCCCCTTGATATAGCGCTGCAGATTGCCTTGCGCTACCTCCGGCGGTAACTCAATTTGATTTGCCGGAATGTCGACAACCTCTCTGACCGTGTCCACTACCAGACCTACCGCCGAACCGTTTACGCTCACAACCACAATGCAGGTTCTGTCGTCATAGCCTCGTTCCGGCATCCTGAATCGCAATCGTACATCCATCACCGGGATTACTTTACCGCGCAGGTTGATAACACCTTTGACGTATGCGGGCATATCCGGTACATCGGTTATTTTCTGAATGCCGATAATTTCTGTTACAAAGCATATTTCAATTCCATAGTCCTCTTTTCCAACGGTAAACGTCAGATATTTGTCCTTTTGGGTATCTTCATCGTCATCATCGTAGAAATCATCATCAATTCTCTCATTGTCTCTTTGATATTTCATAATAGGGGCTCCTTTATTCATGATGTACGTAAATCGTCGAAACAAATCGTCATCAGGGGCTAGTATTTCCCGAACTCCCTGTCGTCCAGATAAATCACCGGATCGGGGCTTTGGTTTCCAGCCGTTGCTCCGCCCCAATGCGCTGCAGTACTTGTTCGAGCAGGGGCTTGTACCAGCTCCTTCCCGGGTTTCAGCATCAGGTTGCTGCCTGCTGACTGATGGGGGACATCGACTTTACTGCATGCTATTTTTTTTTCCAGCTTAAATGTGTTCACTAATTGCTGCAATACAATGGACTGGCTCGACAGCTCCTCAGCGGCCGCTGCACTTTCCTCGGCATGGGCAGTATTCTGCTGCGTTACCTGAGCCACTTGTCCAAGTCCCTGCGTAATCTGACTCACGCCTTGAGCCTGCTCATTGGAAGCAGCCGCAATCTCGGCAACAAGGTCAGTCATCTTACCCGCAGAGGCAACTATCTCGCTCAATGCCGCTGCCGTTTTATCAGCAATCTGTGTGCCGTCACCTACCCTTTTCACGGAGCCCTCGATCAGATCTGCTGTCTCCCGGGCGGCTTTGGCGCTACGTGCGGCAAGATTTCTCACCTCTTCGGCCACTACAGCAAAACCCTTACCATACTTGCCGGCCCGTGCAGCCTCAACCGCAGCGTTTAGTGCCAGCAAATTGGTTTGAAAGGCTATTTCGTCAATAACTTTAATTATTCTAGAAATGCTGCGGCTTGACTCGTTTATCTCCCGCATGCCCGTTACCATCTGGATCATTTGCGTATTACCCTTTTCAGCAAATGTTTTTGTTTCACCGGCAAGAATATTTGCCTGCGTTGCATTCTCTGCAGTCAACCTGGTCTGCGAGGCAATCTCGTTCATGGAGCTTGAAATCTCCTCAAGAGAGCTTGCCTGCTCGGTTGCTCCCTGGCTCATGGCCTGGCTTGTCGAACTCATCTGTCCAGCCCCAGACGCTACATAGTTTGCCGATATATTGATTTCAGTCATTGTTGCGGAAATTTTTTCAATCATATGCTGCAGTGCCTGCCCAAGTGAATCCCTCTCAGAGAGAACCTGCACTTTTATACTCAGATCGCCTTCGGCAATGCGTTGCGCAACATGAACGGCGCTTTTCATATTTGACGTCATTGTTCTCATAAAGTCGGCAAGCATGCCGGCCTCATCTTTTTGTCGTATATCAATATCGACATTTAGATCACCGACAGCCATGGATTTAATCATTTCAACCACCTTCATAATAGGACGGGTTATGCTTAGAGTGATGACAGTCCCAAGTACAATAGCAAGCACTAACCCTGCAAACACTTCCATAAGCATTATCCATGAAATACTCTGAGCAGTTGATCTGATTCCCTCAATCCCCTTTTCGAGCCGTAGGGCGCCCTCTTCGGATAAATGTTTCACCATTGCTTCAATTTTTTGGGTCTCATTTTTGTATGCCTCAATTGCGTTGTTTGCATCTTCAGCTGAGGCAAGAGTGCCGGTCTGAATCTGGCTGTAAACCATATTAAAGCCTTCTGCGTATATGGTAAAATTATCTTTTATTGCTTTAATGCTATCCTTATCATTTTGAGTTAATCCTGCTTTTTCAAGATCAGTCAGTCTGGTTAAGAAAAGCTCGCGCAAATCATTCCATTTTCTGAAATACTCTGCACACTTTTCAGCAGAAGAAATGTTTATAAAAATTTCTTTTTCGATCCGTCGAAGTCCGGCAACATCAGCCAGCGCACCGGCAGCCTGCCGTTCAATTTCGCCGTTTGTCTGTTGGAAATCAATTACTCTATACACAATTGATCCAACTCCCCATGAGCCTGCTCCAAAAACCAGCAGAAGCACAAAAACAAGTAAGCCAAAGCTTATTGCCAGGCGTAAGCCGATTTTCATATTTTTAATCATTGTCTTATTCCCCTGAAAAAATAGGTTAGAATACATACCAGTATAACGGGCATGTCAATGCCGTCGATGAAACCTGGTGCAATCAACCTTCATGAATCTCGGCCTTTGCCTTTTTGATAAGGCTGCCCACGTCCAGTATCAGGCACACCTCACCATCTCCCATGATGCAGCAACCCGAAAGGCCTTCCACCGACCCCATATAGTCGGGTATCCCTTTTATAACAGTCTGTATCTGACCGATTATTTCATCAGCAAACAGACAAAGTTGTTCGCCCTGATTTTCAATAATGACTAAAATCCCATCGTGGAGGTTCTCAGTATCAGGCTTTATGTTGTGCAGCCGGTACAAACGGGATACCTGCAGCAGAGCATCACGAATTTTTACCACCTCGGTGCCATTGGGCAAAACCGTGATATGATGCTCCTTGGGTCTGAACGATTCCATAATAGCAAGCAGGGGGATGATATATTTTGACTGCCCTACCCTGACCAGCATCCCCTCGATGATAGCAAGGGTGAGGGGGATGCGAAGTACAAATGATGTGCCTTTGTCCGGCGCGCTTTTAATATCTACACGCCCCTTGATCTTCTCAAGGTTGCGCCTTACAACGTCCAGGCCCACTCCGCGGCCTGACACATCCGTGACCAGATCAGCCGTGGAGAACCCAGGCTCAAATATCAAGTCGTATATGTCCTCGTCTTTTAAGGTATCGGGATTGCCACGCAGAAGCCCTTTTTCAAGGGACTTTTTGATAATCCTCTCCCTGTTCAAGCCTGCGCCGTCATCAGATATTTTTATGACAACATCGCCCCCGTCATACCGGGCCTCCATAACAATGACACCAGTTTCATCCTTGCCGAGTTCCCGGCGTCGTTCGGGTGTTTCCATACCGTGGTCAATGGCATTTCTTATTATATGCACCAGCGGATCAGAAATATGTTCAATTACGGTTTTGTCAACCTCGGTCTCCTCGCCTTTGAGTTCAAGCCGTACCTTTTTTGAAAATTTTATAGCAAGGTCATGTACGAGACGTATCATTTTACGAAACGTGGTGGTAAGGGGAATCATGCGGATGGCAAGCGCCACATCCTGTAGATCGGTGCTGATGCGTTCGAGGTTATGGCATGACTTGTCGAAATTATCCAGATCATAGCCCTTGTTCCGTAGGTCGGGGTTATGGATGACCATCATCTGTGCGATGACCATTTCTCCAACCAACTCCATCAAGAGATCTAGCTTGTCAAGATCGACACGAATGTCCCTGCGAAAAATTTTTTGTATTCCCATTTTATCCTGTTCGGCAAATGCATACTCAGTGGCATCTGCGTGCAAGGACTGCTCATCAAGAAGTATCTCATCAAAGGTTTTGCCCTGGAGTTTCAAAGCCGTTTCCACCTCGCTTGCCGATGCTATGCCCCGGGCTATCAGTATCTCGCCCAGCTTCAGCTTTTTTGACTCCATATCCAGCTCGGGTGTCAGCCCGTTCAGCAAATCGACCATGAGATCACAACCCTTTATTATGCCGCTTCCGTCATGGGACAGATCCGCAACGGCTCCACGAATGGAATCCATGGTTCGGATGATGATAGAAATATTTTGATTGGTTGGGGCTACAGCACCTGACTTCATGCATGCCAGAACATTTTCAATGCTGTGGCTCAGGCGCTCAAGATCGCCAAAGCCCATAAACCCGCAGTTGCCCTTAAAGCTGTGAATATTACGAAATGCCGTATCCAAGCTCTCCTGCCTGTTACCGGACCGGTCAATTTCAAGCAGTGACTGCTCAACGGTTTCCAGCATTTCATCTGACTCTTGTATGTAGCTCTGACGCATTTCAGGAGTAATAGTCATAACAGGGGGCTGCTGAGCATCAGGGGCATGGGCTGGTGCAGAGGATTCATCAAGGGTTGCAGCTATGATCTCCTGGGCAAAAGAATTGACCCGCTCTTCAAACCCATGGTCATGCCCCTGCTTTTCAATTGCCAGCAGCAGGGAACGCATAAAATCGCATGCACGGCAGAGCACGTCAGTTCGCGCGGTTGTAAGGATAATCCTGCCGTCGCGGATACTGTTGAGCATTTCCTCAACTTCATGAGTCAGCCTGACCACATTGTGAAGTTTTAGAAATCCTGCGGCACCCTTAAGCGAATGAAACAGACGAAAAACGGCGTTAAGCTTATCGACATCGACGCTGCCGCCCTCCTCGCAAAATTTGTGCAGCTCGATAAGGTCGGGTTCAAGCTCATCAAGCAGTTCGTGCCCGTCGGCTACAAATCCCTGCATCATTTCGCGGTCTTCTTCAAGTTGGGTCATGAGCACCTCATTGTTCTTTATATCTAATGAACTAAATATAGTCGTGGAAACATTTGTGCGAACTCACAAGCATCTATCAAACAACAAAGGCACGATGCTTTTTAACCATTATGTAAAAAATGACTGTCGAAGGCTGCATCATAACACCATGAGCCACTGGCATGTATCTGGTTTTGAATGCTTACTGGCAGGAATGCAAGTCTAGTTTGTAATAATGAATGCGCCTGGTAATTCTGATCTGCACGGGAATCACCATAGTCTACGACCGCAGCAGCTTCGGAAACAAAATTCCGGTAGCCTACTATCATGCCGACAAGGAGTCTTTCTGTAATGCTTGATGGTACACCAGTTATCATAGGATGCACCTTCATGTAATGGAGGCAAATTAAACTGTTACAAGCATCACATGGTATATATTATAAATTGATATTATAAATACAAACAGAATACAACTGCTAATTCAATTTTTTAGGATTGATTTTTTCGATGTATATTGCATGCATAATAGATAAAATACTTCACTGTGAATAGAACGGTAAATACTACAAAAGTAATTTTAACTTGTTCTGAACAATAAAAAAAGAGCTTTGAAAAGCTCTTTTCCATAATAAATCCATAGTTGCAAATCTAGAATTGTTTAATTGCAAGCTCAATTCTGATCATAAAGAGCTTCATTTCTTCCCCTTTTTAATTTTTGTCCATTCATCTCTGAGTGTCACTGTACGGTTAAAAACTAAACTACCGTTGGACGAACCAGCGGAATCAATACAAAAATAGCCAAGACGCTCAAACTGGTAAAGGTCTCCAGGCTTAGCTGAAGCTAGACTAGGCTCGATGCGGCAGCCATTCATACACTCTATTGAATAGGGATTAAGATAGTCTTTGTAGTCCTTTCCCTCACTGGTATCGCTTGGATCGGAAACGCTAAAAAGCTTGTCATAAAGATTGACTTGAGCCTCAACGGCATGGCTGGCTGATACCCAGTGAAGGGTTGCTTTCACCTTGCGGCCATCGGGCGAATCGCCGCCTCTGGTTGCCGGATCATAGGTGCAGTGCAGCGCTATAATATCACCCGTTGCTGTGTCTTTCTCAATGCTCTCGCACTTTATAAAATAAGCATACCGGAGACGAACCTCGCGGCCCGGGGCTAAGCGGAAAAATTCCTTGGGTGGATTTTCCATAAAATCATCCTGCTCAATGAATATTTCGCGTGAGAAAGGAACCATGCGTGTGCCTGCGGATTGGTCTTCAGGATTATTGATAGCGTGTAGTTCATCAATTTGGCCTTCAGGATAATTATCGATAATAATACGCAGGGGCCGCAGTACAGCCATAACGCGGCGCGCGCGCTTATTGAGGTCCTCACGCAGACAGTGCTCCAGCAAGGCCATATCAACAGTGCTATCGCGCTTGGCAACACCGATGCGGTCGCAGAAACTGCAAATGGCCTCTGGCGTATAGCCCCGCCGTCGCATACCAGACAGCGTCGGCATGCGCGGATCGTCCCAGCCTGATACAAGTCCCTGCTGCACAAGTTCCAGCAGCCGACGCTTGCTCATGACAGTGTATGTAAGATTGAGGCGCGCAAATTCGATCTGTTGAGGATGGCCAAGCTCTGCGAACTGATCGAGAAACCAGTCATACAATGGGCGATGGTCTTCAAACTCAAGCGTGCAAATGGAATGCGTGATGCCCTCCAGTGCATCTGAAACGCAGTGAGCATAATCATACATGGGGTAGATGCACCAGAGATTGCCAGTCCGGTGATGATCGGCCCGAAGAATGCGGTACATGATCGGATCGCGCATATTGAAATTGGGCGAGGCCATATCGATTTTTGCCCGTAGCGTACGGCTGCCGTCGGGAAAATCGCCAGCTCGCATACGGCTGAAAAGATCAAGATTTTCTTCAATGCTCCGACTGTAGAACGGGCTTGGGGTTCCCGGTTCAGTAAGCGAGCCGCGATGCTGCCGAACCTGGTCGGGCGTCAAGTCACAGACAAATGCTTTGCCGAGATTGATGAGTTCAACGGCATACTGGTAGAGTTTTTCAAAATAATCTGAAGCAAAAAACTCTCGATCATCCCAGTCAAAACCAAGCCAGCGCACATCCTCCCGGATGGAGTCGACATACTCAGTGTCTTCCTTGCTTGGATTGGTGTCGTCAAACCGCAGATTGCATAATCCCTTATAGTCACGGGCTATACCAAAATTCAGACAGATGGATTTGGCATGCCCTATATGCAGATAACCGTTGGGCTCGGGCGGGAAACGGGTATGCACACGGCTGCCGTTTTTACACGTGCACAGATCCTCATCAATGATGTCACGTATGAAATTTGATACAGCAGAAGCAGTATTTTTGTCTGCAGTATCTTTTAAGCCAGCATCCGAAGACGACATGATAGTTCCTCTTTACAGTTTTATCATTTGGTAGATGCGCACATTAGAGACAGACCCCAATATGTCTTTTATTCCATTATGCTTTAAAAACCTTTTCATGCGCAAGTCTGTAAACATTGCGCGTATCTAAAATAAGCTGTGCGTTAGCAAGTATTTCATCATATGCAAAAGAGCTGTGATCTGTTACCACAATAACCAGATCATAAGATGCTATGGCTGCCGGGCTGTAAACAATTGAGCGAAGCTTCATGCCGGGAAAGTGGCGATGCGGCCCGGTTTCAGGGATAAACGGATCATAATAGTCAACAAGCGCGCCCTGTTTGACAATAAGCTCATGAAGGGTAAGTGCCGGACTTTCCCGCACGTCATCAATGTCCTTTTTATATGCCACGCCCAGCAGCAGGATGCGGCTTCCGCGCAGTGACTTGTTATGCTGGTTAAGCGCTGCGCCCGCCTTTTGAACCACAAAGTACGGCTGCTGAGTATTGATCTCACCAGCGAGTTCGATGAAGCGGGTTGTAAACTCGTACTCTTTTGCCTTCCAGGTAAGATAGTACGGATCTATGGGAATGCAGTGCCCTCCGAGCCCGGGGCCGGGATAAAAAGCCTGAAACCCGAATGGTTTGCTTTTTGCCGCGTCAATAACCTCCCAGACATTTATGCCCATGCGGTCAAAGAGCATTTTTAATTCATTGACCATGGCGATATTGACCGCGCGGTAGGTGTTTTCAAGTATCTTTGACGCCTCGGCTACTTTTGGTGTAGAAACCCTGACGGTTGTCACAATTTCGCGATACAGGCAGTCGACAACCTCAAGGCAGTCCGGCGTCACACCGCTGACGATCTTGGGAATCGTACCGGTTGAAAAATCCTTATTGCCCGGATCTTCCCGCTCTGGAGAGTAACCGAGATAATAGTCCACACCGACCTTCAGGCCCGTTGCTTCCAGAATTGGCATCATATCATCCTCTGTCGTTCCAGGATAAGTGGAGCTTTCAAGTACAACTACATGCCCGGTGCGTAAATGCTGAGCAATACTGCGGGTGGAATTAAGAACATACGACAGGTCGGGGTTTCGGTGCTTGCCTAGAGGGGTCGGCACGCACACAAGTATATAGTCGACGTCGGCAAGCCTTGCAAAATCCGAGGTGGCAGTAAGTTTTTTAGTTTCCAGAACGTGTTTTTTTAAAAAATCATCTTGAATATGCTTAATATAACTTTGTCCGGTTTTAAGCATTTCAACCTTATTAAGGTCAACATCAAAACCGCATACTTTAAAACCTTCTTTAAGAAATTCTCGCGCAAGAGGCAAACCAACGTAGCCAAGTCCGATTATGCCAATCACAGCCTCGCGGGCAACAACTTTACTGCACAGTTTGTTTTTCATAGCACCCCCTGAAGTTAATTGAAATTATACACCATTGAATTGTGCTTTTAACACATTCCGAGCCTCCTGTCATCAATATCGCAACTTAAATTAACAGGCGGGAATGATCTTGTTTTGCGAGCAAACTTGTTGACGAAAAAAATACACTGTGATAAATTTTTATATATATAAAAGTTTCCTAGTCTGCCTTATGCAGACCGATAAGGTTGAGCGCGGCTCAGCCCGCCATGTTGCGAAGGAAGCCTGAAGGTGATTTGCGCCTTCAGGCTTTTTTTATTTTTTATCCAGCAATTTTTTATAACACAAGGAGGACTCAAGGATGAACATCACGCGAAGGGGATTTCTTAAAATCTCCGGGGGAGCGGTGGCCGCCGGCAGCCTCGGGCTGAACCTCTCAGAGGTCAAAGCAAGTGCCGCAACAACCAAGATAACATCAGCCAAGGAAACGACAACCGTATGCCCGTACTGCTCAGTCGGGTGCAGCATTATCGTGCACACTCAGAACGGCAAAGTGGTTAATACCGAAGGCGATCCTGATTCTCCAATAAACCAGGGTAGCCTGTGCAGCAAGGGCATGTCGGTATACCAACTTACCCATGTTAACCCGGACCGCCTGACCAAGCCCCTCTACCGCGCTCCCAAAAGTGACAAGTGGGAAGAAAAATCATGGGAGTGGACGCTCGAAAAAATCGCAAATAATATAAAAAAGAGCCGGGATGAAAGCTTCAAGCAAACAAATACCAAAGGCGAAATTGTTAACCGTACGGAAGCCATTGCTTCTGTTGGCAGCGCCGCCATGGATAATGAAGAGTGTTTTATATATCAAAAATTTCTCAGGAGCCTGGGACTCGTCTACATCGAGCACCAGGCACGGATATGACACTCCGCAACTGTAGCGGCTCTGGCAGAGTCGTTTGGACGCGGTGCAATGACCAATCACTGGATCGATTTCCGCAACAGTGACTGTATTCTTGTTATGGGCAGCAACCCTGCCTGCAACCATCCTGTTTCTTTCAAGTGGATTCAAAAAGCAATTGATAAAGGCGGTAAGCTCGTGTGCGTCGACCCACGGTTCACGCAGACAGCGGCCAAGTCAAGCCTCTATGCCCCGTTGCGTTCTGGCTCTGACATTGCCTTTCTTGGGGGCATGATAAAATACATTCTCGAAAACAACCTTTTTTTTGAAGACTATGTCAGGCAGTACACAAATGCCACCTACCTTGTAAACCCTGCTTTCAAGCTGCCCGGCGACAATGACGGCGTCTTCTCCGGCCTTACCGGTACAAAAACTAAAGAAGGGTATGTAAGCGGCAAGTACGACAGGTCGACCTGGTCTTTCCAGATGAACGAGGACGGCACCGCAAAAAAAGATCCAACTATGCAAGATCCCAACTGTGCCTTTCAGCTCTTGAAAAAGCATTTCAGCCGCTACACAGTTGAAAAGGTCGTTGAAATCACTGGAACACCCAAAGACAAGCTTCTAGCGGTTTATCAGGCATATGCCGTAACAGGCAAGCCTGACAAGGCAGGCACGATTCTCTATGCCATGGGTTGGACACAGCATACCGTAGGAGTTCAGAATATTCGTGCTATGTCCATTATCCAGCTGTTGCTGGGCAATATGGGTGTTGCCGGAGGCGGCGTGAATGCGCTGCGCGGTGAGGCAAACGTACAGGGTTCAACCGATCACGGCCTGCTGTTTCACATTCTGCCGGGCTATCTTAAAGCCCCGGCAGCATCCATGCCTACCCTTGCAGACTACAATGAAAAGAATACGCCAAAAACAAAAGAACCGAAAAGCGCCAACTGGTGGGGCAATACGCCCAAGTACTCGGCAAGTCTGCTGCGCTCGTTTTACGGCGCGGAAGTACCGCTTGATGCTGCCTATGGCTATCTCCCGAAAATTGATGATGGCGCTAATTACTCCTGGCTGACCATTTTTGACAAGATGTACAAAGGTCAGTTCAGTGGCTTTTTTGCCTGGGGTCAGAACCCGGCATGCTCGGGTGCTAATGCCAACAAAGTGCGGCAGGCCCTTGCCAAGCTCAAGTGGATGGTCAATGTAAATCTCTTCCCAAATGAAACCGGTGATTTCTGGAATGGCCCTGGCATGAACCCGGCAAAGATCGATACAGAGGTCTTCATGCTTCCCTGCGCGGCATCTATGGAAAAGGAAGGCAGCATTTCTAACAGTGGCCGTTGGATGCAGTGGCGTTACAAGGCGACCAATGCGCCCGGAGAGGCCATGCCCGACGGTGAAATAATTTCTGAGCTGT
Source organism: uncultured delta proteobacterium (assembly GCA_903911225.1). Taxonomy (GTDB): domain Bacteria; phylum Desulfobacterota; class WTBG01; order CAIYCZ01; family CAIRTM01; genus CAIWCT01. The sequence continues at coordinate 34,444 of CAIWCT010000110.1, forward strand.
TTCGCAAGGTGCGCGAACTCTACGAAAAGGACGGCGGACCTGTCTCCGATCCCATTTTAAAGCTCAGCTGGGATTACGGCAAATCATTTGATGCGCATACTGTTGCCAAGGAAATTAACGGCTATTTCCTTGAGGACAAAGAAATCGATGGCAAACTCTACAAGAAGGGATCCCTTGTGCCCGCGTTTAAATTTCTGCAGGCCGACGGCTCTACCTCATCGGGTTGTTGGGTATACTGTGGCTCCTATACCGCCGACGGAAATAAAGCCGCAAAACGCGGGAAGGATGACCCGACAGGTATCGGCCAGTACTCGAATTGGGCATGGGCCTGGCCGGTCAATCGCAGAATCATCTATAACCGTGCTTCGGTTGATATCAGCGGTAAACCCTATGCCCCTGACAAGCCGGTAATTTCATGGGACGGCACGGCATGGAAGGGCGATGTGCCTGATGGGCCGTGGCCTCCGCTTGCGTCAGAAACTGATGGCAAACTGCCTTTTATCATGAAGCCCGACGGCGTTGCCAGCATCTTCGGCCCCGGCCTTGCAGACGGCCCCTTCCCTGAGCACTATGAACCTCTCGAGTGTCCAATAGAAAAGAACCCAATGTCCCCGCAGTTCGTCAACCCGACGGTCAAACGCTGGGAAAATGATGGCGTACCTGAACTGGACAAACGTGCCTCCTGCGATCCACGCTTTCCCATTGTCTGCACGACGTACCGCGTCAGCGAGCACTGGCAGACCGGTGTGATGACGCGCTGGACGCCGTGGCTGCTTGAGTTGCAACCAGAAATGTTTGTGGAGATGAGTCGAGAGTTAGCAGAGCTCAAGGGCTTTAAAAACGGCGAACGCGTTATGGTGAAATCAGCCCGTGGCGAAGTCAATGCCGTTGCTATCGTGACGCCCCGCTTTAAGCCTTTTACGATTGCAGGACAGATCGTGCATGAGGTTGGCATACCGTGGCACTATGGCTGGCGTTACCCAAACCCTGATAAGAAAGAACTCCGCAGCGCCAATCTGCTGACCCCGAGCATCGGTGACCCTAACACCATGATACCCGAATCAAAAGCCTTCATGGTGGACGTTATCAGGAAGGAGGGCAAATAATGAATGAAAAAATAATGCTGGTTGACCTGTCGAAATGCACTGCCTGCCGCTCCTGTCAGGTGGCGTGTAAAAACTGGAACGGCCTGCCTGCGGTGCCGACTATTAACCGCGGCACCTACCAGAATCCACCTGATCTTAACGCGCAAACCTATACCCTGATACGATTTCAGGAAATTGAGGCCAAAGACGGCGCCATCAAGTGGTTGTTCCGCAATGACAAATGCTTTCACTGCACAGATGCAGGCTGCATGAAAGCGTGCCCTGTGCCCGGCTGTATCACCAGAACAGAATCGGGCGCAGTAGTTCTTGACAGCACGAAATGCATCGGCTGCAAGTATTGCTACCATGCCTGCCCGTTTTCGGTACCGCAGTTTGATGCTGCAACGGAGAAAATGTACAAGTGCCACTGGTGCCATGATCGCCAGGCAGAAGGCAGAATACCGGCCTGTGCGAAAGCCTGCCCGACTGGAACAATCCAATTTGGCGACAAAGATGCCATGATAACGCTTGCCGGCAAACGAGCTAAAGAGCTTGGCGGCGATGCCAGCGTCTATGGCGAAAAGCACCTTGATGGCACCCATGTGGTATACGTGCTAACTGAAAAGCCGGAAGTATATGAAAAACTGCCGGTTAATCCGAAAATATCCCCGTTAATTTTTCTGTGGAAGGATGTGCTCAAACCATTTTCAATGCTGAGTTTCCTTGGCGGTTTAGGCGCATGCGCTCTCTACTATTTGATCAAAGGTCCCAAGCGGCCAAAGTTTGAAGAAGGAGGTGAAAAGCATGAGTAGCACGGTAAAAAATTCAAACTATGAGCTTATAGATGTAACGACACCGTTTGAGCGGCTGGTGCACCTTGCTTTTGCCGGGAGTTGCATCATGCTGTTCATTTCGGGCTTTGCTTTAATGTTTCATACTTTAAGCTTTATCAGCACTGTATTTGGAGGGCTTTACGTCACCAAGTATGTTCATAACTTTTCGGGCCTTTTGTTTGCGGTAAGCGGACTTTTTGCCGTGGTTATCTGGTTTAAAGAAGGTGCAATTTTTGACGCTGATGATATCAAGTGGTTCATGAAGGGCGGTGGCTATCTCTGGACAAAAGAAGGCATCCCTCCGCAGGGCAGATTCAATGCGGGTCAGAAGATGTATTTTGTGTTGAAAGCCTCTACCTGGGCCCTCATGTCCGTCACGGGCATCATCATGTGGTTTCCCTATTTTTTCGGTAAAGAAATCACCATCTTCTGCTATCCTCTGCACGCCCTTGGTGTTGCAAGCCTGGCTGGTGCAGTTGTTGTTCACGGGTTTCTCGGCTCCCTTGGCAACCCGGGCACTATTCAGGCAATGATAACAGGGAAATGCACCAGAGCCTGGGCAAAGTTGCAGCATGCCAAGTGGCTTAAGGAATATGACGAAAAACACAGTAAGTAAAGTAAGCTAGACCAGAAAAAAAAGGACTGCCGAAATTCGGCAGTCCTTTTTTTTCTGACACATTGAACACATTCTTGTTTTGAACCATCAGAACTATTTGTTGCGGGGAAATTCACCTTTCTCAAAATTAAAATTTACCATTAAATTTTAATTGACTTTTTGATGCCCATACATTAAAAATTAGTACACTAAATATTCTCGAGCTGCTGCTCCTGTAACCTTATGTCATGGAGCTTCAGCCGATAGGGTGGAAGCCGAAAGGCTACCGCCTCCTTGGTTTGGAAAGAGGATAAAGATTCACGTATCGAGCAGCGTTTTAGACTGCCCTGCACGCATGGAAAATCCGAATCTGATATCCCGTACCTTCAATCCTGAAGGAGTAGACAGCTTATACTCAATCCAGGCCAAATCTAAGCGCAAGACAGGCATACCCATGCAGCTTTCGTTGCTGCATGAAGGCTGCTGTTACACATAGTATCAGGGCTGTACATACACTGGTCAACAGATGAACCAGAAAGGAGAATGCATGGGCAGACAAAAGGATAAAAGCTACCAGAGCACGGTCAGCAGGCAATACCGCCAGCTGATGGAACAGTGCAAAATCAATCTCGACAAAATGGAGCAGGAACTTCCCCCACCGCGTGATGATTTGAAGGATACCCTTAAAGAACGGGGTGTAAGCCGTCGTGATTTCCTTAAGTGGGCTTCACTGACGACATCAGCGCTCATGCTTCCGCCAATGTTCAAGCCCTTAGTGGCTCGGGCTGCTGAAAACTTTAGCCGCCTGCCAGTAGTGTGGCTGCACTTTGCCGAATGTACGGGCTGCAGCGAGGCGCTGCTGCGCTCCACATACCCGAATGTTGATGACATACTGCTTGATACAATATCTCTGGAATACCACGAAACCATAATGGCTGCAGCAGGCTATCAGGCAGAGGCATGCCTTGAAAAGGCACTTCATGATTTTCCGGGCAAATTCATCTGCGTTGTCGAAGGCGCCATACCAATGGGTCTTGATGGCCATTACCTTACCCTTGGCCCTAAAGGGAAAACCGGCCTTGAAGTAGCAAAAGAAGTCACATCCAAGGCCGCGGTAACTATCTGCATCGGCAGCTGCTCCTGCTTCGGCAATGTACCGGCAGCCAAGCCCAACCCGACCGACTGCCTCGGCGTAGGGGATGCTCTTGGCATTAAAACGATTAATATTGCAGGTTGTCCTCCAAACCCTGTTAATTTTGTCGGAACGCTGCTCCACTACCTTATGTTCGGTGCCCTGCCCCCCTGCGATTCTTTGGGTAGACCAGTGTGGGCTTATGGTAAACGCATTCATGATTACTGCGAGCGCAGGCCTCACTACGATGCAGGCGAGTATGTTGAAGAATGGGGCGATGACGGCGCAAAGAAGGGCTGGTGTCTGTACAAAATGGGCTGCAAAGGCCCCTACACATTCGCCAACTGTGCAAAAGTACGCTTTAACGCAGGCGTATCCTGGCCGGTAATGGCAGGCCACGGCTGCATCGGCTGCACCGAACCGGCCTTCTGGGACAGCATGGCACCACTAGAAAAGCCCATTGCCGAGAAAAACGTCATTGGCGGTGAAGTTACCGTGGATAAGGCCGGGGCAGCACTTCTCGGTGTGACGCTAGCCGGTATGGCAGCTCACGGCGTCATTTCGGCTATCAAAGGCCACAAACCAGAGAATCATGACTGAGCCTATCCGCTCTAGTTCAGCATAAAAAAGGAGGCACAATATTATGGCACAGAGAATCATCGTCGATCCGATAACCAGAATCGAAGGCCATCTTCGCATCGAGGTCGAAGTCGACAATAATAATGTTATTACCGACGCATGGAGTTCTATAACTCTGTGGCGCGGCATCGAAACCATACTGAAGGGCCGCGACCCGCGCGATGCCGGCCTTATGGTTCAGCGCTTTTGCGGCGTATGCACGTATTCGCACTACGAGGCAAGCATCCTTGCCTGCGAAGACGCCTTCGGCGTCCGGCCTCCGGCAAATGCCCGGCTCGTACGCAATCTCATTAATGCATCGCAGTATCTTTACGATCATGTGATGCATTTTTATCACCTGCATGGCCTTGACTGGGTTGATATCGTTAGCGCCCTTTCAGCAGACCCGGCTAAAGCCGTGGCGCTTGCACGCCAGTACAGCGACAACCCCTACAACTGTTCTGAAAGCGGCTATAAAGCTGTTCAGACGCGTCTTAAAAAGTTTGTCGAGTCCGGTCGTTTAGGCCCTTTTGCAAACGCGTACTGGGGCAATCCCTCGTTTAAAATGTCGCCTGAAGCCAATCTCATCGTCGTCTCCCATTACCTTGACGCCCTTTCGGTATCAAAGATAGGCGCCCAGATGATGGCAATTTTCGGAGGCAAAAACCCCCATCCGCAAAGCCTTGTCGTTGGCGGCGTGACCTGTGTCATGGATACACTCGACGCAAGCCGCATCGGTGAATACAAGTTCCGTTTTAATGAAGTACGCGACTTTGTTGAACGCGCGTACCTGCCCGACGTGCTGCTTGCAGCCTCTTTTTACAAAGATGAAGGCATCAAGGGCATCGGCTGCGGAGTTAAAAATTATATGGCCTATGGCGGTTTTCCCCTTGATGATGGCTGGAATACAACACTGCTGCCGCGCGGCATAGTTAAAAATGGGGATATCTCCAAAGTCTTCCCCCTTGATGAAAACAAAATTACCGAGGAAGTGACCCATTCATGGTATAAAGGCACAGATGCCCTGCATCCTTATGATGGCAAAACAGAGCCTGAATATACGGGCTATGACGCCAAGGGCAATGTCAAAGGCGATGAAAAATATACCTGGAGCAAAGCTCCCCGCTATGATGGAGAACCCTATGAGGTCGGCCCCCTTGCCCGCTTCATCATCGGTTATGCTCAGGGTCATAAGGAAATAAAAGCGTTGGTTGACTCAACCCTTAAGGCAACAGGACTTCCTGTGACCGCCCTCTTTTCCACCCTTGGCAGAACCGCTGCCCGAGCCCTTGAGACGAAGCTTATTGCCGACAATACCGAGCGTTGGATCGGTGAGCTTATCGAAAATATCAAGGGAGGCGATACCCGCACCTGGACACGCTGCGACGTGCCAGATCAGGGACAGGGACGAGGCATGACCGAAGTTCCCCGCGGCGCCCTCGGTCACTGGATCAAAATCAAGAACAAGGTCATCGAAAATTATCAGGCCGTTGTGCCATCAACCTGGAATAGTTCGCCGCGCGATAAGGCCGGCAAACGCGGGCCCTATGAACAAGCGCTCATCGGCACAAAGCTCGCTAATGTCGAGCAACCCCTTGAGATTATTCGCACGATTCATTCGTTTGACCCGTGTATGGCCTGCGCAGTGCACATCATCGACCCGAAAACCGACAAGGTCAGAAAATTCAAGGTTCTGTAAACCTTCAACGGAAAGGAGAATGATGTGGAAAAGACTGATATAAGATTTCCAAAGAAGGAATGGTCGGTAGCAGTTCGCATCAATCACTGGTGCATGGTCTCCTTCATCATGATGCTGGTTATAACCGGCATTTATATAGCAAAACCATTCACGTATCTGAGCGGCGAAACATATTATAAGTTTCTGATGGGCAACACCCGATTTGTGCATATATTGTTTGGGGTGGGGCTGGTCTTAATTTTTATCTGGCGCGTGTACCTTATGTTTTTCTCACGCTTCCATGCCGACTTTAAGGATTTTTTCGCCTTTACAGATATCAAGAACACCATCGCGCAAATCAAGTTCTATCTGTTGGTTTCCAACAAGCCCGCAGAGCACAAATACCTGTATGGTCCGCTGCAGTCGCTTGCCTATGGCGGACTCATGATCATGCTGTTTGCCATGTGCCTCACGGGTGTCATTCTTATGGGCCCTGCACATAGCGCAGGGCTCACAGGTTTTGTTTATAAACTGGTGAAGCCGCTTGAAAACATCATGGGCGGCTTGGCCGTAGTGCGGGTGATACATCATATTCTCACTTGGGGTTTTATACTTTTTGGGTTTGTGCACCTGTACATGGCCTTCTGGTATGACTGTGTATTTCAGGAAGGTACGGTGTCATCCATGATCGCCGGGCTCCTGTTTAAAAAGAAAAAACATTAAATCAGAAATTAAATTTTTCTTAACATTGCTGCACCGGGGGATGAAAATCCCCCTTTTTCATGACTGGAGATCATGGCCGACCAGCGACACTATCTGACCATCCTCGGCCTTGGCAATATATTGCTGCAGGATGAAGGCTTCGGTGTTTATTTTATAGGCTGGTTCAGCGAGCGCTACAGGTTGCCAGACAGTGTCAGGATCATTGATGGCGGCACACTTGGCTTTGGTCTGTTTGATACCATTACAAGCTGTGAAAATCTTATAGTTATTGATGCCATAAAAACTGATGATGAGCCCGGGTCGATTTACCGCTTTACTCAAAACGAAATGGAGCTTTCACACCCACCGGCAACATCAGCCCATGAAGTAGAGTTTGCAGATATTCTCTGCAAAGCCGATCTTATTGATCAAGCGCCTAATGCGGTTTTTATCTGTATTGTACCGGCGCAGTACGATGTCCATAACATGCATATGGGGATGACCCCCCTTATGTATGAGCGTTTTGCCGATATGGAAAATTTTTTACTTAAAGAGCTTGCAGATCTCGATATCTACCCCGTTAGGAAGCAGAGCCATGCATGAGCTGTCTCTGGTGAACTCGCTGCTTGAAATCGTTGATGACTATGCAAGCCGAGAGTCTTTCAAAACAGTCAACTGTCTGCATCTCTCAATGGGCAGGTTGTCCTGTGTCGATAGGGATTCGCTTCAGTTTGCCTTTGATGTGCAGGCAAAGGGCACCATAGCTGAAGGGGCACGCCTTTCTGTTGAATTACTACCTGCTGTAATTTACTGCTTTGCCTGCGGCTGCGAAACACGGCAGAATTATTTTGACGCTGTCTGCAGTAAATGTGGCAGCGGACAGGTTACGCTCACGGGGGGCACAGAGGAATTAAGGCTGGTTGATATGGATGTTGATTAACAGGTAAATCCCCAAATTCTTACATTATAACTTATTGGCTAATATGTGTATCGCATTCCCCGGAAAAATTCTTTCAATCGACGAAAACAATTATGCTGTCATAGATATTGGTGGCTCGCAGCGCGAGGCATGCCTTGATATCATCGACGAAGAAGTCACAACCGGTGATTACATAATTTGCCATGCCGGGTTTGCCATCCATAAGGTCGATGAAGAGACGGCACAGGAAAAGCTGTCTTTTTTAAAACATCTTATAGATAACGAAATTTTTTGAACATTTAAATTGAAAGGGGTGGTGTAAAAACTGTTTGTCCTGTGAAAAACATCTGGTACTGAACTTGAAAAGAAACTGCAACAACATATTGTGAACTTAAAAAAAGGAGTGGGAATGAAAAAATCAGCTTTTATTATGACGGCAGTTTTTTGTGCCGCGGCACTCTGCAGCACGCTTGCCCATGCAGGCAGCGACAATAACACCTTTGACCGGTTCATTAAGCCGATGACCAATCCTGTCTATTTTGATGATGCGCGCAACCAGACTTACGTGCATGTGTATCATGCCATTCAGGCGATGCCGAAGAAAATCAATACACGTATTGGCAAAGTCCCCCTTGATGGTAATCTGGATCTGACCGCAGTTCGTATCAACTATGCTATCAATGAGCGCTTCTCAATAGTTGCGGCAAAGGACGGCTATATTGATTTTGATCCAGATCACACATTGAAACATGAACACGGCTGGGCCGATATCGCCGGAGGCGCCAAGTATGCATTCATTTATGACCCGAAAAATGAATTCATTTTCTCAGGTAAACTGCTTTTTGAAATGAGCCAGGGTAGCAGCGAAGTCTATCAGGGGAATGGCCACGGTAACCTCGCGCCATCACTGACCTTTCTGAAGGGCTGGGACAAGTTCCAGTTCACCGGGATGCTGGGCGGCGTGATTCCCTTTCAGAACAGCCAGGAAAGCACCATGATGTTTGACAGCTGGCATGTAAGCTATAATATTATGGATAAGCTGTTCCCCCTGATCGAGCTCAATCATTTTTGGATCGTCCGTCAGGCAGACAGCAAGGATCTGGTTGCGAGCGTTGCCAAATTTGAAGGAGGCGATCTGATCAACATGGGCTCACAACACGGCATGGACCACCGCCACCTGGTCAGCGCGGCGGCAGGTGCACGCTTCCGGGTTATAAAAAATATTGATATAGGCATTGCCTATGAATTTCCGCTTACAGAACAGAGAAACGGGTTGATGGATAACCGCTGGAATTTCGACATAATATATCATTTCTAAAAGATACTGCCATACACCGTGCCGGTGCAGTTGACCGGCACGGTTTTATTTGAGAACTATGAAATATATAGATGAATACCGCGATCCTGAACTTGCCCGAAAGCTTTTAAGCGGCATTAAAATAAAAGCATCGCAGCTTGGCAGGCCGGTGGCGATAATGGAGGTTTGCGGAAGCCACACGCAGGCCATAGGTCGCTATGGCATTCGCGGGATGCTTCCGGAAAATATCAGGCTCATTTCGGGTCCCGGCTGTCCGGTCTGCGTGACATCTGTAGCCGATGTAAACACTGCATTGTGGCTTGCCGCTCAACCCGGCATTTTGCTGGCAACATTTGGTGATATGATGCGCGTGCCGGGTACAGACGGCAGAAGTCTTCAGCAGCTGCGGGCAGAAGGCGCCGATATTCGGGTTGTGGCATCGGCTGCTGATTGTCTGGGGATTGCGCTTGAGAATCCGCAACTTGAAATTATTTTTATGGGCATAGGTTTTGAAACGACCTCTCCAACCATAGCCGCCACCGTACTTGCAGCTCAGCGTCAATCAATCCGGAATTTCACCGTATTCTCCGTACACAAGGTCATTCCTCCTGCCATAGAAGCACTGCTTGCCGACCCAGCCCTTTCAATCGATGGTTTTCTTTGCCCGGGCCATGTCAGTGTTATAATCGGCGCCGATGCATATCGCTGCATACCAGCGGCTGGTCGTGCTGCGGTGATTACAGGCTTTGAGCCGGTAGATGTCCTTGAGGGCATTCATCTTCTCCTTAATCAGTTATTAACCGAAAAAAAAGAAGTTGTCATACAGTATGGCCGTGGGGTAAAAGCTGAGGGTAATTTAAAAGCTATGGCAGTTCTTACCACGATCTTTGAGCCTGCAGATGCACAGTGGCGTGGCCTTGGCATCATACCGGGCAGCGGTCTTGTGTTTCGGGAGGCCTATGCAGCCTTTGACGCTTTGCGTACATTCTCAATCCCAGCAGTAGCTTCTGAAGATATTAAGGGCTGCCGCTGTGGCGATATCCTGCGTGGCATCATAGCGCCACCCGAATGCCCATTGTTCAGAAATGTCTGCATGCCTCACAATCCTATTGGACCCTGCATGGTTTCATCGGAGGGCACCTGTGCGTCATATTATCGATATTCATAAAAACAAGGAATTTCAATATGAAAATCAGCATTGTTAAGAATGTTCTTGATGCCAACAATCGTATTGCCGTCAATAATCGAGTTCTGTTTGATGCTAAGAAAATATATGTCATCAACCTCATGAGTTCACCCGGCGCAGGCAAAACCACACTTGTGGAGCGCACCATTGATGCACTGAAATGCACGTATCGTATTGCCGTCGTTGAAGGCGATATTCAGGACACCTGCGATGCCGAGCGCGTGGCTGCCCACGGTATACCGGCAGTACAGATAAACACCGGCGGCTCCTGCCATATCGACGGCAATATGGTGCACGAGGCGCTGCAGTCACTCAATCTTGATGAAATAGATTTTCTCATTGTGGAAAATGTCGGCAATCTTGTCTGCCCTGCTGAATTCAGCGTCGGTGAAAATATCAAGGTTATGCTATTGAGCACCCCCGAGGGCGCAGACAAGCCGTCGAAATATCCTCTCATGTTCCATGAATCAGCTGCGTTAATCATCAATAAAATAGACCTGCTACCTTATGTTGATTTTGATATGGACAAAGCAAAACGCGTATCCGCAGCAATAAATCCGAAACTTGCAATCCATGAAGTCTCATGCAAAACAGGACAGGGACTTGATGAATTTTATCAGTGGCTGAGAAGCCAAATTGAGGCATTCAGGGCAACCGTTAAATGACCAAGCGTATACGTTATCACTTTATGGGCATTGTTCAGGGGGTGGGTTTCCGCCCTTTTGTTTTTCGTACTGCACTACAATGCGGCCTTACAGGATTTGTGCAGAATACGATTGATGGTGTTATTGCCGAAGTTCAGGGCTCCGACAGCGCTTTGAAGGAATTTTTTTTATATATCAACAATAATGCCCCCCCGCTTTCTGAAATCACAGGCCAAGCATGCTCGGAAATCAATACTCTGGATGAATCAGACTTTAAAATTCTTGAAAGCCGAAGCCGTGGCGATCTTGATGCTTACAGCCCTCCAGACAGCGCAACCTGTGAGAACTGTCTGCAGGAGCTTTTCGACCCGAACGACCGGCGCTTCCGCTATCCGTTTATCAACTGCACCAACTGCGGACCACGGCTTACCATTGTGAACGAACTGCCATATGACCGCGATAGAACGGCCATGGCATGCTTTCCACTTTGCCCGACCTGCAAAAAGGAATACAACACTCCTTCCGACAGGCGTTTTCATGCCGAACCCAATGCCTGCCCGGTCTGCGGCCCTCGTGTAAGGCTGATTGATGCCTCCGGAAATGAATGTCTGTTCGATGACCCGGTTGAGGAGGCAATTCACACGCTTAAACAAGGGCTGATTATTGCAATAAAAGGCCTTGGAGGATTTCACCTTGCGGTGGACGCAGGAAATGATGCGGCTGTGCAGCGGCTGCGCGAACGCAAATGCCGGGAGGAAAAACCCCTGGCCATCATGGTTCGTAATTTAAATACAGCTCGTGAGATAGTTGAAACAGGCATCCAGGAAGAGCGTCTGCTTGCTTCACCGCAGCGGCCTATCGTTCTACTTACAAAAAAAAATACCGGGTTTATATCTGAATTTATTGCTCCGCATATGAACCGACTTGGTGTTATGCTTGCTTATACCCCACTGCAGCACCTGTTACTTGAAAATGACTTTACCGCACTTGTAATGACCAGCGCCAACCGAACCGATGAGCCCATCTGCACAGGCAACCGAGAAGCCGTGAAGCGCCTTCAGGGGATAGCGGACTTTTTTTTAGTTCATAACAGAGACATACTTGTACGCTGCGATGATTCTATTGCCATGGTGGCATCAGGCAAGCCGCGTCTAATGCGCCGTGCTCGCGGTTTTGTGCCCTGTCCTATTATGCTGACCCAGCATCACCCGTCTGTGCTTGCCCTTGGCCCGCATCTTAAATCAGCGGTTTGCATCATAAAAGACAATCAGGCATTCCTGAGCCCCCATATTGGCGACATGGAAACACCTCAGGCCAGGGATTTTTTTCATGAAAATATTAAGCTTCTGAAAAAAATAACTGATTGCTCACCCGGCATTGTTGCATGCGATCTCCATCCCGGCTATTACTCAACCTCAGTTGCAAATAGCATGCAGGATGTTACAGTTGTACGGATTCAACATCATCACGCTCATATTGCAAGCTGCATGGCCGAAAACGGTATTAAAGGCAAAGTTATCGGCCTGGCCATGGATGGTACGGGCTTCGGCGCTGACGGCACTATATGGGGTGGAGAGTTCCTTATTGCTGATGAGGTGGATTTTATCAGGGCGGGCCATATCCGGCAGTTCAAGCTACCTGGCTCCGAAGCAGCAATCCGGGAGCCGTGGCGAATAGGCGCCGGCTTACTGCGGGATTCCTATGGTGATGAGTGGCAGACTATTGCAACCAGACTGCCGCTTGCGCTGCATTCGCAGGACTATGCGGTTGTTGAAAAAATGCTTACTGCAAATATCAACAGCCCTGTCTGCTCAAGCCTTGGCCGCCTGTTTGATGGCGTTGCTGCAATTATTGGCATCAGAGCGAAAGTAAATTTTGAGGGTCAGGCAGCAATGGAGCTTGAAGCTGTCGCAGACAGTTCAGATGTTTCGGCCTTACCCTTCAAAATCGACGACTATGAAAACACCTTAAGTTTAAATTATATACCTTCAATTAAAGAACTAACCACGCAAAGGTTAAAAGGTGCCCCCCCCCCTGCACTTGCAGCTTCATTTCATGCTATGCTCATCTGTTCATTTATCGAGATGACTGTACGCATTCGCAGTGCATCCGGCCTTAACCGCGTTGTTTTAAGCGGCGGCTGCTTTCAAAACCGGCTCTTGCTTGAAGGATGTATCGAAGGACTTATGAAGGCTGATTTTAATGTTTACTCACACCATCTTGTCCCCACCAATGACGGCGGTATCTCCCTCGGGCAGGCGCTCGTAGCAGCCTCGCATTTTCCATTTCAATAAACAGCATGTTCATGCATTAGTTACAGATAAATATTTTATTTGATTATATTTTCTCAATAATGTTATTTTAGTAAAAATTATCAAAATAGGACTTCTTCGCATGTCGCTAAAGTCCAAACTTGGTATAATTTTTATCTCTACTGCCCTCCTGCTGTGTGTCTCGTCTGCTGTGACATACACGCATGCGCAAGGCAGCATCGGACAACTGCGCGTTTTAATCATTAATTCCTACCATTATGGATACGGTTGGTCTGATGATGAGATGCGGGGTATCAAAGAAACATTAAACACTGCACAGCCCGATATCGATATTTTTACCGAATATCTTGATTGCAAGCACTTTCCTGAACCTGAGCACCTTCAATTCATGCGTGATAACCTTGCGCATAAATTCAAGGATATTGCTCCTTCCATCATTATAGTTGCAGATGACCCAGCCCTTGATTTCATAATAAAATACAGAGACGGACTCTTCGGGCCCGTCCCTGTCGTTTTCTGCGGGATAAACAACTATAAGCCTGAAATGATTAGCAGTTTCTCTAACTGCACCGGTGTCCCCGAGCTGCTGGACGTGCGCAATACCATGAAAACAATGCTGCGCCTGCACCCGAAAACCCGCAAATTGTATATTGTCTGCGACCAAACTATAACAGGGCTGGCCACAAGAAAGCTTACTGAAGATGCTCTGAAGGAGCTGCCAAACAGCGTAAAATTTACGATTACGGAAAATATCAGCATAGTCGATATACTGCAGCAGATCAGCATGCTTGATCACGACTCGCTGGTACTATCGCTGTCCTACAGCCGGGATAGCAAAGGAAGGGTCTTTGACCACGCGGAACTTGCCTCCATGATCGAGAGCATCTCTCCAGTGCCCGTGTATGCCGTGCATGAAGAGCGCCTTGGCCACGGCATTGTCGGAGGCTGGCTCCTGGGCGGCAAACCCCATGGGGAACAAACTGCGCACATCGCGCTGCGCATTCTGGATGGCGCCCAGCCGGGCAGCATACCCGTGGATATGAAATCGGCATCGCGGCCCATGTTCGATTATACGCTGATGCTTCGTTTCGACATTTCTGCTTTAGATATACCCGTGGACAGCATCATCATCAACCGGCCCGAGTCATTCTACGAAAAATACAAGCGCTTGTTCTGGTTGATCATCTGCGTAATTAGTCTCTTGACCGTGGTAATAATTTTTTTGAGCATCAACAACATGCGCCGCAGACGCGCCGAGCAGGCATTGCGCGAAAGCGAACAAAAGTACCGTGAGCTGGTCGAAAACGCTAATAGCATCATCATGAGGTGGACACCCGACGGAACGATCACCTTTTTCAATAATTTCGCACAGCGCTTATTCGGCTACGGTGAAAATAGTATCATTGGCCGGAATTTGATCAACACCATTGTGCCCGAGCATGAATCAACTGGCCGCAATTTAACCGAAATGATTCATGCCATCGGAAAGCATCCCGGAGATTTCGTCAGCAATCTCAATGAAAACATGTGCTGCGATGGCAGGCGTGTCTGGATATCCTGGGCCAACAGGCCGGTATTTGATACTACCGGACAGCTTAAAGAAATATTGTCGATCGGAATCGATGTGACCGAACAAAGGCATGTCGAAGAGATTCGTTTACAGCTGTTTGCCGCCATCGAACAGGCAGTTGAAAGCATCTCTATCACCGATAAGCAAAGCTGTTATGTGTACGTCAATCCTTCATTTGAACGTATGAGCGGCTATGCGCGTTATGAGCTCATAGGGCAGCACATAAAAATGATGATCCCCGATGATTTTATTGATATGTATCTCCGCGAAAATATCCCGGCCCTTGTGCGCGGTGATGCCTGGGCCGGAACTATTATAAAAAAAAGACGCAGCGGACAAGTATATGAAGTCGATGCCAATATTTCTCCCGTACGCAATGATGCCGGTCAGATCATAAGTTTCGTGACTGTCGAATCCGACGTTACCCGCGAGCGAGAGCTTGAGCGCCAGCTGCAGCATTCACAAAAAATGGAAGCTATAGGAACGCTGGCGGGCGGTATCGCCCACGATTTTAACAATATTCTGGGAATCATCATAGGCTTTACCGAACTGGCCCAGGCTAAAATCCAGCCTCAAGACCCTATAGCAGAAGACCTCGACCAGATACTTATTGCCTCCGACAGGGCGCGCAACCTGGTGCGCCAGATCCTGGCTTTTAGCCGCAAAACAGACTATGTACGGCGGGTCATTGATCCGGTGCCGATTGTGAATGAAACCATCAAACTGCTGCGCGCAACCATTCCAACTACCATCAACATACAGAAGGAAATAGATACCGAGTGCGGCCATATTTTTGCCGATCCTACTGAGTTGCACCAGGTTATTATGAACATGTCCACAAATGCCGCCCATGCCATGGAAACCACAGGCGGCATTCTAAAGGTGCGCATGGCTGCATGCAACCTCTGCAGTGAAAGTGCTGAACAGTTCCCCGGCCTGCTTTCCGGTAAATATATACGCATATTGATTTCTGACACAGGCACCGGCATCTCCCCCGATATTATTGATCGTATCTTCGAGCCGTTCTTTACAACTAAAAAAGTAGGCAAAGGAACAGGCATGGGACTTGCTGTGGTGCATGGCATCATAAAAAGCCTTGGGGGAGGGATCAGTGTGGCCGGCACCTCAGACGCAGGAACAACCTTTGAGGTAATTGTTCCAGAAACAAACAAAGACG
The DNA here is from genome assembly GCA_903911225.1 of uncultured delta proteobacterium. Lineage (GTDB taxonomy): Bacteria > Desulfobacterota > WTBG01 > CAIYCZ01 > CAIRTM01 > CAIWCT01. Next base: position 50,153 of record CAIWCT010000110.1, read on the forward strand.
GCATCTCAAACATTCCTGACACCTCAATTCAGTTGGCCGATACCGGCCGTATCATGTTTGTTGATGATGAAAAGATGCTTGCTGAAATGGGCCTGCGCATGCTTATGTCCCTGGGATATGACGCAGTTGCCGTGGAGGACAGCCGTGAGGCCTTAGCACTGTTTAAGCGTGATCCGCATTCTTTTGATCTCATAATTACCGACCAGACCATGCCGTATATGACTGGCTATGACCTTGCGCTGCAGGTACTTGCACTCAGGCCTGATATGCCCATCATATTATGTACAGGCTACAGTGAAACAGTAACAGAAAATATGGCGGTAGCCGCAGGCATACGTATGCTTCTGATGAAACCATTAATGCGAAAAAAACTTTCTGAAGCCATCCATCGTACATTACTAAGTAAGACATGAATAATAATTCCGTAACTCTTGGTGAGAAGCAAAATCCTTTCTATGGCGAAATCTTGATATGTCATTTCAGTTTTAAATCTTTGTCTGCGAAAATCTTTTTAATTAAATTCAAATACATCCCACTAAACAAATTATGGACATTCTCATATACATAAAACCATTCAGAAGCAGAATTCATGCAAGGCATTTGCCCTGGCTGGGCAAAAAAAGCTCTAACCTGAATTAAAATTAAATACCCGCAAAGATACTAACCCCCTGACAACATACACACGCGGGGCGTAATTATACTAGTGATTCATCTTGCCACATCTTCAATTGCCTCCTCGATTTTTTTAAACTTGAAAGAAAAACCAGCATCAAGAAGACGTTTGGGCAAAACGCTCTGGCCGTCAAGCAGTACCGTTGCGCCTTCTCCAAAAAGAAGCCTAAGGGCAAAGGCCGGCACCGGAAGTATTGCAGGCCTCCTGAGCACGTAGGCAAGAGCTTTAGTGAGGCCCCGATTGGTTGTCGGATTCGGCGCAGTAAGGTTATAAGCCCCGCGATAGCTATCGTCTTGCAGCGCCACGCAGTGGGCCTTTGCAAGATCGGCAATATGTACCCAGGAAAATGCCTGCTCCCCGCTTCCGATTACACCACCCAATCCCAATTTAAAAATCGGTAACATTTTAGCCAGAGCACCACCACCGCGGCCCAGTACAACACCAAACCGAAAGACCACAGTCCGAATGCCTGCATCATGCGCCTTCAATGCCGACAGTTCCCAGTCATTAGCAAGCTGCCCGAGAAAATCATTCGAATTCACAGTGTCATATTCGGTATAGTGCCCACCAGTGGGATAAATGCCTGCGCCGCAGGCAGATATAAACACTTTGGGTTTACGCTCAAGACCGCACATGGTACTAACTAACACATTCGTGACAGGCACGCGGCTTGCATATAATTCTTTCTTGTAGCTTTCAGTCCACCGAGCAGCAATCGGGGCCCCGGCTAGATTTATAACTGCGTCAGATTGCAAAAGCTTGTCGCGAAGCGACCCCCCCTCGATGGAGAAATCCTGACGCGTCAAAGGTACTGTTTCCCAGCCTTTCTCCGCGAAAATTTTTTTTAAAAAAGAACCTATATATCCTGTTGAACCACTCATTGCGATACGCATATCCTGTCCTCCTTATATTGGAGTATCGACAGAACCATTACTTGACTTGAACTTTGATATATGAAAAATTAAGTCATCACCATAACAATACTTGACACGGAAAAGATATCTCATGAAACTGCATGATAAAATTCTTCTTGAACACGGCGGTGGCGGCCAATTAACCGGTGAGCTGATAGAGCAGGTATTTCTGCCGCGATTGGGTAATCCACATCTCATGCAACTCACCGACAGCGCACTTGTGGCTATTGGCGATCAACGAATCTGTTTTACTACCGATTCCTACGTGGTTAGCCCCCTGTTCTTTCCGGGAGGCGATATCGGCTCGCTTGCCGTTCATGGAACGGTCAATGACCTTGCGGTCTGCGGCGCACAGCCTCTGTTTTTAAGCGCCGGCTTCATCATCGAGGAGGGATTTGCAACGGCACAGCTTGAACAGATCGTTGATTCAATGGCCTCTGCTGCCGCACTGGCTGGCGTACAGGTTGTCACGGGAGACACCAAGGTTGTCCCCCACGGTGCTACCGACGGCCTCTATATAACGACTTCAGGCATAGGTCGGTTTGTATACGATAAACCATTGTCTCCCTCCACCATCAGGCCCGGTGACGCTGTTATTGTAAACGGCCCTGTGGGCGACCATGGCGCTGCCATACTATGCGCGCGGCAGGATCTTGGATTTTTATCAACGGTGCTATCCGATTCCGCGCCACTGGGTAGCCTTGTACGGAATATTTTAAATGCTAGCCCGCACATTCACTGCATGCGCGATGCAACGCGAGGGGGGCTTGGGGCTGTGCTTGCGGAAATAGCGCAGCAGTCGGGCCACGATATTTTCGCTCGGGAAAACGACATCCCGTTGCGGGAAAGCGTACGGGGGATCTGCGAAATGCTGGGGTTTGACCCCCTTTACCTCGCTAATGAAGGAAAACTGGTTGTCTTTTGCGCAGCTGACGATGCCCCGGCAGTGCTTGCTGCCATGCATAGCCATGAGTTGGGCCATGAGGCAACCCGTATTGGAACTGTCCAGGAATCGGGCCGCGGACGTGTCGTGCTCACTACCCTAATCGGCGGAGAACGTGTTATTGATCGCCCTACGGGTGAGCTGGTGCCGAGAATATGCTGAAAGAAGTTTTTTATCACCACGTTTTTCAACATCGCAGCGGGATATTCGTGTTGTCATATCCAATCTGAAAAAAAGCATCTAAAACTTAATCACCTTTCCAGCAGATGTCATGGCCTCAAGAATTTCCAGGGCATTTGAGATCGTACCAACTTGCACGTTTTCCCTTATTTTATAAAAATTAAGGCATGTCCCGCAGATTAAAATTGTAAAGCCTTTTTTCTCAAGATCCTGAAGAACTTCAAGCATATAAGATCCGGAAGTAGCCAGCCGCACTGCCTTGCTAATAAAAACGATTACACAATTTTTGTTTTGAAGATTCTGCATTGCGGACAGAAACCCGTTCATAAGAACCTTACCCAGTTCCATATTCGAACCGATATGATCAGCGTCAAACAGGTAGGCAATATTTTGCGTGTTAGACGGTGCCGCAGCGCAGGCTGGGCTTGCAGCATCCTTTTTGATCAGCAACTCGAAAATATTCTCGCCCTTGTCGATAACGCTAACAGTGCAGCCCTGTCCCGCCGCAAACCGCAAGATGTTTTCCCGGGCTGTATCATTATCTACAAGAACTGTTATTTCGCCGTGATTAAATCCTTCAAGCGCCTGTTTGGTAAGTACAACGGGCTGCGGACAGGCAAGACCTTTTGCATCAATATGTGTGTGTTTCATTACGGTTGAACTCCTTGAAAAATAAACTCGTTCTGTTGTGTTGAACAACAATCATGTTCAGACAGTACGCGGTTGAGGGCATCAGGTATGCGTGCAATGATTTCGTGAATCTGTGTTGCAGGGGTAGGCTGTGCAAGCAGGCCTGCCATGCGGTTGGCCCTGCATGCTGTAGCACATGCATCGGGGATGGCATATCCGTGATGGACAAGTGCAGCCGCCATGCCCGTCACCGTGTCGCCAGTGCCCCCGATGGGCTCCAACTCCTCAACAACAGGCTCATCAACCTGCTGGATGACCGCACCCTCATGGCAGATATAATCAGTGCGCCCCTTAACGCAAAGATATCGGGCAGCGTTGCCGAAAGAGTGGGTTTTTTTAATCAGTTCTGCCGGCTCTGCTTCAAGACGTGTTAGAAACCCGCGGGTATAGGCCGGGTGCGAAGCTTTTTCATCTGCCAGAAAAGCAAGCTCACCAATATCGGGCAGGAAAAGATCGTAAAATGGCGCTTGCCCGCTTGCCTTTGCCACATACATGAAACCGGCATCTGCTATCATAACAGGCTTTGCCTGCATTTTGCGCACTGCAGTGAGCACCTGGTTATGAAGCCCAATGTCTGGGATTATATAGTGCAGGCAAAGCGTATCAGCATGTGTCTTGGGTAAATGTTTGATTAAATAACGGTAGACCTCCCGGCTGCCTTCGCGTGTGCCGATATCGCCTCCGATTATGCACTCAGGTGCAGTGTCGCCTAAAAAATCCGCAGTGGCGCACACAGCGCCGATCATGGCAGCTGTTCCCCGATTGAGCGAAAAGCTGCGGCCGTCGATGATAATGGAGGTTCCCTGCAGCTGCGCAGTGCCGACAGCCAGCGATAAATTCTGATCAGGTATTGTTCCGGCCAGCAGCATCGTTTTCATGCAAGCAGTCTCCGCGCCTCATCAAAAGCGATATTAAGAGTGTAGGCGCACAGTGTGTAGCCGATTTGGCGGGGTGTGGATGCCGAATCAAGAGTTTTGCCGATCAGATCAAGGGCAAGATAGGGCACATCAGAGCATCCGCCGCCGGAAATATTGACAATCATTTTCGTCTCTTTTTCGACCGTAATCTTCATATTAGCCGAACGCACCATGAGATAGCGGCCAAAGTCTTTAGTTGAACAAATTTCTGTTGGCTGCATCAACTCTTCATTGACATAAATAATGTCCCGTGGCTCGTTACCGCTGTCTTTAAGTATGCGCTCGATTCCCATGCGCTCCATGATAGGGAACCTGATGGCAAGGTCGCAGCCCGTTCGGTACTGGGGCGGCGGAGCAACGACTTTAATATTTGCAAATGCAGCCATCTTCAGCGTTGCCTCGGCATGAATAACATCATTAACGCTGTCAAAAATAAGCAGCCCCTGCTCGACAGTCCCTTCTACAGACATGTCGTTTTTGTTTGAGCTGATAAGATTCTTTAAAAAACCCATGACAGCATGCCTGCTATTTTATTAATGTCAGTACGATATCATCACTTTCAGTGCGAACTGCAACAGCCCAGCCGCAGTTTCCAGCAAGTCGGCTGATATTATCACGTGCCGTACCGGTATCAACGATAATTTCAAATTCACCGGAATCTGTTTTATCAATAAAACTCTTTGTTAAAACTACCGGCTGCGGACATGAAAGCCCGCGCGCATCAATACGTTCCATAGTAATCTCCAAATAAAGAAACAACTAATCTGATTTGAGCACAGCATGCCATGCCCATTCATCCAACCAAAAAAATTTAACCTATCTTTTTTATCATGGTCAGACCTATGGTTATGCAGGATGCAAGGCCGATAGTAACAAAAAGAGGCGTCCACTCACCTATTCCCTTGGGCGATGCGGCAACACCAAAGTTATGCGCAAAAGCGGCGCCAAGCAAAAGGCCAAAAACAAAAACCGCGGCATCCCCATCGCCTTCACCGCTCATGAAAAGCTGCCTGCCCGGACAGCCACCCGCAAGGGTGAAGGCAAGGCCAGCAAGCACCATGCCTGTAAAATTCCAGAACGTATTGGTGTGGGCTATAGGCTGAACGTCAAGGGTGGGGTGAAACTGGCCAAAAAAAAGATTAGCGGCAAAGGCGCCTAACACCAGCCCCAAGACTCCGGCCATGAGATAGAAATCGCGAACAAGAATCACATCGCGCACGGCCCCGATCGTGCAGAATCGCGTGCGCTGCGCAAGTATGCCTATTACCAGTCCGGCCAAAAGGCTCCATATGACGGGCGCATGCATTGATCCCGGACCTTTCACGCTGAAAAATGGTGCGCCTGTTGAAAGCTGGGGCCTGGCAAGCAGCAGAATCAGCAGTCCTGCCATAATGACAGGCAAAATAAGCCCTGCGGCCGTGTAGGTGTTCTGACTTCTGCCCAGATTAAATCCTGCCTTAAGGAAAAGAATACCAATCCAAATGCCGGCCACAAGTCCGGCGATTCCGGCAATAGCATTAGGGTCGCCTCCAGCAAGCCGCAGCAACGCACGCCACGGACAACCCAAAAACACAAGCGCACCGATGGCGGCAAAAAAACCAAGAACAAATCTCACAACCGGCGCAGAACCTGCGCGGGGTTTAAACTCTTTAAAAGCAACTGCAGATAAAAGCGACCCCAGCACAAAGCCTATAATTTCGGGCCGTAGATACTGTACAACATCTGCACGATGCAAGCCCAGAGCTCCTGCTATATCGCGACAAAAACAGGCAACGCAGACACCCATGTTAGCAGGATTGCCATTAAATTGAAGAAAAGCGGCGATCAGGCCTATGACAAGTCCGACAGCAAAGATCGCCTTCTTTGTGGTAAATAGGTTTTTCATTGAAATCCTTTCATCAGAAAAATTAAATACTTACAATTTTTATTTAAAGCTTTTTAAAGATTTTTTCAAATTGATTAAACCTATGCAATAGGCGTTTAGGATAGAGGAAACAAATAGTTCGCAATTTGCTATTCACCTGCAAAATATGAAGATGTGAATGACCGTATAGCAGACAGCGTCCTTTGGATGAATTGAAAAATTTAAATTCAATTTTTCAGCATAATCTATGTTGTACCAATAACCCGCAAATTCAAAAAACCTATACATGGGCGCTTAGGCATTGGAATAATCAAATTGACGGTTTGGGATTCATAAGCGATGTATTAATAACAGCTAATTTATTTATAAGGATCATCAATGTATTCTGCAGGTATAGACATCGGGTCGGTTGCGACAAAAGGCGTCATCTATAATGGCGCAGTTGCAGCAAGCGTTATCATCCCAACGGGCTGGAGTCCGCGTGACGCCTCTCGCCTTGCTCTGAATATGGTTCTTGACAAAACCGGTATCAGCCATGATGCGGTCAAGACAATTATTGCAACCGGCTACGGCAGAGTGTCGGCTGATTTTGCAAGCCGCTCAGTCACAGAAATCACCTGCCATGCCAGGGGAGCATTCGCCCTGCATCCCGGTATCCGAACCGTGCTTGATATCGGCGGTCAGGATGCCAAAGTTATACGGCTTGACGACAGCGGCGCAGTGGCTGATTTTGCCATGAACGACAAATGCGCGGCTGGCACAGGCCGGTTTCTGGAAGTCATGTCCCGGATACTCGGCACCGAGGTAGAGGATCTTGACAGCCTTGCTGTAAACGCCGACCCTGTTCCAATCACCAGCATGTGTGCAGTTTTTGCAGAATCTGAAGTTGTAAGCCTTATGGCAAAAGGCGCAACACGAGAAGCTATAGCCCGTGGCGTTCTTGAATCGATAGCAGACCGGGTGATTGCGCTGCTAGGCAGAATTTCTCCTACAGGCTCCATTGCCTTCACCGGCGGGCTGTCACGCAGCCGCGTGCTTGTCAGCATTATTGAGAAGCGTCTCGGCATGCCGCTGTTCACCTCCCCAAGCTCCCAAATAGCCGGTGCACTCGGCGGCGCTGTAATTGGCTGGAACTGAGAAAGTGCAAAATGCAGCATATCGACAGTATGATTCAGGCTTTAGCAAAAACGCGCGATAGCGCCATTGCCGATTTACAGCAACTCAAAGATGCTGGTACAAAAATCGTTGGGGCGTACTGCCTGTTTGCTCCCATAGAGCTTATAGCCGCGGCAGGGGCTGTCCCCGTGTCGCTCTGTGGCATGACAAATGATCCCATTATCCATGCTGAAAAGCATTTGCCGCGTAATCTCTGCCCGCTTATCAAATCAAGCTACGGCTATGCCGTTACCGGAACCTGCCCGTATTTCTATTATTCCGATCTTGTTGTGGGGGAGACCACTTGTGATGGTAAGAAAAAAATGTTTGAACTTCTTGCCAAAATTGCGCCCGTGCATGTGATGCGCCTGCCGCAGGCAAACGACCGGCCAGAGGATGTCCAGGCCTGGAAGCAGGAGATCATCAGATTAAAGGACAGAATCGAGCAGGAGTTTAACCTTATTATAACCGATGATACACTTCGACAGGCAATCAAAGAAAAAAATGAGGAACGCCGGGTGTATCGCGAACTCTACGGACTGTCAAAGCTTACCCCCCCTCCCCTTCGTGGCAGCCAGGTGCATCGCGTGCTGTATGGATCGGGCTATGCCTTTGACAAAACCGCGCAACTTACAAAAGTGCGAAGCCTGATAGATGCAATCAAAGATGCCTGCAACCGCGGAGAGATACATTCGCCTGTTGGCAGGCCTCGAATTCTGATAACCGGCTGCCCAATCGGTGGTGCAACGGAAAAAATCATCACTCTTATCGAAGAAAGCGGAGGTGAGATTGTTTGCTTTGAGAACTGCGGCGGCGCCAAGGACAGGGAATTTTTGGTTGATGAAACAATCGACCCCTATGATGCGCTTGCACAAAAGTATATCCGCCTTGCCTGTTCATGCATGAGCCCGAACAATTCCAGGATCGAGTTACTCTCGCGCCTTATTGACGAGTACCGTGCACAGGGGGTTATCGATGTCGTTCTGCACGCCTGCCACACCTACAATATGGAAACCTGGAGGGTGAAAGAGCTTGCACAGAAAGACAAGGGCATACCGTATCTGCACCTGGAAACTGACTACTCTCCCGGCGATGAAGGCCAGCTTCGCACCCGTATCAGCGCATTTGTCGAAATGCTTTCCTAACTTACAGCCGAGTGCTTACGCCAGGAGCGATAGCTTGCTACGGCTGATTCAAGCAAAGAATGCGACGAGAGAACGTTTGTGGGGCATACGCCCACGCAGCGGTTGCAGCCCATGCACTCTATGGTACGCACTTCGCCTTTCTCGCGCACCAACCTGGCGATGGGAATGCCCATGTCGCAGACACTTTCGCACTTTTTACAGCCGGTGCAATCATCCTGCTTTGCCTTGATGTGAAAAAGCCCGGCAAAGCTGAGAGTCCCCCACAGTGCGGCATACGGACACAGTATGCGGCAGAAATTTCGGTTGCCCGTGAACGGTATGAGAAGAAAACTGATATAGTACCCATAGGTTATAATGTCGTAATAAAGTTTGCCGGCGCGGTCATAGGAGGTGTTAACATCGTTTATCATGCACCCGAGGTACACCACCAACAGCCCCAGGAGTACAAATTTCAGCCAGCGCAGGCGCCACCAGAATTGGTTGCGCGGTGTTTTGTCGCGGAATGGATAGCCGATGGTTTCACGCGCCGTTACGCACGGACAGCACCATCCGCAATCGATGCGCTTGCCGAATAGCAGTATCAGTATAAAGTAGAGGAAAAACATCAGGGACCCGATGGCGTGAATAGCGGGGAAGCTGTACCACTGATCGGCGATTCCCGGTACCTGGAGCTTGAACCCAAGGGGCACGATCATCCAGAAAAATGCATAGGTTGAGATAATTACAATCAGACGTATTCTTTGAAAGCGGTCTTTTTCGGTGTCAATGCGCCATATTCCAAACAGTATAAGGATGCATGGTGCGGCAAGACCGATAGGATGGGTACTGAGTTTAGTGTAAAAAAGTTCCAGCGCGGCATATGCAACCAGACTGATCATGGCTACGATTTTTACCATAGGGCTTATGCCATGTGTTTGCGTCTGCGGATTAGCGAACGCTATGTCGAATTTTCGCATCATGTTCATGAGTGCTTTATTGCCTTTGCAAGTTCAAGGTTAGTCGGCCTTTTTCGGCCCGGCAAAATAATACACTACTGCGAACGAATACTGACAGCCGCCGGATATATTTTTTCCGTAGGGATATGCCGTGTAGCTAACTTCGGTAAACCAGGAATTTGTCAGTTTAAAGCACAAAGCGGTTTCAAGCTTCCCTAAGTCGTATTGAAGTCCGAGCGATGGATTAGACGATGCCTGCGCTGAAGCATCCGAGGCGCTTGATACGATCACCTGTCCGGTGGCATAATCGACATAAGCGCTACGAGCTTGTTTGGGTATGGGGATTCTTCGGGCGTTGTGCATGCTCTTTGTACCGTCAAGCTTTACCCGCAGTGACAGTGGTCCAAAAAGGTCCATGCCGAATTCGATGAGGTATTTAAATTCATCTGAAGGCGCTTTGGTTCTAAAGCGGTAGCCTGCTTCAAGACCGCAGTATCCCGGAAACGGCCACAGCGACTTTCCCGCAAGAAGCCGTATCTCGTAATCGCTCTGGTTGTTGCCGGGCAGTATCTTCTCGCGATTTGTATATAGTCCGGCATTCTTGTAGAGAAACTGAACAGAGCCGACAAATGGCTCTTTAATAAGCCCCAGCTTCAGCCCTGCCTCCACATCACCCGGGCCGGTATAATGCGTAGCCACATACCGCCGTTTCTCAACATCGTTTTCCGTATAGTCGTTCCATGCGCTTGACCTGAGCCATTTGTAGGGCAGCGAGCAGGAAAGCGTGAGTCTTTCAAGCAATCCGTATTCACCATAAAATGTCATATTAGTATCGTAAAATTTGCCGCCGTTGGCCAGATGATCCTGGCTGCCGTTTGAGGTAAAAGTTTTGTCGGTAGTGTAACGATTAATGGAAAGTTTGCCGTAGAAAGCACCTTGAGGCTCGCACCAGGCACCGGCAAAACACTCCTGAACTGACAGGAGGAACAAAAGACAGATAAAGCCAACCATTCTGAACAGTTTCATATACTATCGACTCCGCTTTCAAGCATAAAATTTTAATTAGTATGAAATCATCACTTGAAAATAACAAATAGATATTACCTATTGGATTACCATTTATAATAGGAATTACCAAATTGACTTGAACTCAGTCCTTCTGCGATGCTGTTAGAAAATCTTAACTGCAAACTTTTTGAACAGGTGACGTATTATGAGCCGAAAATATATGATTTCAATTCTGGCCTTGTTTGCCCTATGCACCGCAAATTTGACCTATGCAGCTGATGCCAGCACTTTCAATGTGCAGGTTTTATTACCCGGCATGACTAAAAGCATAGATATCCGGCAGCAGCAGACACTGCCACTCGGATGCCCGCAATTTTTCATATTCACTATTGGTTCAGGCATGCTCGGCTTATCAGTTTCAAAAAATGATGTTGCAGGAGATACCATTTTTATGGCCGGTTTTGTTAGTACCGGCGGAATGATTGTTCCGGTTGTGCGCATCGGTACTTCAACAGGCATGATCGATCAAGTCATTGAAATCAGAGGAAATCAAAACACGATCAGTTTCGGTTGGATCTGGTGTGGTGTTGCCGCATCGCAGAATGTTCCAATCTACAGCTCTGTGTTCAGACTTTCACTGGAGCCATAATAATCCCGGGGTATATCCCCATAAACAATTTTCAAGGAGGAAACATGAAAAGGATTTTGAAACTGGTTTGTGCTGTGGCAGTGGTAGCGCTGCTGGCAGCAGGCTGCAATGGCAAGTCGTTATTTGTTACGTCGGACTGGCTGGCAAAAAATATGACGGATACAAAAATCGTCATCGTTGATGCCAACAACAAAGCAGCCTATGCCGCTGGTCATATCCCCGGTGCAATCAACATCTGGTATGAAGATTATAACGACACCTCTCTGCAATTGAATCTTTTACCCCCTGCAACCCTTGCTGAAAAACTTGGTGCTAAGGGCATTGATGGCAGCGAAACATTCGTAATTTATGGCGAAGCACCGTTTTATATCGGCCGCATTAGCTGGATGCTTGATTATTTGGGCTGCAAAAACATCTATATTCTTGACGGTGGACTCACTAAATGGAAAAGCGAAAGCAGGGAAACAAACACAGATAATGCAACCGTTGAACCCAAAACTTTTGTCACCGATGTTGATGATGATGTCTATGCCACAACCGAGGAAGTGGTTGCAGGCCTTGATGATCCAAAAACCGTTATTATCGATGTTCGAACCGATGAGGAGTACAATGGCTGGCAGCTAAGCAAGGAACCCCGCCCAGGCCATATTACCGGCGCAATCCATCTGCCTATCACCAGCTGGTTTAATGCCGACAAGACCATCAAATCCGTCAAAGAACTGACCGATATGTTCAGTGCTGCCGGAGTAAAAAGAGGCAAAAATCTTATTTTTTACTGCACCATCGGTGGTCGCAGCGGCCTGGGGCCCGAACTTGCGCTGAAATATCTCCACTATACCAGATCTGCTTCAAACTATGACGGTTCGATCCGCGAATGGGGTCTGGATGCAACCAGACCAATGGAAGCAGGTTTTGTAAATTTCAAACTGCTTTATCCGGCTAAATATGTGAATTCAAATCTCTCCAAGTTGAAGATTATAGATTGCCGCTCTGAAGACGATTATAAGGCAGGCCATATACCAGGAGCTATTCACCTCATGTGGCAGGCTCTCGACGACAATACAACCGGCGACCTTCGACCTAACACAGAAATTGCTTCTATTCTTGGTGATCACGGCATCACCGCTGAGGATAATGAAACCGTGTTGATCTATACCACTGTTGAAGGCTCATGGGGAGCAGACGGTCGTTTGTTTTGGGCCCTTGAATACATGGGACATAAAGATGTCCATATCCTGAACGGCGGCTGGAAAGCCTGGGTCGACAGCGGCTATGCTACTGAAACAACGGTTAACACTCCTGCACCTGAGACCTATACAGGTATGGTAACCGCCTCAGTGCTTGCCACAACTGATTATATTGAAGGAAATCTCAAGGCTTCCGGAGTCAAAATTATCGACACACGAGCAGATGATGAATGGAGCGGTCAGGCTCTCTACGGCGCAGCCCGCGGTGGAAGAATACCCGGAGCTGTTCATTACAACTACGACACTTATTTTGACAGCGACTGGACTCTCAAAGATCACAACCAGTTGCAGGCAGCCTATACAGCTCTAGGTGTAACTGAAGAAAAGACAGCAATTTTTTATTGTGCTGTGGGCATCCGATCAGGCTTCGGATACTTCACCCTCAGGCTTCTGGGATATCCATCGATCAAAAATTATGATGGCTCATGGAATGCATGGGCAGCTGATTCGTCACTGCCGATTGAGTAAAGAGATTCGCATTGTAATCTAAGTTAACAAAAGAGGGGTCACCTGACCCCTCTTTTGTATTAGAACATTCTGAAAGCAGAAGTTTGTAGCGGGCATGAAACATCGTCAAGTTCACATCGCACCTTTTTCATAGTACGCTAGACATTTTTGATCAAACAGCCGACGCGGGTGTACACTGGTTTGACAGCTAATACTGCAAGTGTGATTCTCAGAAACAAGACCTAAATACCGTTATCAATAGAGGCTCTCTCCTGCACTTTAAAAAATCGCGCACAATGTTACGGAGCTAAAGTATGCTCCTCGATCAATAGAACCAGCCTATGATAAATCAGTATGAAAAAATCCAATAGAAACCATGACGAGTATTTAATTTATCAATTTGTCCTTACAGGTACAGCCTGTTATTAATTCAATTTTCTATTAAAAGTTCTATTTCGTTTTATGACAAAATCAAACATAGTAGCCATAATTCTTGCTGCAGGTTATTCGTCCCGCTTTCAAGGCGCCTTTAAGCCTTTGGCAACTATAAGCTCCAAGCCTGTACTGGAGCATGCCGTAAATCTTTTTCAGACAGCAGACATCAAGGATATTGTTGTAGTTGTAGGCCACCGCTGGGCTGCTATGGGCCATAAACTCAGCCGTCTACCCGTTAAAGTTGTGATAAATGAAAACTACGCACAAGGCATGTTTTCATCGATAAAAACTGGGGTTGAAAATCTGCCTGGTCATGCAGAGGCTTTTTTTTTACTGCCGGTAGATATTTGTTTGGTAAGGCCCAGTACCATTCTTGCACTTATACGGGCACAACGGCAAAATAAGGCTGAAATACTACATCCAGTGTTTATGGAAAAACGCGGACATCCACCCCTTGTCGGGCGGCGGATTGCCAGGGCAATTGGGGTATGGGGCGGCGATGGAGGGCTAAGCAGCTTGCTGGAGCAGTATGAAGACTATTCAGCCGATGTACCCGTTGCCGACGAGTTCATCCATCTTGATCTGGATACACGAAGTGACCTGCTCCGGTTGCGCAAGCGCTACCAGCGCTATGACATCCCTACCGAACAGGAATGCATTGCTTTGCAGAGGCTATGGAATGTTCCGGGTTTGGTCATAGCTCATTGCCGGACGGTAGCCAGGGTTGCCGACATACTGGCCGAAGCATTAAACAATGCCGGATGTCGTCTGGATACTGACTTACTGCATGCGGTAGCGTTGCTGCATGATTGCGCAAAAGGTTTACCTGATCATGCTAAAACAGGTGCATGGTTGCTGGCAGATGCGGGTTTAAAAAAAACGGCTGATATTGTAGAGCGGCATATGGATGTTGTCTTTGAGGACTCCGAAATGCTTAATGAAAGCCATATACTGTATCTTGCAGATAAACTGGTGGAAAACACGACACTAGTGACACTTGATGAACGGCTGCACATCATGTTGACTCGTTTTAGAGGCTCGGCGCGCCAGGTAGCCATCTACAGGCTGGCTAAGGCTCAGAATATAGGCAAGCGTGTCGAGACGCTTATCGGCGTTTCTCTAACCTCTGTGCTTTCAACAGGCAACTGGAAGCTGTCCGGTAAACAGCAATCTCTGATACCGTGAATATCAGTGATAAATTCCGTTCCGATGGACCAAAAAGGATTTTATTTATTAGCATTGGCCAAAACAAAACCCCTTTTCCCCTCTAGGCCTAGCCATAGAGTTCAGCATAAAAATGTCGGGTTTTTATTCTTCAACCCGATCTTCTTGTTCACTTGAGGAAAAGGTCTTGATTCCTCAGTTGCTCCGTTTCTCTGTGTTATTCGAACTGCCATTTTGAGGATAATAGTCGCTATGTTATTGATATCGGAAAAACCAATTAAAGATATCGAATATATCACATATATCAATTCGACTTATGCGTACATTAATATAAGAATACTACTTCGAAAACGTGATTGAATGTTATGAATGAATGAGGAGTTGCGTATTAGTACGGAAGAATGGGTGACCTCATTTGATAACGACGAGTAATTCACAAGTTGATTACCGATAAGATTCCACTATGCCAGATTGTAAAGTTATTGGGAAGGAAGCCGCATTACATCAGGCGGATTTCCGTTAATGTTGCAAACATAATTACAGGAGACGAACGACAATGAAAAGCGGAATTGTAAAAATCGTAATGGCGTTTGTGATCACAGTTTTGATGATGGGATGCAAACCATCAATTCAGACACATTACGAGGCACTTGTGGATCCAACTTGGGTAAATGACCTCATAAAAGGTGGAAATCCCGGTATTGCAGGAACACCAGACACCTATCCTGGTAACGGATACGTGATCGTATTTACGTCATGGTATCCCCGTTATGCTACAAATGAGATATCCACTACCGGGACCGGACTCCCCTTCGCAACGACCGGGCATATACCCGGTGCTATATTCCTGGATACATACTCAGTAGAAACCGGCCCGACTTCAGAGTATGGGGATGGTTATGCGAGCCCGGCTGATTCCCATCTAAAAGAACTTTCCGTTCTCCAAACATTTTTTGCAAGCATGGGAATCACCAAGGATAAAACCGTCATCGTTTACGCGGAAGATGATATTACCACGATGACAGCGGGACGTATTGCATGGGCACTATTATATGCAGGTGTCAACGATGTCCGAATCCTCAACGGCGGCTATAAAGCGTGGGTAAAGGCGGGGAATCCGGTCGAGACAGGTCCAACAGCGTGGTCTCCAGCCGAAAGTTTTGGCGTATCTTCCGGCCACCCGGAGTACATGGCTACTACCAGCGACCTTTCTGATGTAATCAACAAAAAAGACTGGGGCTCAATCATCGTCGATGACCGTGCGTGGGATGAATTCACTGGTGAGACAAATTCATATTACTGGTGGTTTGACGATAAAGGCCGCATCCCTACGGCCACGTGGATAGGAGACTGGGTGGACATTTCAAGTTCCGATGCCCAGTCATTTATTCCCTTTAAAGAAATACAGTACAAATGGACCCAGGCAGGATATTCACCTGCTAAAAAAATGTATTTTTATTGCGGTGGAGGCGCGAGGTCAGCCATGTATACCTTTTATGCGTACATGATGGGATGGCCTGCTGCAAACTATGAAGGTGGATGGTATCTATGGTCGTCTGATCCTGCAAATCCCACGGTGACCGGAATACCAGAGTAACAGGTAAATACGGAAAAGGGCTGCCAAATAGAGCAGGATCAGTTCAAGCTGTGGCTTGAGCTGAAAAAAGATATGATGATTGTCAATAGCCAGGTGCCTGCCGAGTATCGGAGGCACCTTTTTAAGGACTCACTGGTAACCAAATTTATTGATAGGAAATCGCTTTGGGATGGACAGTCCGTAGGGCGGGTGACCACCCGCCGTTTATAGTTATTTTTCGTCGATTATTTCATTTTCGGGTTTCGTTACTTAACCCGACCTGTGAATTGTCGTTGTATGCCTATTAAAAAACTTCAGCATTTCGTTGGTGAACTAATCGGAACTTTTCTGCTGGTCTTTTTCGGCTGCGGCTCAGTGGCTGTTACCGTACTGTTCGGCGCTCATGTCGGGTTATTGCAAGTTGCCATCATATGGGGGCTCGGGGTCACCATGGCCATTTACACCACGCGGCATCTCTCATGCGCGCACTTTAACCCTGCCGTAAGCCTGGCCATGGTTATGGGTGGAAGAATGTCCACGGGGAAGCTTATGGTATACTGGCCTGCACAGTTTGCGGGCGCTTTTCTGGCGGCTCTGTTGCTTTATGCTATTTTCTCGAGCTCTATTCTGCAGTATGAAACTGCACATGGCATACTGCGGGGCACTCAAGAATCCGTTAAAACCGCTATGATATTTGGTGAATACTACCCTAATCCAGGAACAACAGGCGCGGTGGTATCAACACTTGGAGCCTGCGCCGCAGAAGCCGTTGGTACATTTATTTTGGTCTTTTTAATTTTTTCACTTACCGAAGGGTGCAATGTCGGCAGGCCTGATGACAACATGGCGCCTTTTTTTATCGGCATGACAGTGACCCTAATCATCTGTATTATTGCCCCCCTGACACAGGCTGGCCTTAATCCCGCCCGGGACCTTTCTCCGCGTCTGTTTGCCTGGCTGGCAGGATGGGGTGAGGCTGCTTTCCCCGACAAAAACTTCGGCTTTTTGACCGTCTATGTGCTGAGCCCCTGTATCGGCGCCAGCGCCGCCGCCATGCTTTTCACTCGGGTAATTCAACCGCTTATGCAAAAAAATGCACTGTCATCAAATTGCAAATGCTGCTAAATAGCAAACTCGCTTGAAGGAGAGATTCTCATGATTACTAGCGACGCTACAATGGATCAAGTAAAGCAGTATTATGGAAAAATACTAACAGGCAAAAAAGACCTGAAGACCAACAGCTGCTGCTCAAACGAAATACTGCCGGAGAGTCACAAAGCGCTTCATGTAAAAATAGATCATGAAATCCTCGACCGTTTTTACGGCTGCGGCTCGCCCATACCACCCGCTATTTATGGCGCAACAGTCCTTGATTTAGGCTGCGGCACAGGCAGGGATGCGTATATGGTGTCCCAGCTTGTCGGCGAAAACGGCCATGTTATCGGTGTCGATATGACCGAGGAGCAGCTTGAAGTTGCCCGACGGCATACCGATAGCCAGATGCAACGTTTCGGATACGACACGCCCAATGTTGATTTTCGCACAGGTTATATCGAAGACCTTGCGTCTTGCGGCGTACAGGACAATTCAATAGATGTTGTGATTTCAAACTGCGTTATCAATCTATCTCCCGACAAGCAGCGCGTATTTTCAGAAATTTTCCGTGTGCTTAAGCCCGGCGGAGAATTATACTTTTCCGATGTCTTTGCAGGTCGTCGCATACCGGAGTCAGTAAAACATGACCCTGTTCTTTACGGTGAATGCCTTGGTGGTGCGCTTTATATCGAAGACTTCCGTAGAATGGTTCAGGGGCTTGGCTGTCCGGACTATCGCGTCATGAAAAAGCGGCGCATCGTTCTTGATAATCCCGCTATTGAAGCAAAAACAGGCATGATTGATTTTTATTCAATGACCATTCGAGCCTTTAAGGTTGCCGGGCTTGAGGACATCTGTGAAGACTTTGGACAATTAGCAGTCTACCGCGGAACTATCGAGGAAATGCCTCATAGCTTCGTTTTGGACGATCACCATGAATTTGAGACAGGCAAACCCATGCTGGTTTGCGGCAATACGGCAGCCATGGTACAAGATACCCGCTATGGGCGGCACTTCACTGTTACCGGCGATCGTTCCCGGCACTTCGGCCCTTTTTCCTGCGGTCCTGCAACGACTGCTAAAAACAGCATTGAATCCTGCACAGGTGGCTGCTGCTGAAACAGCAATAAGCAGCACTACATTAAATGCCGCTTAAATGTTGATTGAAATAAACCCCTGTTGAACCTATAATTAAAAATGGTGTTCTTGTAATTTTTTATTGTCTAAAGGAGATACAGTATGCAAGAAATTCATGAAATTTTCAAAAAATTCAAAAATGAGTTCCCATCCATTCAGGAAGCAAATGAGGCACTGGGCAAAGTGATACATGAGCAGTCAGGCGCTATTCCTGATAAAATCCACTGGCTCATAAAAATTGCAATTTCAGGTGCAAGTGGTCATAGCCTGGCGCTTGAGACGCACATTGCAAAGGCAAAAGAAGCAGGGGCTACAGATGCCGAGATCGTGCAAACCCTTCTTCTTCTTATACAGACAACAGGATTTCCGAGTTTTATGGAGGCGTATTCGGTTTTTAAGAATATGTGCTGATGATTGGAAGGAATTAAAAAATAATTCATGCACAAAGATTTAATTCAGAGGGAGGGTCTATGAAAAAAATATTTTTGTTCACCATGTTTGTTTTTGCCGCATCAACTTTTGCTGCTTTTGCGCAGGATGATATCAAACAAACGCCAAATTGTAAGTATTGCGGCATGGACCGGCAGATGTTCAGCCACAGCAGAATGTATGTCGATTATGACGACGGGTCGTTTATTGGAACCTGCAGCCTGCACTGTGCAGCACTGGATTTGGGGCTGACTATGGACAAAACGCCCAAGAATATAATGGTTGCAGATTACGGCACAAAAAAGCTTATCGATGCTGAAAAAGCGTTGTGGGTCATAGGCGGCAGCGTGCAGGGAATAATGACCAAAAACGCCAAATGGGCTTTTGAAAATAAAGCTGATGCCGAAAAATTCATCAAGCAGAATGGCGGCTCCATTGCAACTTTTGATCAAGCTATCAAGCAGGCCTATGATGAGATGTACCAGGATACGAAGATGATCCGTGATAAACGCAAAATGAAAAAAATGATGGATAATAAAAAACCGGCATCATGATATCCAGCAGTATCATAGAAAACGGCAACTACATCAAAACACAAACTCCACGCGGCCGCCAAGGACAAGGGCACTTTTCTTGTTGTCGCCGCCGGGATTGGTGATGTACTGCATGTCGGGCTGAACAGCAAGCCAACCCATGATCTGGGCCTTATAGAAGAGCTCTATGGCTGTTTCAGAGTGTTCCTTGTGGCCTGCCCTGTCACTGAAATAGATATTAAAAGCGCCAAGACCCAGCACATCGTCGTCGCGCGTCGGAATTGCACCCTGCCAGCGCAAACCGCCGCCTACATAGTCTGAGACTTCACAACGGTCTTTGGGCGCCCAGCCGTACTGAGCAAAAACGCCTATGCCCTGCTTGTCATCAGCCGACTCGTTATTTTCTTTCTTTCCACAGAAGTTGTTGGGCAAAGCCGTAGAAGCCCCATGCCTTGTCGCAATTTTCATGGCGGCCGGGATGCCGATGATAGGCTTCAAAATTACGACCATTCCACCAGCCCCCGATGTTTAACGAGCCAGGCAAACCGCCCAAGCTATATTTGAAGCTCGGCTCCACAATCATCATGGGGCCACGTAGATTGTCGAGGCTATGGCCTATGGAGCGAGAGCCGTCAATATCGCCCTGATACATGCCAAATTTACAGCCGAACCATTCAATAGGCTCAACGCCGATCACTGCGCCCCAGTCCTGATCGGGATAACTGGGAATAGGAATGGTGGGAATGAGGCCTGCCGAGGAGTTGATGAATTCAAGGCCCGTCTCGATAGCGGAAAAGTCAACATTGGCTTCCATTTTACCCTGTTTCAGCCACAGCTTATTATCGAAAAACGTGTGCTTGTACCAGAATTCCGATATCTGGTTGAAGCGGTCAGCATCCATGCCGTCCAGTGTCTGCCAGTCTCCCACATTACGCCCGGTGGGGCTGTGACCTGCATGATGCTCAAAACTCAGGAAGACTGTACCGTTTTCCCACAGCCCTGCTTTGCCTGTATCAAGCTCTAGGTACAAACCCATCAGGCGTGGATACTCACCCGAGTCCTTTGTATTCATGCCGCCGCGGGTGTTCCAGAACATGTCCTGCAGATAAACGATTTCAAAAGACAGGCCCAGCTTTTCTTCAAGCTTGTCATGCAGGCCCCAGAGATTATTGGAAAAGTGGTCAGTTGTCACAAAATCCTCAACACTCAGCTCGGGAATATAAGCGCCCTGCGCTGAAGGTGCTTTAACGCATAAACACAAAACCATTAACAACGCTACAATCATTATTTTTACGAACATTTTATTTTTCTTTCATGAGATTGAACGCCAAACCTAATAAAGCATTTCTGTTTTATAAACGCTGTTCAAGAAAACCAACAAGTTCGGTAAACGAAAGTGGCTGACGTTCTCCAGGGGGCAACAATCCTTTTGCTGCAAGTAAACGGTGCAGTTGAATTACATTAGGTATGCCTAAACCAAGCGCATGAAGTTGCTCTGTCTCTTTGCTGAGATCTGCGGCAGTACAAGATACAACGTCTTGGCCCTGATCCATCAGAAGTATTCGGTCAGCCCAGCGGTAAGCAAAATCAATATCGTGGGTGGCCAGCAGAATAGTCATACCGTCGGCATGCAGTCGCTGCAGTAGAATTTCCAAATCATTTTGCATAGAATGATCAAGCCCTGCCATCGGCTCATCCAGAATCATTATATCCGGTTGCATGGCAAGAACTCCTGCAATGCAGACACGCTTCTTCTGGCCGTGGCTCAGATTATGTACCGGCTTTTCTGCGCAGTCGATCATTCCAACGCTGCAAAGCGCTTCCTCGACTCGTTCGCGAACGGTCTGCTTGTTTATTCCTTGATTCAGCGGGCCGAAGGACACATCCTCTCGAACACTGGCAGAAAAAAGCTGGCTATCGGGGTTTTGAAACACCAGGCCGATGCGGGAGCGCAGGGCATGCAAGTTCTGCCGACTGTAGTTTAAAGGGTTGCCGCTGCATACTATGGTTCCTGATTGCGGTCGCAATATGGCGTTGAAATGGAGGAAAAGCGTTGTCTTGCCCGAGCCGTTAGCCCCGAGCACCGCTGTGCGGCTGCCGCTATGAATTGAAAGCGAGCATTGTTCCAAGCCTCTGCTTCCGTCAGGGTAACGGAAGCAAACATCCTGTAACTCAAAAATGTTATCCTTGATTTTTTCGCTCATGACAGTACCTGTGACAAAAAAATAATCAAACTGCCTCCGGCGAGAAAAACAAAACAATCCCGGGCAGAATGATGATGGTCATGTTCTAAAAACCGTAATGGGCCATCACCATTGCGGGACATGGCCGCCACATGAAGCGCCTGTGAGCGTTGCCAGACCTGCACCGTCAGATTAGCCGTCAATATGCCCATGGAGCGCAGTGCATGCCGCGTTGTTGCATAGCCAAGCCGGGCGCTTTGGGCTGTTGTGGTCTCCCGTACTGCTTCGGAGAAAACAAAAAGCGTGCGATAGCAGAGAACCATGATATCAAGAAGCGTTTCCGGCGTCCTGAGGCGGCGCAGCAGTCCGATAATATCGGTAAGCGGAGTAGTCATGGCCAAAAAAAGGAGTGCGGCCAGTCCGCCAAGAGACCGCCCGACGACCTGCGCTGCAGCCTGCACAGATGTGCGTTCAATCCGGATCGAAAAGCCATTGTTGAGGCTTTCCGGAGTTAGCGAAACAGCCAGCGTTAAGGCGCTGGTACCCAAAAAAAGAAGCGCCGGCGCCGCCACCCGCAAATAACGCCCCATTGGTATGCCTGCACCCAGAACCGTTACACTGGCAAGAGCAGCAGCCACGCCACAGGCAGCCGCAGGGGTGCCAGCGGAAAACGATGCAATAACACCGCACAGACAGAAAATGCCCTTGGCGGCCGGTGTCACTAGGCGTAAACGGTTTGCATAGGCGCACTGCTCAATCAGCATTTTTTGCCTTGCTCCTGCGCTTTGCGCATTTTTGTACGGGTCACGGATACCCCCAAATAATAGGCTATAAAACCGGCACCCAACGCAGCCTGCAGCGCAAACAGCAGTGATTCAATCTCGCCGCTCGGGGGCTCCATCAACGGTTTGAACCATGGCTTATAATCCGGGGCGATTGTGCCGACCAAATCCTTTGCCTGTCCATCAGCGCCGGTGAAAATTTCGACTTCCTTGCCGTCAGGGCCAGGCTCCGGCGTCTTTACCATCCAGAGCGGCAGTGCTGTCAGCACAACGACCAGAAACAGTAGAATAATATTCTGATACTTTTTCATGCCCGCACCTCCTGTCCGGTCAATACGTTCATATCCTGCAGCTCGCGTGCATTGTAGCGAGTCAGTGCGTTAAAAACGACGACTGTTAAGAGCCCTTCACTAATCGCCAGCGGGATTTGCGTAACCGCAAAGACACCGCAAAATTTAGCGAAAGAAACGGCAAAACCGCCGACCGGATCAGGGAAGGCAAAAGCCAGTTGCCCTGCGGTGGTAACATAGGTCAAAAGGTCTGCCAGAGAAGCGGCCAGAAAGACGGCGAAGCTGAAGGGAAGCTTGATTCCGCGAGCCAATCGGTAGACCAAGGTAGCCGCGAAAGGGCCAACCACGGCCATGGAAAAGATATTTGCCCCGAGCGTCGTGAGTCCGCCATGAGCCAGAAGCAATGCCTGAAACAGAAGCACCACCGCTCCGATGGGGGCCATGGCGCCAGGACTAAACAGCACGGCGCCAAGCCCCGTGCCGGTAGGATGCGAGCAGCTTCCCGTCACCGACGGCATCTTAAGCGCCGACAGCACGAAGGTGAAGGCTGCGGCGACACCCAGCAGCATTCGCTGTTCAGGCTTTTCCCTTATTCGTTTCTTGATAACATACAGACCATAGCCGACAAACGGCGCTGAAGCCAGACTCCACCCGATTGCATGTGTAACCGGTAAAAAACCTTCCATGATGTGCATACCTGTTCCTCCTCTTCATGTGTGGTTTAAATAAAAAAAATCCCCTGACCCGCGTGAGAGCACGAGTCAGGGGATAGCCGTTTTTTATCCACTGATAGACGATGCAGTCCCTTTACCACGGGGATGCATCACACAATATATATTACAGGCAGGTCTTCTGGCTCCCGGATCATCCTTCATGCTGCGCCTTCCCATCTTTTCAGACAGTGGCTCTGATGCAGCCTTAGTCCCCGGTTACAGCGGCGGGTCCGCGACGGATTTGCACCGTCTTCCCTTTTAAACCATCTCTGGTTCCTGTAAAAAAGTAATTACACTTTTACTTGTTTTGTTTTTGCCTGTCAACAAGAATACTGCAACTCGAAAATTTTACAACTCATGCAGTGTCCTGTCTACGCACCAGAGCGACATTAAGAATAGTAAGCTCCTTTATAAAAAAACTGATCCATATCGAATAACTATTCCAGTCCGTTTTCAATATCCATGACAATATCGCGCACCTGTTGCAGGCGCTGCTGATCAGCCTTCCAGTAGCCCCGGCTTTGGGACTCAA
Source organism: uncultured delta proteobacterium (assembly GCA_903911225.1). Taxonomy (GTDB): domain Bacteria; phylum Desulfobacterota; class WTBG01; order CAIYCZ01; family CAIRTM01; genus CAIWCT01. The sequence goes on from CAIWCT010000110.1 coordinate 73,789, forward strand.
GCAGAATCTCGGCAAGCCGGCTTGTTGCATAGGCATTATTGGCCTGCAGCCGTTTGAGCATCTCGGGATCAAGCATGAGCGTGTCGGCCACGGAATCAAAGACCCAGTCGGCAACGCTGTTGGTGGTCGCGGCAAAACCGAGAAGATATTCAACGCGGTCCTTGATTTTCTTGGCCCCGTGGAAATCATGGGCCAGCATTCCCTCGATCCATTTCGGGTTAAGCGTGCGGGATCGCGTTCCCCGTTCGATGGCAGCCGACAGAGTTTCAACCTCGGGCTCTGATTCCGTCTGATCCACAATTGTGATGTCAACGGCCTCATCGCGATGCGAGGCGGCTGCTTTTGACAGCCCGCCAAGAAATTCATAATAGTGGTCAAGATCGGTTATATCGAACTCCACCGTATCGCGCTCCTGTGCAACCATGTCAACGGTTTTGGCCATGCCGGCAAAGGCGGCGGCATTTTGCTGCACCGCGGCACCCGTGTAGGCATAATTCATATTATTTTCAAATGCTTGCGATAGTTCTACCTCTTCACTCCACGAGCTTTTTTCAATCATGGTGGTAATCTCCGTTGCATATTCTGTTGGTGCAGGGCCGAATATGCGAACCGGCGCAACAGCAGTTTCTTCACCTGATGCGGGCATGGCATGCTTGTGGATAAAATTATCAACAGGTGGTTCTTCGAGCTGCGCAGCCATTAAAAATGCCCGGTTCAAAAGGTCGATATGGCCGGCGAAGGTATCCCGGAAGATGCCGCATATAGTTACCATAACATCAATGCGGGGCCGCCCCAGCGCTTCAAGCGGTATGACTTCAAGTTCTTTGACCCACAGGCTTTTCTTGTGGAGTATGCGCATGCCCAGAAGGTGCAGGATCATGGCTATGGTGTCGCCGCCGGTCTTCATGGTTTCAAAGCCCCAGAGAATAATACCGATACTTTCAGGATACCGGCCATGCTGTGCATGATAATGGGCAATAAGCTTTTCAGCAGCCATTCTGCCGCGAGCTTCCGCAACAATAGTCGGGATCAGCCGCGGATCAAAGGCAAACATGCCCCGGCCCGAAGGATATACATCGGGATCTCGCACCGGGTCACCTGCCCTGGCAGGCAGTATGTAGCGGCCCTCAAGCGCCCGCAGGAGGTTTTCGCTTTCTGCTGCCGCCTGCATGTTTGCGGTAACATGCTCAATATAGTCTCTGTAGTCTGGTGCAAGCCAGGCGGGTGGAGAACCAGCCAGCATATCTGCAACCGCCTGCCGCATTTCAGCCGCCACGGCCTCGCCCTGCGGGGTGTTTTTAATACCCTCCCATGACAGGCCATTTTTTTGCGCTGTTGCCTTGCAGAGGGATGGCACTGCGCGGTCAAACTGCAGCACGCCGGTAATATAGTCGCACAGCTCCTCCCGTGACGGCTTTTTATCCATCACATGCAGGCCATAGGGAATGAGCCTGGTTTTAAGCTTATAGAGCTCACGGCCCAGCCCTGCAACATCAGCAGGAAGGTGCAGCTCTGCGGCAAGCTCAGAGATCAAGTCTTTAGTCTCCCCCGCCGGAGAATCCCGGTACTGGTCCAGCAGATCTTCAAGGAGCAGATACTTTTCATACAGGCCTGCTGTTTTAATGGCAGGCGAGCCGTGGGAGATGCACAGGGCATAGGAGCGGCGCTTGGCAATGGTGGCCTCGGCGGGGTTGCCAATCCAGTAATAGTAAATGTGGGGCAGTGTGCCGATGAGGATATCAGGGAAGCAGTTTTCAGAAAGCGCCGTCTCCTTGCCTTTCATGAACTCAAGGGTGCCGTGCATGCCGAAATGAAGGATGGCATCGGCGCCGAAGGCCTTTTCAAGAAAAAGGTAGAAAGCAAGATACTGATGATGCGGTGGAAGCCCCTTGTCATGATAGGAGGCGTCGTCATTTTCATGCACTCCGCGCGTGGGCTGCACGCCGAGAAAAACATTATCAAGAATAACGGCCGGCAGCAGTATGTCGCCGTGATCAACCATGATGGCCCCCGGCGGCTCGCCCCACTGCCTTATAACCGCATCGCGGGCCTCACGGGGCAGTTCGTGAAACCACAGGCTATAGGTTGTCGCTGGTATGCGAATGCCCTGTTTCTGTGTGTAAAGAGGGCTGTTTACAATACCGTGCTCAAGAAAAAACGTTTTCATGTCTGCAGCAGGCAGACCTGCCTGATAGCCCCGGCTGCGCAGCTTTTCAAGAAAAACCGTGAGGCTTGAAAATACATCAAGATACCCGGCGCTGGCAAGACTTGCCTCGCCGGGCGGATAGCTGTAGGTAAGTATAGCAAGTTTTTTTTCAGCGTTCGGCTTATGCCGCAGCGCGAGCCACCGCAGCATGCGGCTGCAGAGCTTATCAATGCGCTCGGTTATGACGGCAGGCTCTTTCACCCTTCCCAGTGCTGCATCATCATAGGTGTCAAGAGCAGATACCAGCAGGGGCTCAAGAGCGCCGTCAAGCTCGGGAAGCGTTATCCCCAGCGTCGTTTCTATGGGGCTGATGCCCCGGTCGTTTTTCAACCATGTCTCGCGGCCGGTTTCAAAAGCCCGCAGCCCTATCAAAAGAGGCGCGTCGTGCTTTTCGAGAAATGCATAGGTGCCCTCGGGGCTGCCGCCGTAGGGCCCGCCCCAGAGCCTGAAATACTGGAGCGTTACCAGCAGGTCGATCCCATCGCAGTAGGTATTTAATGCTTCGAGATTGTGCTCGACCATGGAAAAAATAAACAGAAGATTAACGCGGCCTTTCAAACGCTCGTGCATGGCCGAGACAACCGGGAGGCTATCACGGAAATACATGCCGCCATGCATCAGCACAGCAACCAGCGGCAGGCCTTCCGTGTGGCCCATGGCCGCAGCATAGGCGGCACGGTCGGTGTACCCGGCGCCATCGGGGCTGCACAGGCCAAACCCCGGCCGCACCTCGGGCGGGGACACTTTTTTTATCTGTTTAAGCCCC